>CAZMEV010000111.1:0-9806 GCA_964565375.1 uncultured Spirochaetaceae bacterium
TTGTTGACAATTCATAATTTCGGTGTAATTTTTCTGTCACTCCGTTGTCGGCGCTCTAAGTTCTTAAATAGAAGAACAGTGCGCAGGTTATCAGGTGCTATGGATGAATCCCCTCTGAACTCAAGAATCCTACTCGTCGACGACGATCGAGCTAATCTTACCCTTCTCAAGGCAATGCTCGCAAAGTACGGGTATACCAATACTGTTGCAATCCAGGATCCGAGATATGTGATCACCGAGTACAGAAAGGCCCGTATCGACCTCATACTGCTCGATCTCAACATGCCGCACATGGACGGCTTTCAAGTCATGGAGCAGCTCAACATGCTCGAAGACCCGCTCCAGCCGCCCATTGTGGTTCTTACCGCTCAATCCGGACGGGATTTTCTGCTTCAGGCGCTGAACGGAGGAGCACGGGACTATATCACCAAGCCGTTCGACAGTGACGAGTTGCATGCCCGGGTACGCAATATGCTCGAGCTTCAGCAGGCGCACAAGGAGGTGTATGCCCAGAAGGAAACGCTCGACAGCAAAGTGCGGGAAAAGACCTCTGAACTGCTGCGTACGCGCCTGCAGATCGTGCAGCGCTTAGCCCGGGCTGCTGAATACCGTGACAACGACACCGGCCGTCATATTCTTCGCGTCAGCCACAGTGCCGTGCGTATGGCTCAGGAACTCGGATGGGATCGGGATAACCGCGAAATGCTTTTTCATGCCGCGCCATTACACGATGTCGGAAAAATCGGGGTACCGGACTCCATCCTGCTGAAGCAGGGGAAGCTGACCGACGGGGAGTGGGAAGTAATGAAAACCCACACGATAATCGGGGCTGAGATTCTTGAGGGCGATAATTCGCAGCTCCTTCATCTTGCTCACGAAATCGCGCTGACTCACCATGAACGGTGGGACGGCTCGGGATACCCTCATGGGCTCGCCGGGGATTCAATCCCGGTATCCGGCCGCATTATTTCGGTGGTAGATGTGTTCGACGCGCTTACCTCCGAGCGGCCCTACAAGCAGGCGTGGAGCAGCGACGATGCCGCCGACCTCATACGCAGTAATAAAGGGGCGCAATTCGACCCGGAAATCGTTGAGATTTTCGAGCGACTCCTGCCGGAAATGGTCTCCATTAACAGACGTTTTTCAGAAAAAGGCGATCTGGAAGCTGCGGAGGCATACCCGGTCGAAGACGTGTAGCCTTCAGCATCGCCGGAATGCGATCCCGGAAACAGCTCACGCAAAGGTAGCGGCTACACTCCCCGCGGGTACTCGATCCAACGTTACTCCATACACTGTCAGCCATCGCGTGTGCCGCCTGCCGACGCGGCAACGTGGTCCCGCGGCTCACGGACCGATCCGCCGGCACGCAGCTCGGTGCGGATCGTAACGGGTGCCGGCACCGCCCCGTCGCCCGAAAGTGCGCCGAACAGCAGCTCTGCGGCACGCTCCCCCTTTTCATACCCCGACTGGTGGACCGTGGTCAGCTTCGGGCGTACAATCGCCCCCTCGTCGATTCCGTCGAAACCAGCCACAGACACATCCTCCGGAATACGCAGTCCGAGTTCCTCCGCTGCACGGTACACTCCCAGCGCTGTTTCATCCGACGAGGTAACAAGCACAGTCGGAGGCTGATCGCTGGTGAGAAGCTCCCGCGCACGGGTTTCGCCGAAGGTTATATCCGCCTCTGTCTGTCGTACCAGCACCCGATCGTCCTCAAGTGAAAGACCGACCTCCCTCAGTGCGTCGTCATATCCGAGCAGACGAAGCTCACCGATGCCCGAGTACTGGGTTCCGGTCGACTCAAAGGTCGGTCGCCCCGCGGCTCCATCCTCCGGCCCCAGACCGATTATCCCGATCCGCCGGTGACCGAACGAAAGCACATACCGCATGATCTCTGCAGCCGCCGCCCGGTCATCGATCCCCACGGAGGGCACCTCATCGCCCTGACTACCATCGATCGCAACGAAGGGAATCCGTCTCTGCCGGATCGCCCGCACTGCCTGCTCGTTTGCAATAAGTCCGAGCGCCACGAGTCCGTCTACACTCGCGTTACGTACGCTGTGGTAGAGCGAACCTTCCATCGGAGGGATCAGCGTAAGATGATTCCGGTATCGCTCACAGGCGGCTCCGATCCCGTCGAGAATGCGCGTGTTGTGACGGTTTGCGAAGGTGGCAGGGATCGACTGCGGGACCAGCAGACCAATCGCGCCAACGTTCCCTGAACTCATGGTCCGGGCAACCGGATCGGGTATATACCCGTGCTCCTCGGCTATCGTGAGAATCCGCTCACGCGTCGCCTCACCAATTCTCTCCGGATCGTTAAAGGCGAACGAAACGGTTGTCTTGGAAACCCCTGCGAGCTCGGCAATGTCGTTTATTGTTACTTTCATGGTAATCGACTACGTCAGGATTTCACTGAACCTATGGTTAACCCGCCGATCAGAAACCGGGACGCTGCGAGAAACAGAACCACTACCGGCAACGACAGCATAAGCGAGGCGGCAGCGAACTCGCCCCACAAACTCGTGAACTGGCCCTGCAGCCGATTCAGGCCAAGTGGCCATGTGTACATCTCGGTGCGCTGCAACATGATTCTCGCCAGAATAAAATCGTTCCAAGCCTGCATGAAGTTAAACAGAAATGCGATCGCAAGCGCAGGCCGTGCCAGAGGCAGGACAATACGGTAAAACGACTCCATTCGTGAACACCCGTCTACCATGGCAGCCTGCTCGAGTTCATACGGGATGGTGTCGTAATAGCCTTTGAGTATCCAGATACTGAACGGCACCGCCTGTACCGAGTACGCAAGGACAAGTCCGCGCCACGTGTTCACAAGGTTCAAGTGGGTGGCCAGAATATAGATCGGCACCATGAGCATCATTCCCGGGATCATCTGCGTCGCCAGCAGAAACACCAGGCCCGGCCGCTTTCCGGGAAAATCCCAGCGGCTGAACGAGTAGGCTGAAGTCGCGGCAATGGTCAGGCCGATGACACAGGTGGCTGCGGTTATGATTAACGAGTTCCACACCCACAACAGGAAATCGCGCCCGAAAATGACGTTAATGTAGGACTGTATTGTTGCTCCTTCAGGCCATAACTCTATAACCGGGGTAAGCACCTGGCCGCTCGGACGAACCGATACTACGAGGATACGATAGAGAGGGAACGCTGCGATAATGCACAGCCCGATCAACGCTATGTGTACAAGCGTACGCTGAAAAGGACTGTCTCCCCGTGCCCGCACAAAGAACCATTTATGGAACCCGACGCGACGGATCTCTTCGAGAACCGTGCGTTGCCGATACTTCTGTATTTCGCTGACGTGTGACATAACGCTAACCCTTTAGCTCATCGAGCGCTCGTACGCGGATCGAATTTGGAAACCCGCATATAAAACACGGTAAAGGCGAAGAGAATCAGGAAAATAATGACTGCGAAGGCTGCGGCAAATCCGTAGCGATTGTACTCGAAGGCAGCCCTGAACAACGCCGTTACCAGGATATCCGACGTTTCGAACCCGCGCGGATTAATGAAGAACGGCACATTGAAGTTATTGAAAGTCCAGATGACCCCGAGAATGACCGCCGGCGTCATGACCGGTTTAATGAGCGGAATAGTCACATTGCGAAAGCGCTGAACCCAGGACGCTCCGTCGATTTCGGCCGTGTCGTAGAACGTGTGGTCGATACTCTGCAATGCTCCGAAAAGAATGATAGCCATGAACGGAACCCCGAGCCAGATATTGACGATGTTAAAGGCAACGAAGTTCCAGAACGCATCTGAGAGCCACGGAACCGGATTGCCGCCAACCGATTGAAGCAGAATATTCACGAAGCCGTAATGTGCATTGAACTCCGTCCGCCAGGTCAAAAGTGCGATAACCTGCGGTATCGCCCACGGCACGAGAATAATGGTACGGTAGATCGCGCGCAGCTTCATCGGTCGATTCAGCAGCATTGCTACGGTCAGGCCGATACTCACATGCGCGGTTACCTGAATTGCAGTCCATAACACAGTGCGCATGAAAACTCCGCCGAACCGCGCCTGCTGCAGCACGGGTCGCGTAAACACCGCCACAAAGTTGCGCACCCCCTGTTCCAGTCCAATAGACATTCCCCGGTCAAAACCGAACCGGCTTAAACTCATGTCGGTAAATGCCAGCCCTACATTGTAGAGCACCGGCAGAATGACCAGGAACGTCAATCCAATCGCACCGGGAACCAGAAGCGTGTATGCGAGGGCGTTGCGCGTTTTCAATAACCTGTACAGTGTATTGTAGGCAAGAAACTGCAGAATCAGCGTAACAATAACAATTGCTATTATCGTTACGCCGACCTGCTCAACGCTTCGTAAAATCAGGTCAGGCGTCAGACTGTCCATAGCACGTCAGACTCCACGTTATGCCGTGAAGCGGACAGAAAGCTTCACGGCCGAGCGGCCACGACCAATTGCCGGACCGCCGTCTGTTCATGCAAGCAGTGCCGGCGTAGTCGAACCGACACCGCTTGTTCCATTGCACGCTCACCACCAGCAGGCCATATGCCCCAGGCAGTGAGCGTCGGGTACCACCGATTTACCATTCGTCGGGATCCGTGGGATCCATCTCCTCAATAGCCGACTCGGCGATCGACTGCATATCAGCAGCAGCTTCAGCCGGGTCCTTGTCGTCGGTGAGAACCGCATTCTGCTCGGGCAGCATTGCGTCCCAGTTGGCACGCATCTGCATGACCGACGGCATCGGGACACCAAGTTCCATCTGTTCGGCACTCGCCTGCAGCAGTTCGTCATCGGTGACAACAGGATCTTCCTGTACCGCAAGGCGTGCCGGCAGCCGACCAGTCTGCTCGGTTATATAGCGCTGCTGTTCCTCGGCGGTAACAAATTCAATGAAGTCAAGAATGATCTCCAGCTGTTCGCCTTCCACGTGTTCAGCGATCATGAAGTACTGACCACTGGTGTACGGTGCCGGTCGCTCGCCGGTTTCGCTGACGATGGGAAGCGGAGCGATGCCGAGGTCGTCGCCGAGTGCATCGCGCATCTGTCCAATCGCCCAGTCACCGAGCACGGCAAAAGCAGCTTCGCCGTTTGAGAAGAGCGCTTCCATTGTGTCGTAGTCTACATTCTCAGGGACGATCTCGTACTCATATTCGAGGTCCCAGAGAAACTGAAGCGTGTCGACCATCTCGGGCGTATCAAGTGTCGGAGTCACACCGTCTTCGGCGAACACCTCACCACCGAAGCCTCCGAGCCACGGTACCAGCCAGAACGGTTCAACCGAATCATAGGTAAACCCGTATACGCCATCGTGCTCGTCCATGACCTGCTGACTCATCTCGATCATCTCATCAGTCGTTTCGGGAGCTTCGTCGACGAGACTCTTATTGTACATGAGCATGAGGTGATTTCCGCTGGTAATAGGAACACCCCAGTAATCACCGCCAATTTCCAGAGGTTCGATAAACTCGTCCTCGTTGTAGAAATCCTGAACCGGCTGGATCAGCCCGGCCTGCGTAAACGGTCCGGCGTGATCGTTCACCGTCCAAAGCAGCTCCGGAGCCTGTCCGGCCAGCGACGCCGTCTGAAAATCCTCTCGAAGATCTTCCACGTCGTGGTCGACAACGTTAATGTCGACATCCGGGTTCTGTTCCTCAAACTCCTCAGCAAAGGTTTCGACAACATCAAGGCCGCCGTCCGCTTCACCTTCAGCCGTCCACAGATCGATATCGCCGGGCAACCGCTCCTGTTCACCGGCAGGGAAGGCACTCACGGAAAATACCAGCGTCAGCACCACTGCGATCGTCATTACTCGTTGCATGGTCTCTCCTCCTTAGTGCATAGGACCAGAAAGAATTGTCTCGAAGAAAACCGGTTTTACTGTGCAGCAAAACCGGTTTTACATCTTTTCCTTTGAGGATAGGGGGTGGTTCAAAACACTGTCAATGCAAAAATACGACTTGATATCTATTCTTCTTGCACGAACCTTAGTGCACACTCTCTTGCCTGGAAGTTTTCTCTTTCCTGCACGTCGGTATTGACGTCATGGGATTATGGCGGTTCATGTAACCGATGAGGCCCGAATCACCGCAGATCATTTCAGATCGTGCCGCATGAGTACGCGTGGGAAGCCGCCGCTGACGGATTTCGTGTCGGCGGCCTTGTAGAATCCTGCTTTTTCAAACGTGCCGCGCGTGCCCACGAATGCCATTGTCTGATCAACAGTTTCACCATGATTATCCACGGGATATCCCTCGAGCGCGGGCGCTCCCCGGGATCGGGCGAACTCCACGGCCCCCGCCAGCAACGCGTGGGAAATGCCCTGTTTCCGGTGGCCGGGTCGAACGCGGATGCACCACACCGACCATACATCCAGATCATCGATATGGGGGATTTTCGGGCTTCGCGCGAAGGTAGTCTCTGCCCGTGGGGCAACAGCTGCCCACCCGACCACTTCATCGCCCTCGTACGCAAGCACACCCAGGGGCCGGTCTTTCATGAGTTCGGCTACCTTCTCGCCCCGTGCGGGACCGGTGAGCTCGCGATTTTCTCTGGCAGGAATCCGGTGACTCAGGCACCAGCACACAGTGGCATCCGGGCGTTTCGGCCCAACCATCGTAGCGACATCCTCAAAGTTGCTAGCGGGTACGACCTGAGTAACCATGCACCGAGTATGCCATGCCCGCTACGGTCAAACAACGAAACAAATTGCCCGGATTGCTGCAAGCTTGACTCGTGCTTGAGTATTTGAGTACACCAGACCACAATAGACTCAACATCCCGGGAAGCCGAAGGCCGCCCAATAGATAAGGATAGTAATGAATACACCTTCGCCGGACTCGACGCGTCGCGTCACAATACGAACGGTAGCGGAAGAGGCAGGGGTCTCCGTCGGAACCGTAAGCCGTGTTCTCAACAATCGTCCGGAGGTGCATGACACCACTCGCGTGAGGGTGCTTGAGGCAATGCAGAAGCTCAACTATCGCCCGGATCAGAGCGCCCGTGAGCTTTCATTCGCCCAAAACCGTACTATTGGCCTGCACGTATCGCAAGGCATGCGGCGCCTTCACCCATTCTTTGCCTATTTCCTCGGACACTTTTCGACTGCTCTACGCGAGAGTGGATTACGGTTTGAAGAGGTGGGGACCCGCAGTGATGGCATGCCCGAAAGATTGGCAGACGGGTTCGTGCTTCTCGGCGCCCACGACGACGATCTTCGTTTGCAGTATCTGCAGGAACAGGGCGTACCCTATGTACTTCTCGGACATCGACCCGACACCGCATGCGTTGCCCCTGACGATATCGATGGCGGACGCCAGGTCGGTGAACACCTGCTGCGATTGGGACACGAGCGAATAGCATTTGTTGCCGGAGGCATCCATACTCAGGCGTCACACGACCGGCTTGTTGGGCTGAAAGCATCCCTCGAGGAGGCCGGCGTGAGATTCAATGAGGAGGCTTATCTGTTTGAAGGCGGTAACAATGATCTTGAAGCATATCGGATAACCCGAAAATTGCTGGAAGAGGGGCTGGACGCAACCGCCATTTTCGCTGCCTCCGATGAAATGGCAAGCGGAGTCGTTGCCGCGGTTCGTGACTCTGGATTGCAGGTACCCTACGACATTTCGGTTGTCGGCTTCGACGATATTGAAGAAATCGCCGGTAACTGGCTGACTACGGTCCGTCAGGACGTGGGGCACCTCAGCAGCACTGCCGTCTCGCTGCTGCAGGAGATGATGGAGGGCGGCCCAAAGGATTCTATCCTTCTGCCGGTACAGCTGATTCCCCGATCCACTACTGCCCGACTGCGAAAACCGCCTGCATAAGTGTGTATAAACGTGCGTAGGCCACAAAGTAATGCTTGACGCCGGCAGATTTCGGGCGCAATATGGAACCGGTTCCAATTTTTACGGCTTATTCCATAGAGGAGGTTTGTAATGAAGTCCATACGACTACTCGGGTTTGTGGCGCTGATTCTGACGATCAGTGCAGGAGCGCTTTTCGCAGGCGGTCAGGCGGAGGAGGATCCGGACCAGCCGGTGGAAATCAGCGTAATGGGATACGGCGGGCAGGATCCGGCGATCAAGGCGCGACTGATTGAAGACGTAATTGGAGACGGGCTGGCCGAGCAGGGGATCGAAATCGTCTATGAGCCGATAGAAGATGACTACAACACTGCCCTGTTCAACGCGCTATCGGCCGGAACCGCAGGTGATGTTGTATACATTCCGGTAGAGACCGCTCCCGGTATTATCGCTACCGGTTTAATCGAGCCATTGGACGATCGAACAGACTTATCACCGTTTATAGACTCCCTCATTGAATCCTACAGGTTCAATGGGCAGGTCTACGGAATCGCGAAGGATTTCAACACCCTCGGGATGTTCTACAACAAGGACCTCTTCGACGAGGCGGGAGTGGACTACCCCGATCAGGAAACAACCTGGGACGAGCTCGAAGAGATGATCCGTGCAATCGACGCCGTCGACGACGATGTGTACGGAGCGGTATTCCCCGCCCAGTTCGAACGATTCGGCGCCTTTGCCTTCGCGAATGGTTTTGAAATCGCTGAAGATGGAAGCGCGAATTTGCTCGACCCGGCACTCGTGGAAGCGGTTGAATGGTACACCGGCCTGGTCGCCGACGGAGTTGCCGCCCAGCCGAGCGACTTCGGTCAGGGATGGGGTGGCGGTGCGTTCGGCACCGAAAACGTCGGCATTGCGTTCGAGGGCGCCTGGTTGCTCGGCTATCTGCGTGACGCTGCGCCGAACCTTGAATACGGCACCACATTTATCCCCCGAGCTCCGACTGGCGAGTCCGGCAACTTTCTTTACACAGTCGCCTACGGCATCAACACCAGGACCGCAAACATGGACGCAGCCCTGGCGGTTCTCGAAGCGCTCACCTCTCCGGCGGCGCAGCAGTTCGTACTCGAAGAAGGCCTCGCTATTCCGTCCCGTGAAGAGATGCTGGCGTCGGATTATTTTGATCAGAACACCCCTGAAGCCATCGCCAATCGCACAGTTTTTGAGGGTGCCGAGCATGGGAACGTATTTGGTTTCCAGTTCGGCGAGATCGGGCTCGACTGGCTTGGACCAATCGATGCCGCGCTGAGCGAGATCATGACGGGAGAAGCGTCGGTAGAATCGGCCCTCGAGCAGGCACAGCGAGAGCTCAACGAACTCCTGTCGCGCTGACAGTCTGCTCAGATACAGCGACTGATTGTCGGTTTCACGGTCGCGGCAGTCCCGGCTGCCGCGACCTCCCCTGACTTTCTTAACGGAGTGCGATATGGACAGTGTAAGAACTCCGGCCGGTGCCGGAATGGCTCGAAAGCCCCGCATCGGTTCCCGGAGCTCATCCAGGCGGGAACAGCTCGGCGCGTATCTTTTTCTGTCACCGTTTCTGGTATTTCTCGCGATCTTCTTTGCGTATTCTACCGGACGCGCGTTCTACTTCAGCTTCACCGACTATAATCTGTTCAGCGATCCGCAGTGGGTGGGTTTCCAGAACTACATCCGGCTCTTTTCTCAGTCACTGTTCCTCCGCGCGCTGCAGAACACACTACTCTTCTCGATCATCGTAACGACAGTGCAGACATTTCTCGCACTGGTCATGGCAACAGTGCTGAATCAGAAAATTCGAGGCCTCGGCTTCTTTCGCGCCACCTACTATATGCCGAGTATCGCCTCGAGTGTGGTAATCACGCTTATCTTTATGTGGTTGTACCAGCGGCGAGGTCTTATAAACTACCTCTGGACGGAGATCAGTCGCCATGCTCCTATCCTCGTAACATTTCTCGTGCTTCTAGG
>CAZMEV010000112.1:0-9733 GCA_964565375.1 uncultured Spirochaetaceae bacterium
GAACGGTAACCGGCGTCGCCGACACCTTCACGCTCATGCTCGGCGGCATCGCCGCGATAAGCCTGCTTGTCGGAGGCATCGGAATAATGAACATTATGCTCGTGTCGGTTACCGAACGAACACGCGAGATCGGCGTGCGCATGGCCCTCGGAGCGAAGTCGGCACACCTTATGACGCAGTTTCTCGGCGAAGCCGTTCTGCTATCCGCCGGCGGCGGACTCATAGGCGTTGCGCTCGGCTACGCCCTCTCGTGGGCAGCCGAACACTTCGCCGGACTCGCCACGCTCGTAACTCCCGAAGCAGTCCTGATCGCCTTTTCCTTCGCGCTTGCGATCGGCCTGTTCTTCGGAGGGTTCCCGGCCTGGCGCGCCTCCCGGCTCGACCCGATAGAGGCGTTGCGGTGGGAGTAGGCGAAGGCGGCGCCCGGGCATACGCAGGGCCAGGGCATGCGCAGCGCCCGGGCATGCTGAGGCCGCAAACTCAGCCCTTTACCGACCCGGCGAGAAGTCCCCGCACGAAATAGCGCTGCAGCGAGAAGAACATGACAAGCGGCAGCACCATGCTGACGAAGGCCCCGGCAGTGAGCAGATGCCAATCCTGCCCGTACTGTCCTACCAGGTTCATCAGACGCTGCGTGAGCACGGCGGTATCCCTGCCCACACCACTTAAGAACACCATAGGCACGAGCAGATCGTTCCACACCCACAGGAACTGAAGGATCGAGAACGCCGCAAGTGCGGGCACCGACAGGGGAACAACGAGTCGGTGGAACACCTGGAAATTACTCGCGCCATCGATTATCGCCGACTCCTTGATGCTCTTCGGGATCGTAACCATGAAGTTATAAAGAAGGTACGTTGCAAGCGGTATCCCGAAGCCGGTGTGAAACATCCATACACCCAGATACGTTCCGGTCAAGCCGATACGCTGATAATCCCGAAGAATAGGAACCAGCGAAATCTGCACCGGGACCACAAGCATCGCGACAATAAGGCCGAAGATGATCTTCCGCCCGAAAAACTTCAAGTGCGAAAACCCGTAGGCAGCAAATGCAGCCATGGTTATCGGTATGATAACCGAGGGGATCGTGACAGTCAGCGTGTTCAGAAACGCCTGACCGAGGTCCTGACCGCGCGAGACAATTCTTCTTCCTTCAGTGGTAACATACTCGTACGTTGCTCCACCGATAACCTCCTGATAGTTGCGGAGGGTGAGCGAATCCAGATCCCGCCATACGGTCCACCAGCCCGATTCCGACATGGCGTCGACATCCCGGAAGGAAGAAACGAAGACTCCAAGTGTCGGAACGAACCAGACAACGACAAGAATTGCCAGGATCACGCTGGGCACGAGTCTTCCAATCGTACCGGGCCGGAATACGCGCCAGGAAGGGCCGCCGATCGATCTGCTGCCTGACGACGCCGTAGTGTCCTGAACCTTCTGTGCATTCGACGTGGCGGTCATAGTGCTCCCTCCTTCCTGTACTGAACGATGTTATAGATGACCACCGGAATGACAATGACCATAATGACAATTGCGACAGCCGCCGACCGTCCCCAATGAAAGTAGCGAAACATCTGTTTGTATTGCATGGTCGCAAGGACCTCCGTCCCGTCGAGTCCCTGCGTCATGGCAAACACGGCATCAAAGGTCTTCAGCGTCGCTATCATTATCGCGGTGGAAACCGCGACGATCGTCATCTTCACGTAGGGTATAATAATCCTGCGCAGAACCATGGGCTCATTCGCCCCGTCGACGCGTGCCTGATCGAGAAGATCTTTGGGAACACCCTTAATTGCCGCCGAGAGCACGATCATAGCAAATCCTGTCTGAGCCCAGATAAAGACGTTCATGACAAAAAAGTTGTTCCAGGGGCGTATTGTGAGCCATGGCATGGGCTCACCCCCCAGGCTGGTGACAATCGCATTCAGCAGCCCGATATCGGGATTGATCGAGTAGATGAACCGCCATATCACACTTGCACCAACCATAGAGATGGCCATGGGCAGAAAGATGAAGATCTTACCTGTCTTCTCCCAGCTCGTCCGGTCAGCGACGTATGCAATAATGAAACCGAAGAACACCGACAGACCGGTTCCGAAGATTATCCACAGAAGATTGTTTCGAAACGCTATGAACATAGCCCGGCTGAAGAAGACAAAGCGGTAGTTTGCGAGGCCGACAAAGAGTTCCGAGTCGCGCCCGTAGAAGCTGAGGTACAGCGTTCTCACCGCCGGGAAGGCCATGAACCATGCAACGAAAAGCATCGCAGGCCCGATGAACAACAGCGGCTCCAGCCTCGACTGCCACTGTTCGGGCATTTGGGAGACGAAGTGGTTGAATGACCAGTACAGCGCTATAACTCCGCCTGACCCCCAGATTATGGCAAATACGGTTACAGTGAGTTGTGAGGCTCGAGTATCTCTGAGAAAGAGAAACCCGGCAAAAAGCACCCCGATGATCGCAGCAAGTACGAGAGCACCGAGCGTACCCCGGAGAAACACCTGGGATCGCGATGGATCGTGAATTACGCTACGATCCCCGCCGCCGTCAGGGTGGCCCGACCGTTTGTTTTGTAGCATTGCAGCATCACCTCCTTTCCAGTGAGGCTTTTGGGAGGAAGCTGCGGCCGGCGTAGAGTGATCCCGGCCGCAGCGGTATTGAAGGGAACTCGCCTCGTATTATTAGTCGAGCTCGTCCCACGTTTCCTGGATTTCATCCAGCACGGTGTCTGTCGGCACTCCGCCGACAAAGTCGACCATTCCTTCCCAGAATGCACCCGCGCCGATTTCAGCGGGCATCATATCGGAAGCATCAAAGCGGAAACTGTCCGCTTCAACGACAGTCCGCGCGATCTCACGGATAATAGCGTTGGGATAGTCGTCGAAGTTAGTGTCTTTGTGCGGGAAAATGGCGGTGCCGCTCTCGGCCCACGCCCGCGCTCCTTCCCAGGTACTGAGGAACTCCATGACTTCCCGGACTTCCGGGCGGTCATCGAACATGACAAACTGGTCGCCGCCGCCGAACACAGGCTGTCCATGCTCAGGGTTAATCTCCGGAAAGACGAAGAAGCCGATCTCTTCTTCCATGTTGTCGAGGACCCGCTGAGGAACCTCATTCAGGATGAAGTTTCCCTGCCTGTGCAGCATGGCTTCCGGTGGGTCGCGGAAGAGTGGACGTACCGCATCGCCGATGCCGGTACCACGGATATAATCCGTCCCGCCGAGCACGTAGTCCTCGTTCAACCAGATCTGCTCAAGATACTCGAACGCCTCACGAACTTCCGGCGAGTTAAAGGCCAGATTATTGGTGATCCAATCGTCGTAGGCTTCAGGGCCTGCCGTACGAAGCATGATATCTTCAACCCAGTCGGTTCCGAGCCAACCAGTAGCACCCCCCGACTCCATGCCGATCGCCCACGGGGTAACGCCGTCCGCGACCATCTGGTCCATCAGTTCGATCATCTCGTCCCAGGTCTCCGGCTCTTCATAACCGCGTGCTTCGAACTCCTGCTTTGGATACCACACAAAACTCTTCGCATTAACGCGATGGAACAGCCCGTAAAGCTCTCCGTTGTACGATCCGTATGTCTTCCAGTCGTCCAGGTAATTCTCTTCTACCCTCTGGACCAACGGTTCGGGAAGTGGGGTCAGAGCGCCCCGACGGGCAAGGGCTTCCATCACTCCAGGTTGCGGAATTGCGGCGATATCGGGCGGGTTCCCGGCCTCTACTCGAACCATTATCTGCGTGTTGAAATCAGGATCTGCCTGGTATTCAACCTCGATACCTGTCTTCTCCGTGAACTCCTCGAGAATACGAACGAAGTAGGCCTCATCCGGCCCGCCGAACGGACCCATGATCTCCACCGGATCAGCTACTTCCTCCCGCTGACCGCCTGCGAGAAGCGGCATAACGGTTGCGAGCGTGAATAGCAGAATTAAACCTGCGATCTGTGCAATGCGTTGCATGTCTATTCCTCCTTCAGGAAATGCCTCTTGTTGCCTTGCCGGGCTCCCGTTCGTATACTCCAACGGAACGACAGGCTCGCCCGGCGAGCCTCGGGGAATGCGGCTCCGCTGGGGTTAATCAGGTGGATGCCGCTTCCTCGCTTATTTCTGCTGTCCTCTGATTTGCATGTTTTCTTCCTTATGGATCACCTCCTTTATCGAAGTTGCTTCTTTCCGTTAGCCCTGGTTCGCACAAATCCGCCTCAGGGGTCCGGAATGTGTTCTGATGCGACTCGGGGTGAACAAGTTCATGGCCGTGAAGAGCAAGCTCAGCTCCGTCAGGGTCATATGTCACACGCACCCGCATGGGATCGGGATGGTCGGGCAGCAAATATGTTGCAGTAACCGTACCGTCGAAGGCGAACAGCTCAACAATTCCTTCTTCGATGATCGCGGTCAGGTTGAGGGGGATATCTGGGTCAGGAGCTCCGATCGTACGTGTTTCGCGCATGTTGGAGGGCACTGACGTACTCGGGATGTTGCGACAGACAACGAGTTTGCGGTCGACCGAATCAAACTCAACGGTGAGAAGCGGTGGATGATGTGGCCCGATCCCCCGCGATTGCTTTGAACCAGCAGCAACCGCCTCTTTCGAACGAAGAGCTGAACCTGAAACGTCGTTTGACCGCTCGTCGCCGCTGTCGCGGGCACTGCCTTCAATGAAAACGGCGAAACCTGCAGAACTGCTGTCGTCTGATTGCAACTCTATTTGAAACGGTGAGGCAACGCCGACAGACTCAAAGATGCTGCTGCCCGGTTCATGAAAAACTCGCCCCCGCTCCAATGGCACCGGCATGAGTGCATCGGTCACGGGAGTCTGGCGCAGCATGGGCGCGGTTCCATGGAAAAGCGTAACCCTTCTCGGTACGGTCATGATCCCTGTACAACCCGAGACTTCTGCCGCAAGCGAATGGCTGTATGCTGGGTTGTTCGCCCAGGCAACGATCGCTGATTCAGCTTTTTCAGGCACCCCGTACCAGTTCTGAACGGCATAGAAGTCAGGCCCCTGATCCAACCGACGTTCGGGAGCCTTGTCTCTGAGGAATCGCACACCGTCGAATGTACCGGTGACATAGCGAACTCCGGAAAAATGGGCATCGTCCGGGTTGGCCAGAGAATAGGCAAGCGCCCAGGTGTCGTGTCCATCTCGCGGAAAACGGATAAGAATAGGGCATTCGCAGACATCCGGGACAGATTCCGGCTCGTAGGAAGACATGCATTCCCACACAAGAAGATCATTCGAGCGGTAAAAGCGAATTGATGCTCCTGCAGAGATGCACATTATCCAGCGTTTGGTCTCGGGATGCCGGACAATCTTGGGATCGCGAAAATCGCGCAGGCGTTCATCAGCGATTACCGGATTTCCCGAGTACCATTGCCATGTTTCTCCCTGATCATGGGAATACGCGATCGACTGAGTCTGAACGAGTGTGGCTTCGTCCTTTGACTCGCGAGCTGTTGTAAGAAGCGCGACGAAGCCGGTGGCGCTCTGCGGGAAGAACCCGGAGCTGTTTTCGGTATCCACCACAACTGAACCGGTGAACGCCATTCCGAATTCCGGGTGCGGACTGATTGCGATCGGCCGATGTTCCCAGTGGATGAGGTTCGAGCTTACCGCATGGCCCCAATGCATATTGCCCCATTCAGTCCCGTGGGGGTTGAGCTGGTAGAACAGATGGTAGACTCCATCACAATGGACGAGTCCGCAGGGGTCGTTTATCCAACGCCCCAAGGAGCCGAAGTGAATCCGCCCGGCCGGCTGGGAATAGCTTGATGAAAAGCCTGAATTATATGCAAACGTTTTCAGTTTCTTCAAACTCTGATCCTTGTTACTCATTCGTCTCCGCCTTTCCGCCAGAGGTCCCGTTCCGGTCGACTCCATACGCCGCCTCGACCGGGACCACAGTTTCCTGAGATGATGAGCCACGCACAACCACGCGCGGCTGCAATAACGTTGTGCAATGCCCCCCCGGCTCGTCCTCGGTGATCCGTCGTCGCAACAGTTCAACTGCACGGTGGGCCATCTCCTGGATCGGCTGGGCTACGGATGTCAGCGAAGGTCGGTGAATTCGGGCAAGATAGGAGTTATCAAACCCGACAACAGATAAATCCGCGGGGGTGGAACGACCGCAATCCGCGGCGGTATTCAGAACGGCGAGAGCAACAAAATCATTAAGGGCGAACACGCCGGTAGTTCGCCGACCCTGAGGCGTCTCAAAGAAACGTTTGACACTGCCTTCGATCTCTACCGTTTCGACTGAGCCATACTCGATCTCGACGCAGGCAATACACTCCGGGCTGATCCCGGTTGCCTGAGCTTCCCGCTGAAAGCCCTGAAACTTGGCATCAGTCGATTTGCCAAAATAAGCAAGGTCGGTATGCCCGGCAGAAACCAGATGTGATGCAACCATCGCCCCGCCTGCTTCGTGATCCACCGAAACCGAGTCCAGTTCAGGATGCTGCTGCGTTATTACCACGGTCGGCACATTTGCCTGCTGAAGCTTTCGGACACCCGGAGAGTCAACCGCTGCAGGCACGATAACGACTCCGTCGACCTGGCGCCGCAGGAGAGAATCCACCTGTTGCCGTTCGATATCGGCAGCGGCATTTGTATGGCATAGCAGGATTGAGTAGCCGGACAGAAACGCCTCCTGCTGCAGAAGTTTCACGACGTCGGCAAAGAACGGATTTGAAACATCTGTTATTACCAACGCCAGGAGAAAGGACCGCGCTCCAACCAGAGTCTGCGCAACCTGATTGGGCTTATAGCCAAGCTGCGTTACCCATTCGTTGACAACGCGGCGCTTCTCTTCGCTCACCCACGCTTTTCCGTTAAGAACGCGGGAAACGGTAGCAGGAGAAACCCCGGCGCGGTGCGCAATCTCTTTTATCGTTGTCATTCCCTCGTGCCTCACCCTCAGTCTGAGTTGCAGCGCATCCGCATCGACGGCAACTGTACACCACTGTCAGCCTCAGCATTCCTGCAAAGACTGATAACGTTTTCAGTATCTCACCGGTTTTTCAGCCCGTCAAGAGAATATTACGTGATTTCGGAGAAGGGCCGGTCACCTGCGCTCGAGACCGGCTTCACCCGTTACTTATTCCCAAACCCGTTCTGGATGAGCAAACCCCACGGCAGATTTCCACCCCCGACTCAGCACCACGGGCAAGATCATCCATAACCGGCGTGTCGATACTCGCTACACGCGCCATCTCCAGCAGCCCGGAGCTCAACAGGGCCATTTCCTCATGCGCATTTCGCGCGTGCCGTGCGCCGCCTATGTCGAAGAGATCGCTGCCGAGCGCCTTCGACAGCAGCGGGACAAGGACGAACACCGGTATCCAGTAAATTGCCTTGAGCTTTTTCGGCTCGATCGCGATACCGTGTGCCTGTACTACCGAGAGCGCTTCCCTGATTCCGATTACGAGCTTTTTCATCAAGGCACGATCGCGGGCAAGCCGGAAGTTATCGTCACCCGCCACATATAGCGCGTTTACAAGCACAGTTGCGAACGCGGCATGACACCGTTTCCACGCGACCATGTCTCGGGAAATATCCACCGGAAATCCCGCGTCTTCGAATGCGGCGGCGATACGCTCGTGTCGCTCGGACTTTGAGCCGTCGTGCTCGCCCATAGTCATTCGCTCGGCACACATGTAGCGGACAATGTGGCCCTGCCGCTCACCCCCGGCGTTCACATGCCCGAGAAGAAGGCGTTTGCGATCAATGGCTTCGATGAGAATATCCGGGCCATCCAGCATCTGGTCATGACCAGATAGCTCGCGATCCCGGTTCCGGTCGCGAGAGCGGGCAGCGCCTCGTCAAGCTGCTGTCGCTGTACAAGCACAACGCACAGATCGTACTGTTTGTCCGGTGGAACGCGATCGAGGACACGGATATGGGTCATCGATTGCTCCTCGGTGTCGTGGCGCACGAGCACTATGCCGTGCTTCTTCAGCTGTTCATACCGCTGCCCACGAGCAACGATCGCCACCTCATGGCCCGCCTCGTGCAAGCGGGCAGCGTAGAGACTTCCCAGCACGCCGGCACCAAAAAACAGGACCCGCAACTTCTTATCTTCGGTCATATACCGTGCTCCTCGTATAGCCTTGGGGCGAACGGCTTATAATCGCCTCCGGAAATCCATGATAATCCAAAGCTTCAGTTAAAAGCGTATCATAAGCTCAGCTGAGTCCGGTATCTTCCGACGTGCTGCCGGCGATCACTTCAGCGTGGTTTCTCGACAGTGAAAACAACCAGCCCGGGGGAGGAAACTATCGTCGCCGAGATCGGTTCGTTGCAGTTCGCATGGATCAGGCTGATGTTTCTCCGGTTTGCACTGTTGCCCTTAGCGGTTTTCAGTCATTTTCCGGTCTGTACGGCTCTTCCACCACCAGATGGCTTACAAGCAGCTTCAGAAAAAACAGTGGAATGAACCACTCCATGCCGGCCGGATCGGGTAGAAGCTGTGGCGAAATAGCGACAATCAGCGCATACAGGGCAAGTGCAACGGGGCGCTGCAGGTAGCGGGGAACGCGAAGAATAACTGTGGCGGCGGAGACCAGAAGAACAGCGCCTGTTATGAAGTAGTGCGTGCTTCCCGGGAGAATCAGATACGCCACGGCCGCCAGGTGCAGCAGATGAACGAGCACAAAGCCCAGATGATGAGCGAAATGCAGTCCCCCGCGGTGGTACCATCGTTTCGCACTGGATGTCGCATTCGTTACAACACCGCCGGCAATATCGAACCCCAGGACAGCAGCCAGAAGCACCTGCCACGCAGCCCCGTCGCCTGCCCTCGCAAACCAGTAACCCGCCGTCAGCGCGCCCGCTGCGGCGGACGAGAACTGCAGCACGAGTTCCGCTCCTGTAGCGCCCGGGCCGGTCAGGCGTTCCACGGCTCCGCGGATTCCCTTTGCCGGCTGCGGAATACTCCAATCGATCTGTGGCATCAGGCTACCTCCCTTCTGCTCCAGCGACACAGCGTCGCGCACTCGTCAAAGGCAACGTGAAACCCTATAATCCGCCGGATGAAATACGCCCTCGTGCTGATCGACATGCAGAATGAAGCAGGCTACGACCTGCACGATTATCCCGCTGCCGTTTCGAAGGCACGCGAGGTCCTCGACACCGTGCGTGAGCACGGAATCCCGGTGGTGTACACACGGCAGATCAACCGTGCCGACGGGATTGGACTTTCGCTCGGTGAACCTCTCGATGAAAACGGCGAGCCTGTCTCCTACAACGACCGCACCGATGCCATTGAAATTGTGGATGCGCTTGCCCCGCGGGACGGGGAAATCGTTGTGGACAAACACCGCTGGAGTGCCTTCTACGAAACACCTCTCGATCTCATGCTTCGGGGCATGGGCGTAACCGACCTGATAATCGGCGGGGTGGTCACTGACGGTTGCCTCATGACAAGTGTCTTCGACGCATACTTCCGCGGATACCGCATTCATCTTGTGCACGACGCGTGCACCACCACGAGCACCGGCATGCACCAGGCGGCCATTCTCATGATGGCGAACTGGGTGTACGAGCTCAAGCTCTACTCGGCGGCCCAGGCATCGGCGGTGATACGTGGCGAAACCGTTACACCGTGGACCTGGTCCACGCCGGCTGAGGCCAACTTCTCCTCGCCCGAGGTCGCTGAGGAATTCAATCGCCTACTCTTCGAGTCGTGACTTCAGCTCCTGCAGGAAGGAGTCGAACTCCTGGTGAT
>CAZMEV010000113.1:0-6175 GCA_964565375.1 uncultured Spirochaetaceae bacterium
CTGCTGGCCGCCGAGCAGGAACGGTTGCTGAACGAAGCTGGCGACGAACTCGAATCGATGCGCGTACTCTTGAGCGAATCGCGGGAGAGGCGGCAACGGCTCGAGCGATCGTTGACGAGTATGAGCGAGGAGATCGAGCATTTGAGCGCGTCGAACGAGAACTCTCAGGAGGACTTGATGATTTTGAACGAAGCACTTCAGGAATCCGGGAAGGCCTTGGAGAGCTTGGAGCGCTCGTGGATTCGTTACCGTCGATCGGTGAGAATCCAGCTCTGGAGTGAGCGGTTGCTCGCCGCTTCACTGGTGATTGGTGCGTTCTTTCTGGGAGTCTCTCTCTGAGCGTTCGCTGAATGTAAGCTAAGCGTTTGCTGAATGAAACGGCCGCCAGGTACTTACTTTCGTTTCTGACTGCGCGGCGCGTAGCGATATCTACTGGTCGGAAAGGCGCGAAGCTGATACAGGATCCCGACAGCGGTAACGAGGACGAGTACGGTCACAAAGATTCCCATGCGCACTCCGTCCGGAATACCAGCTGCTCTGTAGATGATAGTGCTTGCTGCGGCGGCAGCGTGCAGAGCCCCGAGCCAGGCGCTTGCCGCGATTACCGCAATCCGGTCGAGAAGCAGCGCCACGATACCACCGGCGATCGCCCCGATCGCGGCCGCCGCGAGCAGGACTGCATCGGTTTCGGGAAATACATTCGCTGACACGGTTATAAGTAACGATGCGCCGGCAAGTACCCCTGCCAGAAAGAGCGCGACGAAATAGAGGCGTACAGCAATGAAGCCGCCGACTACCCCGATTATAAGGCTGAATACTATTGCGGTCTGCGGTTCATCTATTATGTTGGCGAACAATGGACCGAGGATCGCCGCACTGGCATAAAATCCGGCGACAAAAAAGAAAATCATTCGTATGCGGTAGCCTGCGACCGCGACAATAATGCCGATGATCAGTGCGAGCGACAGTCCGAGCCAGCCGAGCGTCGTGGCATACTGACTGACTTCGGCGAAGAGTTGTTCAAACATACGTACAGCGTAGTCGGCCGCAGGTACCTGTGCAAGCAGACCGCTGCAGGGAGGTTATCCAAGGCAGAAACCCATTCGGAGGCAGACTGTTCGGAGTCATACCGCCCATTTCCGGTCCTTCGTGAATCCAACACTCAGCCAGACCTGTGTTCTGTCGACGGGAATAAGCTCCATGATCTCCTCGCGGATTCGGTCCTGATCGTCAATACGCTCTATTCCGCTCGCCTCGGTAACCACGAAATCGACTTCGATCCATACCGTTTCCGATACTCTGCTGACACGTGTTATCGATTCCTGCATGCGGTAGCGCTGCTCAATACTCTTGATCACGCTTTCTATTTCTTCTGCGAGTTTGCCTTCCGGCTTCATCGAAAGCACCTCGCGCAGGGACGTTCTGATTTCGCGTACCGGCCATTTGAAGAAGTAAATAGAGAGAGCGATCATCATTATGGGGTCGACATAGCGAACCCATTCGGCGAGGGGGGCGAAACGCGCCATTGCGAACGCAATCGCGAAGCCGACAACAACTCCTGCACTTACGATTGTATCCAGATACCACTCGTTAATCTCGGCGCGCACGAAGCTGGAGTTCAGTACGGCGTTGCGACGGCGCATATCCCAGACCATGATCAGACAGTAGAGGGTTGCAAACACTGCATACGCGAGCCCGCCGTCCACCACGATATCCCGCCCATCCTGGAAGAGCGCGATAATCGCGGACACGAGGGACGCTAATATCAGCGCGAGCAGTGCGATATACCGGATCGTTACGACAAGGGGCTCTATGGTGTATTTGCCGAATGGAAAGGTTTCCCAGTCGTTGCGGCGCATGAACTTCAGCGCAATCAGGGTGCTCCACGATAGAATGACATAGATCAGGGAGTACAGACCGTCAAAGAGAATAACCTGAGATCGAAACAGGATTCCGAGGACGAACGATATCGCGGCAAATACTACCGACGCGGCGATCGAGAAACGCAGCGCGCGCTGCTCGGAGGAAGGAATTCGGGGCATAGTATCTTACCGTTGCTGCCCCGATTCCCGGTAATACCAGTGCAGGTGTTCGAAGGGCATAAGCGCCTGGGGCGTCCCCTCGCTTCCGGTTATGAGGTCGATGTAATCGATGACCAGCCCGGAGCCTGCCGGCCGTTCATCCTGTCCGGTATGCCCTGCGAACCAGGAGTCGATTGAATCGACACGTCGTGCCTCGTCGGAACCTAACGATGGGGTTCCTTCACGCAGGCCTGCGAGCGATCCGTCGACGGTCGGGGTAGTTCCTCTCAGTGGACTCGAGACGATGCCGGGCATGTCCGCGGGCACACCTATGAGCGGAAGCGGTGGGCCCTGCACAATCGTGGTGCGCTGTTCTTCGGGTATACCTGCCTGTTCGCGTACGTAGCGAATTGCATCCTGAAGCGTGCCTGTCTCATCAATGAGCCGGTTGTCGACCGCGGCTTCGCCGGTCCACACACGGCCGGCGGCGATGCGTTCAACATCGCCGATTTCGAGATCCCGCGCTTCGCTGACTTTTTCCATGAATGTTTCGTACCAGCGCTCGGTGACCTCGAGAAACTGCTCTCGTTCGCGTTCGTCCGGTTCGCGGGGCGGCAGTCCGAGTCCAATAAGCGGCAGCACCGGACCAGCGAAGAGATCAGCGGATTCCCCTCGCTGGACAGAGTCCTGATGCAGCCGCAGATTATCACGCAGCCCCTGGTCGTATGACCAACCGCTTACGACACCGATACTGCCGGTAAGCGTGGTGGGAAGCGCGAAAATCCGGTCGGCGTACATGGATATCCAGTAACCCCCGGAGGCGGCCACACCACCCATACTTACCGCAGTCGGCTTGGTTTCGGAAAGACGCCTCACTTCATCAGCGATCAGATCGGATGCCACAATATCGCCCCCGGGCGAGTTAACGCGGAGTACTACTCCGGCAATACCCGGATCTTCTTTCATCGCCCGAAGTTCGCGGGCAACCTCCCTGGCCTGCATGCCGGTATCCGTGGCAACGACTCCATCTGCATAGACGACACCGATTCTCGGTTGTGGCCCCCACTCGTTGTCGCGCGGCAGTCGATTGTCTGCGAGGTCCGCTCGCCGTACTCGCTGCGGTGCCTCACCTGCGAGTCCGGCAAGTATTTCGTCGATGTCATTGAAGCGGAGTGAATCATCTGCGAGGCCAGCTTCTTTGAGCTCATCGAAGAACAGCTGCGGCGCGTAATCTATCAGCTCGTCGAAGACTGCTTCATCGGTCTCCCTTCCGGAGGTGACCGAATCGCGCACTGTGTCATAGTACTGATCTACGAAGGCCTGTCTCTGTTCTCGTTCCTCATCCGACATATCCGTGCGGGTCAGCTGCTCAAGCCCGGACTTATACTCGGCCTGGCGGAACTCCACAACGCCGATTCCGGCCGACTCGAGAAGCTCGGCAAGATAGGTAGAGGAGGAAACAAACCCCGGAAGCGCGAGGCCTCCTTCCGGGTCCATTACAACGCGGTCGGCGTGAGCAATCAGATGCAGGGCATCCATGCCTGCCTGTTCAATGTAGACTACCACGCGGCCTCCGTCTTCGCGGAAGCGTTCGAGCGCCTGCGATAGTTCGTAGGCAACCGGCTGAGAGAGACTGATATTGGTAGCGTTAATGAGTACTCCGCCGACCGTTCGATCGCGGCGTGCCTTGTCGAGCGTGTCGGTAATGCTGTACACGGTGGGCGTCGGGTCAAAAATGAATCCGGGTTTTTCCACAACCCGCCCCTCCAGATCGAGCTCGAGATACCGGGAGTCGTCGGCAAGATAGCTGTCGGCAATATTGCGGTCGTAACTTCCAAGGCGAACGGCGAACTCGTTCGCCGCCTCGGTTTCGAATCCTTCGTCGAGGACATCGTGCGATCTTCGGTATCCTGCCCCGAGATTTCCCAGACTTACGACAATACCCGCTTCGAGCCCTCGATCTTCAATGTATCGTCCGGTAAGACGAATACCCGAGAGCGGCTCGGTCACCGCCCCGGCCGACCAGCGCCCCGAAGCGAAGTCACGGTCGGTATCTGCCGCGTATTCGCCGAAGACCGTAAGCCATTCATTGCCGAAGGGACGAAGGGCGAGGTCTGCAACGGCTTCCGCGCCGTTACCTGAAAGACCTGTTGTCCCGGTCAGGCCGAGAGACGTATAGTCGCTCGGGCGCAACAGAACGCCGGCTGACAGTGTGCGGCCGAGATCCTCTCCGCCGGGAAGCAGCTCGGTATCGCCCCCGTGCCAGCCGTAGCCAAGGCCTACTTTCAGTTGGTCGAAATCAGCGGCGAGATTCACTCTGTAGTCGTTGACCCGTCCGACCGGCGTATCAATGCTGCGTACACCGAACGTAAGGCCGGGGAATCCTGTATAGATTCCGAATCGCGGAACGTCTCTCTCATCGGTTATCGAAAAGTGTCCTGCCGCATCAAATCCGTTCATGGTTGCCGGCATCGCCGGGTTGGCGAATCCAAGCAGCCCTGAACGCATTGATCCGGGAGATGCAAAGAGCCCTGCGGCGCGATTGTGATACCGGAAAAAACCGCCTCCGACGGTAGCGTCTTCCCGTACCGTTCCTTCGGTCAGCACGGTATCAACAGGCGTATTCTCTTCGCCGTGAGCGAATCCGGGCAGGAAAAGAGCAGCCATGATCGCGACGGCGGCCGCAAGAATTCCGTGAACGTGATTGCATGACATGGTACGCATACCTGGAGCATATCCGGTGAGCGGGCCACTCGAACAGGGGGAAGCGACTGTCGGCCTGCGAACGGCCGTGCCGTGCAGGTTTCAGAAACGCAGATACAGCCCCGGGAAACCGGCCCCTTTTTCACTCAGCGGCACCGTGATCCCCAGGCTTATCTCGGCAGTACCAATGCGGTAACCGCCCCGCACACGGACCTCGCCGCGAAGCCACGCACGATCGGCGAGTTCGAATCGATCGGCATTAAAACCTGCCTGAGTCTCCGCGAAAAGCCCGGCGGCGATCCCCTGCAGATTGAAACCGAACGGAAGTGGCCGATCGAGCAGCGCAAGCGTCGACCGCAAGCCCGCTGCTACACGAATCTGCCCGGAATGCCCTCCGGGATTGGAAATGCCGCCGATCCCCGGGACGGGAAACGGGCTGTCAGCAGGCGCGGATGATGTGGCGAAGGCTACGTTTGAATCGAGTGCCATGCTTGCGCCGGGCCTGCCGAGAGGAATGGCGGTCGATGTCTGCGCCCGGATCCGGTATCCGTCGCGCGGCGTACCGACTTCGGGGAGATCACGGAGAACTCGGACATCCGTGCGAATACTGCGGGTTTCGTAGATGTCGGCGCGTGTATTGAGTCCCCGGAACGCACCGAACCATCCAGCGCCGACTTCCATTCGGCGCCCCCGGCCGATTGTGGCTGCCGTTCCGTCGTCGTGGTTCCCTTCGGTGAGTTCATTTTCGTCGTGGGTGTCACGAGCCTGCTTCCAGGAAAAGTCCCTACCGTCACCACTTCTCGCGACCTCCTCGAAGCTGGTCTGTGCGAATGGGCCCGTAACGAACCTTCGTCCGCGTTCGCTTGCAGAGAAAACATCGACCTGAGAAAGCAACCGTGCGGCAATGCGTTGCTCAGCGCCCGATTCGACTGCACGGTACTCGATATCAACACCGGTAGTTGCGCTAACCCGTCCTCGCGAAAGTGAGAGCTCAACAGAACCTGTCGGCTGACCGAGACGGGGATGTAGCCCTCCGAACATGGATACTGTGCTGGTTCTTCCGTAGTTCGCCCCGAACGTTGCGATACCGATTCCGATGTCCACCGGCTGTTCCGCCGAAGTAACAAGCGAAGGATAGGGCAGCCACACTCCGGGCAGAGGCAGATCAAGAAATCGCCGCTCGTTTTCGAGCGGATCCTGTGTCACAGCGGCCTCCGAGCTGTACGGCGAACCGGAAACGCGAAAATCGTGAGAAAAGTTGGAAGGCCGCGGAGCAGATCCATTGCCGCTAGGGCGCTGTCCGAACGGCCCGCGTACGTTCTGTGGTTCACGGCCATCTATTCCGCCTTCAGTCAGCCCGCGGAACAGTGCATACCCGTCGCTGCGGTAGCTGCCGTACAGAAGCCCCTCGCCGTTGTCCCTGTTTCCGTTGTCCCTGTTTCCGTTGTCCC
>CAZMEV010000113.1:6275-9728 GCA_964565375.1 uncultured Spirochaetaceae bacterium
CCGTTGTCCCTGTTTCCGTTGTCCCTGTTTCCGTTGTCCCCGCCGTCTTTGCCTCTATTTCCGGATGCAAGCCAGAGCACTCCCACCGGATCATCGCCGATGCGGTGTATCGAGGATGAGGGTGTGAAGCCCGTCTCAGCAGGTTCGCGGTCGGGGATTTCCATTGCAGCGAGGAACCCGCCTTCGTCGGAGATAAAACGCAGTTCCCCATCAGGCCCCCACACCGGGTAATACTCGGCTGCCGGCTCCGCAGTGAGGCCTGCCGACGGTTCGCCGGCGAGGGAGGTGACCGGCCCCCGGGAAGAGTCAAACTTTCCCGCTCGCGCCGGCCCCGGCATTCCAGGCTTTCCGGTTTCGGAGCGGGCAGCGTGACCGTCTTCTGTAAGTTCGATGGTGCGAATGCGTTGTCGGCCGGCGGTATTCTCGGTAAAAGCAAGGGTGTGACCGTCGGGTGAGACTGCCGGTGTAAACAGATACGAACGCCCGGGTTCGTACAGCGGTGTCAGCTCGCCGGTTTCAAGGGAAATCATGACAAGCCGGTGGTACTGTCCCTGTCGTTGCACCGAGACAGCATAATCGCTGTCACTTTTCCCGCCGACAAACCGCGGGTGATACAGGCCTGAAGCCGACGTGACACGGCGCAACTCGCCGTCGGGCTCGCGTAAATATAGCCGTGATTGCTCGCGTCGCGGGCCGGCGGTGGTCGAATCGGCGCGAACGGCTGCGTACAGGATGGCGCCGTCTTCGCGAACATCGAAGCTGTCACCGTCGATAAGCGTTGTTTGTTCGACGACTGTTGCCTTACCGGGGGAGTGATGTTCCGTGGAAAACCGGACGATAGCCGGTCGCCTGTCCACAGCCGTTCGATAGGTATATACATCGTCGCCGACGACAACCGGGCGGTAATAGTCGGCTGTCCTGTCAGGAGTGAAGCGCACTCCGGCATCGAGGTCGCGGCGCGCTCGGTAGCGCTCTGTGAGCTCATCGACCATCTCGACCCACAGGGTTTCAGGCGCGTATCCCGTTACCGATTCTACGGCTCTGTCGAAACTCCATATGGGTAGACGCAAAAACTCCTGGTGGATGCGAGTGAATGTATCCTCTCCAAAGCGGTTCAGCAGGTACTCGGTGAAAAGCAGCCCTGCTACATAGAACCGCCCGCGCGGTGGACGATGTGAGTCGAAACCGGCCCGGCGGTAGTCGAACATACGGCCTTCGAGAATCGGGGCTATCGTGTAGATCTCGTGGTACGGATTGCGGCCGCGTCCGCCTTCGGTGAAGCGGGTTTCCGCCTCCATTGCTATTCCTTCGATGGCCCATCCGGGCATGAATGCACCGGGCACCGCGCGAAGAGGTGCACCGAATACCGTGGCGAGGGCGGACACCGTACCCTGCTCGTACATGAAGTGTACGTAATGGGTGAGCTCGTGAATAAAAAGCACCCGCAACCAGTTTTCCGTACGTGCGCCAATAACCTGCGTGCTTGGTGAGGCAACAAAAAGACTTATGTGATGCCGCGGTGTGGGATCGAAAAAGCCGTTGGCGCGGTCCGTGCGACCGTTGATAAAAACGCGTATTCGCCCTGACGGTCTGTTATCGAGGAAGTCTGTTACCTGCTCGTATACGTCGTCGGCGTACTCAAGCAGCTCCGCGACCGCCGCCCGGTCGCGGGGCTCATATATGAAGGTAAAGTGGTCGGTTTCTACCTGCCTGAATCCTTCGAACGGTCCATCCGGCTGTGCCTGGACTCCGGTGACGATCGCGAGAGCAAACAGAGCTGAAAAGACGGTTGCAGCGGTACCGCGAAACGAAGGCATGGTCGGCACGGGGTTCTCCTCTCCCGCCGCGCATCATAGCATACAGGCTATCTACGGCCCACCGCCGGCGGCCGACACACGGTTAGACCTCGCCCCGACCACGGCCGGACCACGACCCCACCACGGCCGGACCAACGGTGGCAGACATTGAACGGGTCAGGCAGGTATACTTCACCGAAGGCTACCCGACTATCGTACGTATTCAGGAGTACACCCCGCAATGTCCCACACAAGTGACCGATCCCACGTTCCGTTCAGCGCCGAGCGGCTGCGAGCACAGCGCATACCGGTTCTCTACCGTGACGAGCATGTGGCGGTGGTCGACAAGCCGGCAGGGCTTATGGTCCATTCGAATGCCTGGGACCGGCGCGCCCCGAATCTGATCAATATCTTAGGCGGCAGCCTGCAGTCGCGGGTTCGCACCGTGCATCGTCTCGACCGCAGAACAAGCGGGGTCATGGTGGTAGCCCTGTCAAAGGAAGGCGCCGCCGACCTTTCCCGGCAGCTGAAAGCAGGAGAGGTGCACAAGCGTTACATTGCGATCGTCCGCGGGCACACCGATGAGCACGGTATCATCGACCGTCCGCTCACCAAATCGGATGAGGGAGAGCCACTGCCCGCGGTCACCGAGTTTGAGCGTATAGCTGATTCTGTTGTTCATGAGCCGGTCGGCCGGTATGAACAGGCGTGGTTTTCGCTCCTTCGCCTGACGCTTCATACCGGAAAGCGCCACCAGGCACGTCGACACCTGCATCACATTACGCATCCGATAATCGGTGATCCTCAGCATGGGGACAGAGAGTGGAATGAGTTTGTGGCGGCCCGGGTGGGGGCCTGGAGGCTCTACCTGCGCGCCTGGGAGCTTTCTTTTTCCCTTCCGGACAACGGAATGACCGTTACCGTGCAGGCGGGGCTTCCCGAAGGCTGGCTTGCCGGCTGCCGCACCCTCGGATTACATCCCCCGGATGCAGCGATCGGCGCGCGGATCTCTGCAGGCGATGAAGTGCTTTTTGCAGGAGCTGCAAGCGAGCCGACAAGCGATTTCGAGATTGATGATACCGGCGAGTGATCGGATGGTCGGCATGCGTCAAGCAAGGGCTGCCTTACGCCGTCCGGATTCCGACGCCCCGCGCAGCGCGCTTCGGCGGGCAACGATTCAGTTCTCGATCGTTGCGCTGTAGCCGGAGCCTTCGAGCGCTTTCTCGATTTCTTCCTGCGTCGGTGCGGTCTCTCCAGTCAGCGTAAGTGTGGCGCGCTTCTTCTTTGAGTCCGCTTTCACTTCCGACACTGCTTCGAGTTTGCTTAAAGCGTCAGTAACCTTCGCTTCACAATGTCCGCAGCTCATGTCGGGTACATGCAGTTTCAGCTGATTTGATTTATTGAACAGTCCCATATGATTATCCTCCTACCTGTATTCTTAAGTAAAAGCCTACCGAGGCTGGCCGTCACACGTCAAGTACGGGTAGGGGGTACCCCTATCAAGCTACGACACGGGCCTAAGGATGTCTCCAAATTGCAGCTCGTATACCAATGTGATACTGTCCCCCGACAATGTATGACCGCCTTTCAAGGCTCTTCGAGTCGGCAAAAGCTCTACTTATCGGCTATTTTCTCGTGCTGATCGCGGTCAGTTCCG
>CAZMEV010000114.1:0-9613 GCA_964565375.1 uncultured Spirochaetaceae bacterium
GGATTGCGCAGCTTGATCTCGTAACCCTCGAGGACGACCGTGAGTGGTTCCCGGATTACTCGGGCGCATTTATCGTTCGCGGTGAGCTGCTCGACGACCATCCCGAAGTGCTCGAGGTACTCAACCGTCTTGGAGGACGGATCGACGACCTGACGATGAGCGAGCTCAACGGCCGCTATGACGCCGGCGAGGAGCCTCAGGATCTCGCCCGTGACTTCCTTGAGCGCGAAGGTCTGATTTAAGGCCCCGGATGCCACCTGTTGCTTCGACGGTGGTGCCGCACGTGTCTGCGTGAACCGCGGGTGCGTGCGGCCTTTTTTTTAGGTTGATGGTTCGCCCCCGGCGCCGGTTCGTGGCGGGGGCGGACCGGGAAAAATGGTGCCGAAAGAAGGTGATAGACGTATGATTGAAATCAGGGATACCTATGAGGCATTTATCGACGGTGCGTTCGCCGGCGAAACCGGAGGCGGTGGCATCGGTTCGTCCGCTCAGCCACCCTCCGGCGAGCGATACCGGACGGTCGTGTGTCCGGCCGACGGCAGGGAACTCTCCCGCGTGGCCGACTGCGACGCGGAGACGGTTGAGCGGGCGGTCGCGTGTGCGAAATCGGCCTGGCCGGCATGGGGCTCGCTCGCACCGGCCGAACGCGCGCCGGTACTCGAGCGGATTGCCTCGCGAATAGAACGCGAAGGCGAGGGATTCGCCCGGATAGAGGCGCTCGATACCGGGCGGCCGATCGCAGAGACCCGGGCGGATGTGGAAGCCACCGTGGATCAGTTCCGCTACTTTGCATCGGCCCTGCGAACCCATGAGGACCGCATTGTCCGCTACACGAGCGGAAGCTTCAGCATGGTGGAACTCGAACCGGCCGGCGTTGCCGGAATTATCGTGCCGTGGAACTTTCCCTTTCTTATCGCCTGCTGGAAGCTCGCCCCGGCGCTCGCCGCCGGCAATGCGGTGGTGCTTAAGCCTTCGGAACTCGCTTCGCTGTCGCTCCTTGAGCTTACCGCGCGTATCTCTTCGGAACTGCCTCACGGAGTGCTGAACGCGGTACCCGGCGACGGAACGACCGGTGCTTCGCTCTGCGATGCCGAAGGGGTGGATGTCCTGAGCTTCACCGGTTCACCCGCGACGGGAAGACGCGTGGCCGCCGCCGGTGCGGCCCGCCTCGTTCCGGTCCATCTTGAACTCGGCGGAAAGAGCGCGAATATTGTCTTCCCGGACGCACCGTGGCAAAAGGCGCTCGATTCCGCGCTTCCGGCGATTCTCTACGCCTCGGGGCAGATGTGTAATGCGGGAAGCAGGCTTCTGCTTCACGAGTCCATTCACGACCGGTTTGTTGAGGAACTTGTCGAGCGGTTTCAGGCGGTGAAGCCCGGGCATCCGCTTGATGAGGGCTGCGATTTCGGGCCGCTTATCAGTGAGGCGCAGCTCGAGCGTGTGGAAGGCTACGTGGCCGGGGCGAAGGCCGAGGGCGCGCGGCTTGTCTGCGGCGGCGGGCGGTTTGAGGGGCACGCGGCGTACTATCGACCTACAATCTTCACCGGCGTTACTCCCGACATGACGGTTGCGCGGGAAGAGGTCTTCGGACCTGTGCTGTCGGTCCTTCGGTTCACCGACGAGAGCGAGGCGGTGTGCATTGCCAACGACTCGGATTACGGGCTCGCCGGGGCGGTGTGGACGCGGGACATAAACCGGGCGCTTCGGGTCGCGAGGGGTGTTCGAACGGGAACCATGTGGATTAACGAGTACAACCTGGTGCCGAGTGGATCTCCCTTCGGCGGGTACAAGCAGTCGGGCTACGGCCGTGAAGTCCACCGCCAGGCGCTCGAGGAGTATTCACGGGTCAAGAATATTTTCGTGGGGGAGTAACCGGCGCCGCGAGGGCGCCGGCAGGGAAAGAGCCGGCGCCGCGAGGGCGCCGGTTGTGGCAGTAAGCGATCTACTCGAGCTTTTCCCGGCCCTCTTTGAGGCCGAGCATGAAGCTCTTCTTTTCCTTTGCGAGCACTCCGGCAAGGGCAATGAGCGCGATAAGGTTCGGTGCGGCCATGAGTCCGTTCAGGGTGTCGGCGAGGGACCAGATGAACTCGAGTCCGCCCACAGCGCCGATCAGCAGAAATGCGATAAACACAAGCCGGTACGGCAAAACGACTTTGGTACCGAAGATGTACTCCCAGCTCTTCTCCCCGTAGAAACTCCAGGTGAGCATGGTCGTGTAGGAGAACAGGACAATGCCGACGAGGACGATCTCGCTTCCGATTGCCGGTAAGCCGGTTGCGAATGCCTGGCTGGCAAGTGCCTGTCCGGTTTCGCCGGTATCGAGAACGCCGGTAATAAGGATTGCGAAGGCGGTCATGCTTCCGACAACGATGGTGTCAATAAACACTTCCCAGATGCCCCACATACCCTGTCTCGCCGGTGTGTTTTTCGCCTGTGCGTGGACGATGGATGCTGCGCCGAGGCCGGCCTCGTTGGAGAACACGCCGCGGGCGATACCGTAGCGAATGCTTGCTGCGACCGCGGCTCCCGCGAATCCACCGGTGGCGGCATGGGGGTTGAACGCATAGTAGAAGATGTCCCCGATGACAGCAGGCAGCTGGGTAATGTTGAGAAGGATTACAAGGAGTGCGCCTATGACGTACACGGTTGCCATGAAGGGAACAAGCCGTACGGCGGCCTTTGCGATGCGCTGAATACCGCCGAGAATAACGAGTCCGACGAGGATCATAGCAATAACGCCGGTAACCGCAGGCGGCACATTGAACCCGACCGAAAGGGAGTCGGCCATGGTATTCGCCTGAACCATATTTCCGATACCGAGCGCGGCAATGCCGGCGAGAAAGGCGTAGAGGACAGCCAGCCACTTCCATTTTTGTCCGAGACCGTTCTCTATGTAGTGGAATACGCCTCCGGAGATGCTCCCGTCGGCTTCGACTTTGCGATACTTCACACCGAGAGAGGCTTCACCGAACTTTGTAGCCATTCCGACGAGTGCCGAAAGCCACATCCAGAACACCGCACCCGGACCGCCGAGGGCGATTGCGGTACTGACGCCTGCAATATTTCCGACACCTATCGTCGCAGCCATAGCCGAGGCGACCGCGCCGAACGACGAAATAGAGCCTGTTTCCGCTTCCTTTGTCTTTCGAAACAGGCGCCCGAAGCTGTACTTCCAGGCCAGCCCGAGGTGGCGGAACTGGAAAAAACCGATTCGGTACGTCAGATACGCGCCCGTACCCATGAGCAGAATAAGAAACGGCGGGCCCCAAACGAGGCTGTTTACCGCACTGTTAATGGTCTCGAGCGTCTCACCCATGCCGACTGTCCTCCGTGAATGTAAGAATTGTTCTAAAAAACTACGTTTTCGTAATTCATGTCAATTGAGCGTTTAAAAAAACTTCGGCATTGGTCGGTGTTTTCATTCATCGGTCCGGCCATAACGGACTTGACCGGGACCAAGGAATCGGCTACCAAAAGAATCCGTATGCGCCGTCTGACCGATCACCACATGTGGTCCGGAATCTGCCTTGCCGACCGGCTCGCGCTTCTGTATCTCGTGCCGGCTGCTCTTATACTTGCGTTCGGGTGGAACTCCGGTTTTGACTACCGGCAGAACGCAGCCCTGAATCTCGGCCTCGCGGCGATCATCTGGATTACCGCGGTATATCCGCCCCGCTCCTATATACTTCAAAGCATCCGCGCGCTCTATCCGCTGGTGCTGATTGGTGTGGTATTCGTTCAGGTGGGCCCGTTTGCGAGGATGATCTACGGACCGTCCTTTACATTCGACCCGCTCGTTGCCGAGTGGGACGCTCAGTTCTTCGGCCTTAATCCCCACGTCTGGATGCATGAGGTACTGTCAGGCCGCCTGTGGGCGGAGTTCATGCATTTTCTCTATGTACTCTATTTTCCGCTTCTGCTCGGTGGGTTTGCCTTTGTGTGGCTTCGCCGGCGGCACGATTACCCGCGGTTTTCGTTTGTCTTCCTTGGCTCGTTCTTCACGTTTTTTGTAGTATTCGTCCTCTTCCCGGCAACCGGGCCGCTTGATTATCGCGAGGGCCTGTTCGGCAGTCACGTAATCTTCTCAGAGCTCGTAGACTTTCTGTTCACATTCGGCATTCCCGACCCCGGCGGCGCGTTTCCGAGCTCTCACGTCGGGCAGAGTGTGGTCGTATTGCTGCTGCTTCGTCCCCTCAGCCGGCCCATGAAAGCGCTTATCGTCTTTATTATTGCCGGAATTGGTATATCGATGGGTTACGCCGCGGTCCACTATTCGATCGATGCTGTCGCAGGACTTCCAAGCGGCGTCATCCTTTACTATGCGTGGGACCGCGCGTACCGGCGCCTTGCGCGCCGGCATAGCCAGGGCTAAGGAGTAACCAGGGCTATGCCCGGCGGGTTTCGGCACAACCGGCGCCTCGCCCGGCTCCGGCGCCACTGTGCTATGAGCTCTGTATGACCCCGTCGCGAACAATGGTTGCCCGCCGGGGGCAGCCGCGCAGGGCGCTTCGGACCCCGTCGGCATCGAGAATTACCAGGTTTGCCCTGCAGCCGGATTCAAGCCCGTAGTCTTCGAGGTGCATGATCCGTGCCGGGTTATAGGTAACCGTATCGAGCATATGAGGCATCTCGTCGCGGCCGAGCATGTGTCCTACGTGTGCGCCCATTTTTGCCACTTCCAGCATGTCGGCGTTGCCGAGCGGATACCACGGGTCATCGTTGCAGTCCTGTGCACAACCAACGGTGATCCCGGCTTTCATAACATCCTTGATCGGCGCCATCGCACGGTGTTTCGGATGGTGGAAATGACCTCCGAGGTAGATGTTCACAAGCGGGTTCGCGATAAGGCTGAGATCGGCGCCGGCCATGAGCGGGAGCAGCTTCCGCTGCACATAAAACGGATCCATGATTGCCATGGAAGTCACGTGGGAAGCGTTCACCCGTCCCTGCATTCGGCAGCGGGTGGTCTCCCACGCGAGTGATTCGACGTGACGCGAGTTCGGGTCGTCGCTTTCATCGCAGTGCATGTCGACGAGAAGTCCCCGGTCGGCGGCGAGTTCCACAAGGGCGCGAATGCTATCTCCGCCAAGCTGCATGGTCGGCTCGTGATGCGGAATACCGCCGATAACGTCCACTCCCATTTCCACGGCCCGGGTGACAAGGCTCTGCGAGCTCGGTTCCCGGAAATAGCCGTCCTGCGGGAACGCCACCAGTTGAATATCGACCTTGGAGCTCATATCCCTTCGCAGCTGAACGAGTGCCTCGAGGCCGCGCAGTTTTTCGTCACAGATATCCACGTGCGAGCGGATCGCCTGAATGCCCATGGAAAAGGCGTGTTCACAGTAGGCTTTCGCCCTGCTGTAGACATCCTCCACGGTCAACGCCGTGTTTTTGTAATGGGCCCAGTTGTCAATGCCTTCCTTGAGCGTTCCCGACTCGTTGGGAATGCCGGTCCACACCGAGTCGAGGTGGAAGTGGCTGTCGACAAACGGCGGGGTGACAAGCCTGCCTTCAGCATTTACTACCGTCGCTGCTTCAGCGTCGATCGAGGGTTTCACCTCCGTAATGCGGCCGTCGGCCACCGCAATGTCCACAGGTTCATCGTGGTGCACGGTGGAGGCCTTGCGAATTAAAAGATCAATCATTGTTCCTGTTCCTCTGCATAGGGAGCACACTACGCCCCGCGGGGAAGCCCCGCAGCGCATAGTGCTGACCCGCCCGCCACAGCCGTCCTGAAACGGCTGCAGCGAAAGCCTAATGTGGTGCTCAGCCGACGTATTCGGCGTTATCGTGGACCGTGTGCTCGGCACCCTTAATCTTTGCGAAGATCGGGCGGAAAATGAGCATACCAATGATCGCACCGATAATGCCGTTAAGCGGCGGAATACCGGGGATAAAGAGCGCCGCGAGTACACCGACTATGTAGCCGAGAATAGCACTCCAGCGAACGCGGGCAAACGTAATGCAGTCGAGTCGCGGCAACTTGCCCTGCCACACGAAGAAAAAGTCACCGATAATAATGCCGCCTAAGGGCGGAATATAGGTTCCCAGCGCTTCAAGCCAGGGGATGATCATGTCGTAAATACCGGTAATCGCGAGGATAGTACCGATTATGCTTCCGGCGACGACGAACACCCGCTTGCGGTTCACGTTAAAGATCTCGGCACCGGCAACACCGAAGGCATAGGCGGCGTTATCGTTGGTTGTCCAGAGATTCAGCGTCAGAAAGATAACGCTGAACAGCGCAAGCCCCTGAATTGCAAGCACTTCGGCGAGGTCCGGCTCTCCATAGACGAGCCCACCGAAGGCGCCGAACAGCACCATGAGCGCGTTCGCGAGGAAAAATGCGAGGAACGCGGCGATAAAGGCGACTTTCGCGGTCTTTGCAAACCGCGCCCAGTTCGGCGCCTGCGTGCCGCCGCTTGCGAACGTTCCGACGATAATTGTAAGCGCGGTGGCGAAGGTCATGGTCTCGGTCGGCTCCATTGCGAATATTTCGCTCATGCCGCCGGCATCCCGGATCGCGATTCCCACCGATACAAAGCCGACAATAAGCAGAAGCGGCACACTGATGAGGCTCAGTTTTTCCATACCCCGGTATCCGAAGTACGCGGTTCCGCCGTGCAGCACACCCCAGAGCACCATGACCGCCGGAAGAGTTGCATCCGGAAGTCCCAGCGCTTCGGCAAACGGCATGGACATGAATGCAACCGTGACGCCGAACCACCCGATCTGGGTACCGCCGAGCAGAAGGCTCGCAAGTTTCGACCCGCCGTTTCCGAGCGTATACCGGGCGAGCAGCACCGTGGTCAGCCCCGTTCGAGCGGCAATAAGCGAGAGGACCGAAACATATACGCCCAGGAGCAGGTTACCGATAAGCAGGACCCAGAGCAGATCCCCGAACGGATACGACGCACCCAGGCTCGCCCCCGCGATCATGGTGCCCGAGAAGAACGTAAAACCAAGGAGCACCACCGCTATGGACTGAAGCGATCGTCGCTCCTGCTGTGGTACGTGCTTTATCGGAAAGTCAGGATCGTAATCTGCTTCCTGCAGATAGCCCTGATCGGACTGATTAACGCTTTGATCACTCACAGCATAACCCCCCTTCTGTTCTGACCTGAGTTCTTTCTGCTACCACAGCAACACTGGTTCGGCAGAAAGTCAATGAAACAAATGTTGAGTTTTCCGCAATCCGTTATTCCTCCGGAGCATTGCGCCGCAGCCATTCGCGGGCGCCGCGGACTGATTTCCAGGCGCGGAAGGCCTGGTTTTCGTATATGATCGCCTCGCTCATATCGCCGGGAAGGTACTGATCCGGCATTGGTGCGCGTACGCGGTCGAGGAGGCATTCGGGTACGTGCGGGTTCATGTCGAGTGCGCGGCTGAGGCGTTCGCGCGCGGTGTGTTTGTCGCCGGCGGCAAGGGCGGTGAGTACGAGATTCCACATGGAAAAGGGGTCGTCCTCGCCTGCTACTGAGTTCAGCAGCGCTTCCGCCTCCTCGTAGCGGCCGTTTTCTATGAGCGCGGGTGCGTAGTAGTCGATGGCACCGATTGCGTCGTGCGGGTCGAGTTCGAGAAGGTTGTTGAACTCAATGAATGCCTCGTCGTTGCGGCCGAGCTCGAGCAGTGTTTCCGCCCGCATGAAATGCAGTCGTATGACGTCGCGGAACTCATGATCGCTCCACGTACTCATGCCTTCGGGAACCTCGGGGGTTCTGTCGGCGGATCTGTGGATGCCGAGGTCGATGATGGAAAGGGCGGTTTCAGGTTTCCCCGCGTGCAGGCGGGCCCAGACAACGAATGCATCGGGGTCCTCGGGGCAGCGCTCGATCGCCCGAAGACAGAAGCTTTCAATGTACCACCTGCGGTACGGATTCCGTTCGGCTTCGATGTCGTCTGAAATGTCGTGCGCGGTGTTCATCCAGCGCACGGCAGCCTGTTCGGGTCTCATGACCGCCCGCGGGGGCGGGTCAGCGTGCCAGCGAAATACGCGGTCAAATACCGGCGTGCGCCGCCACCGGTCAAATGCGGCCGAGCAGTCTTCGCCGGTATCCACCGGAGGCTCGAACGACGGGCCGGGCGAAAAAAGTCCGAACGCGCCGCCGAAGCGGTCGAACAGCTTCAGAGAGACAGCCTCCCTGAGTTCTTCAGTTTCATATACCGGATCCTGCGACACCGCATAGATGAGGAACGCGAAATCCTCCTCGTAGAGAAGCTCGTAGTTCGAGTCGCGACAGGCGTACAGCAGCAGCGGCAGATTCGCGCCGACCGCGCCGCCGTCCTCGTACCGGTCATGCCGGTCGAGCAGTTCCGGCTTGCGAAGGTGGCAGTCAAACATCGATCTATAAATTTCTGAATAGTTTGATGTTTCAACCGCGGCCCGTCCGGCGCTCGTGAGGCGAAAGGCGCCGTCGCGAAACGAAAGGAGTCCCCCGTGACGGCAGAGTTCACGCGTCCACGAAAGCATGAGCGAGTCGCCTTCACGCGTTACATACGGTGCGCCCGGATCGGCATCGGCGAACGCTGAAGCGTACAGTGATTTCACCAGCGCGGTGGGAAGATAGCCCTTCGCGGTCGCCTTCACCGGTTCATTATTATATATGGCCGTGAGAAGCGCGTGGGCGTAGCGAAGAATGGGGATCGCGGGAAGATCGTATTCGGAGAGCTCCGGGACGATTTCAAACAGCATTCCCCGCGAGGCCGGATCGCCCGATATGAGCATATCCACCTCGCCGTCTGAAAGGCCAAGGTCAAGAAGCATGAGATCGGGATAGCGGTTGTGGCCGGAGGAAAACTCGTCCTCGTCTTCGCCGTTGTCGTGAAAATTGCCGCCGGGAAACTGAATAATCTTGGCCACACCCAGAGCGTACCCCGGATACGGGTGTGGTGCAATCGGCGATAACGCCGGTCTCGCCATGAGCGGCAGGGGGTGAGTATACTGAAAGGGCGGGAGCAGTGCCCGCGTTCGTTATGTGGATGCCCGATGAGCGGCAGTACATTGAGTTTGACCAGTTCAGCTTCCTGTATGGCCGTACACCCGCGCTTATAAACATCAGCCTCAGAATTCCGCGCGGGGCATTTGTGTCGGTAGTCGGTCAGTCCGGCAGCGGGAAGAGCACGCTGCTTCGGGCGCTCAACCGGCTGCTCGATCTTCACGCCGACGGCAGGCACTCAGGCGATATCCGATTCGGCGATCTCAGCATTTTTGAAACGGCTGTCGGCGCCGAGCGGGCGCGGCGTCGCACCGCGATGATGTTCGACAGGCCGTACCTGTTTCCCGGCACCGTTTTCGAAAATATCGCCTATCCGCTGCGGGTCGACGGCCTGTGGTCGAAGCGCAAGCTGCAGCGTCGTGTGGGCGAGGCGCTTACCGCGCTCGGTCTGACGGATACCATCGGACGCCTCCTTCAGACTCCGGCCTCACAGCTTGCCACGCCGGTCGCCCAGACCGTTTCCCTGACCCGGGCGGTTGCGAGGGAACCGGACCTCCTCATCCTCGACGATCCCACTGCCCTCCTCGACCCCTACGCCGCCGAACGGCTCGAAGGCCTTATACGCCTGGCCGCCGATGCGACAACGGTGGTCATGAGCACAAGCGATATAGCCCAGG
>CAZMEV010000115.1:0-3316 GCA_964565375.1 uncultured Spirochaetaceae bacterium
CCGCCCACTGTTGAAGCCGCCGTCAGGCCGATACCTCGCGTACTGTCTCTATTTCTCGCCTTGCACCTACGCCCGGAATTGCTCCTTCGTGGCTGAGAAGCCAGCGCTTGTCTTCGGCTCCGGTTTCGGAACCGAGTGAACGCACCCCGTAGGAACCCAGCCCACCATTCGCAGGTACCACCCGGTGGCATGGAATAAGCAGGCAGATCGGGTTGCGTGCGACTGCATTTCCAACCGCTCTTGCCGCATCGCGCCGCCCGATTTTCTGCGCGACCGTTCCGTAGGTCCAGGTCTGCCCGTATGGAATCCGGGTGAGTCGCTTCCAGACCGCTTCCTGGAAGGCCGTCCCCTCGAAGCGCAGCGCCGGGGTGAAGGTTTCCCTGGTGCCGGCGAAATACTCGTCGAGCTCGAGCTCAAGCTCTCCGCAGGCGTATTTGTTTTCCTCGAGGATGTACTGTTCGCTGAAGCGAGGCGGTACAAAGGAAACGTTCATTACCGCCCCGCGCCGGTCTACGGCAAGGTACAATGGCCCGATCGGCGAATCGTAGGTATGGGTATACACAGTTTCCTTTGATTTATGCATACCCACTAATATACCCTGTCGCACACCTATGTGAAGGGTATTTTTCGAGAAAATTGCAGTAAACGACCACATCAGTAGCGTTGTCGGGAATATAGGCGGCATAGTGGCAGCTTTTTTGTCCAGATCGATGGTTTCCCCGGGCGCCTTTGCGATACCATCACAGGCGTATGATAGGACGTGTAATCTCTACCGCCGTGGTGCTCGGCGTTGTCGGACTTGTGATCGGGTATCTCATCTTCGCCCGCCAGGGCGGAAGCTACATCAATCCCGTTGATCTCTTTTTTCCCGGCGGCGGCCTGTTTTCACAGTTCGGCGATATGATCCGGGGCGGCGAGAGAATGCGGACCAACATTCTCGCCTCCGGCGGTGTTGGTGCGCTGCTTGGAGCCGTGTATCAGTTCGCCCGAGCGAAGCGTTAGACTCTGTCGGCAACCGCGAAATCATCAAGGGCGGTGCGCAGTTTCCGGGGGACGGAGGCGCGAACGGTCACCGAGTGACCATCAGCCTCCTCATCCATAACCCGTGCCTCGCGGTGCAGCAATGCGACAAGGTCCCACCGATCGTTGGGCAGCCGGAATACGGTGTCTTCAAACCGGTCGGCGAAGAAGTTGCCGATATGCCTTCGAAGCGTATCGATGCCCTCGCCGCTGTGACACGAGAGCCAGACAGGCTCGGTTACTTCCCGGTCGCTTCGCTGTGCCGGCAACGCCACGGTGTGTTCGAGCAGATCGATCTTGTTATAGACGCTGATCATAGGGCACGATGCGGCGCCGATCTGCTCAAGAACTGATAAGGTGGTCGATACTTCTTCGTTGAGCTGGGGGCTTGCCGCGTCCACAACGTGGAGAAGCAGGTCTGCCCGCACGGTCTCTTCCAGCGTGGAGTGAAAGGCATCGACAAGATCGTGCGGCAGTTTGCGCACGAACCCGACCGTGTCGGTAAGCAGGAACTCAAGGCCATTGTCCAGAGAACAGCGGGTTGTTTTCGGGTCGAGTGTCTCGAAAAGGCTGTCACGCGAACTGACGTTTGAGCCGGTTAGCGCGTTCAGAAGGCTCGATTTACCGGCATTCGTGTATCCGACCAGGGCGATCGTTGGTACCGGGATGGACTCGCGTTTGCTCCGCGCCGTCTCCCGGTGCCGGCTCACGGACTTGAGCTGCCGATCGATACGTGCGATGCGGTCGGTGATCTGACGCCGGTCGACCTCAAGCTGTGTTTCACCACTTCCGCGCATTCCTTTCAAACCACCCCGTTGGCGGGATAGGTGCGTCCAGGCCCGTTTGAGTCTGGGCATGGTGTACTGCAGTCGGGCGCGTTCGACCTGCAGGCGTGCCTCATGTGTGGAGGCGTGATCCCGGAAAATATCGAGAATAATCTCATGCCGATCGGTAACGGCTGTTCCCGTGGCGGCCTCGAGATTTCGCTGTTGCGGAGGGGAAAGCTCATCGTCGAAGGTTATCCCTCTCGCTCCGACCTCCTTCACGAGGTTCGCAAGCTTTTCGACCTGCCCGCTTCCGATCAGGGTCGAGACTTTCGGCTTATCACAGCCGAATATGCATGTTTCCAATACCTCGTAGCCGAGTGTCTTCACAAGGCGTCCGAGCTCAGCTACGTGCTGCTCGGCCGCCTGCCGGGTCGTTTGCCGGTCCGTCGTCCCGACGAGAATAAGGCCGGGTGCATCTGAATTGTGCTCTATCATGTCTTCTACCCATAGTATATACCCGGCAGTGCCTCTCAATGAAGTGGCATGAAATGCTTTTCTCGGGTCGCGTTTCCGGGCGGAAATCGCTATACTGCGCGCATTATCATGGAACGGGCACAGCAGACCATTGCAGCGCGGCTGAGTTGCCGCGCGTATTCCGGCGAGCCGCTCAGCGCTGAGCATATTACTCGCATCGAGTCTCTCATCTCCGAGGACCTTCAGGGGCCGCTGGGAACTCCTGTGCGTATTGCTCTTGTCGAAAATTCACCCGTCACAAGCGGTGAGTTAGAGGGGCGGTTCAGTTATGGCTCGGTTCATGGAGCGCCGTATCTGCTCGTGCCGATGGTACCGCGTTCGCGGCACGCGATGGAAGATCTTGGCGCGGTTGTCGAGCGGGTCATTCTGGAACTGGAACGCGAAGGTATCGCATCCTGCTGGTTTGCCGGGAACTTTGCCGAAAGCAGGGTTGCCCGTGAAGCCGGTGCCGATGGAGACGAGCTTCTACCGGCAGTCGTTACCATTGGTTACCGGGCCCACCGACGTACGGCGAGTGAAGGCCCCGCCCGATTCTCTGTGGGAGCACGCAAGCGAAAGCCGTGGCAGGAGCTGTTTTTCGAGCTCGAGTTCTGGGACGAGGAGCAGCGCCCCCACGCTCCTCCGTCCCCACTGACGCCGCCGGATGCACCCGATTACCAGGAAATGCTGGACGCGATGCGACTGGCCCCATCGACCTCAAATAGTCAGCCTTGGCGGGTCTTTCGCTACAGCACCGACACCGGGCCCGATCACCTTCACCTGTTCCTCCGTCGGAACGCGGGCATGGACAAAGTCATCCGCGATATCGACATCCAGAAAGTCGACATAGGCGCAGCCATGGCTCATTTCACTGCTGTCGCTGAAGAATTACGCATGAGCGGGCAGTGGGTTTACGATCGTCCGCGCTATCTGCCGTCGGGCCTGGAATACATGGCGACCTGGCAGGAAGGATAGGGACGGAGGCAGTGCCAAAGGATAGGGACGGAGGCAGTGCC
>CAZMEV010000115.1:3416-9546 GCA_964565375.1 uncultured Spirochaetaceae bacterium
AAGGATAGGGACGGAGGCAGTGCCAAAGGATAGGGACGGAGGCAGTGCCGTCCAAGAGGCGTACCCGAGGGACGGAGGAAGCAGGTGGCGGAGACCCATGGGCTGCCCTTCGCGGGGACGGAGGAAGAGAGCGGGTGTTGTGGGGCTTTGTGCTCAATGAGAAGCAAACAGCCACGGGAGTTGCGAGCCAGTGTCCCAACTAACGCAACTAACTTCGCGCCTTCAGGTATGCATTCCATGTACTTCGCGCGAGTTCGGTGGGCGTTGAATAGCGTGGCGTCCATCCGAGAAGGCGCTGGGCGTAGTCCGATGACGCGACAAGCCGTGCCGGATCGCCTGGCCGTCTACCTACCATCTTGGTCGGTACCGGGTGACCAGTGACCTGCCGCACCGTATTTACCATTTCGGTCACACTGTAGCCGCGTCCACTCCCCAGATTGGCGACCAGGCTTTCACCTCGTGCGCTTATGTATTCAAGCGATTTCACATGTGCATCGGCCAGGTCCGTGACATGCACATAATCGCGGATACACGTACCGTCGGGGGTTGGATAGTCATCGCCGAAGATTTGCAGCTCGTCCCGTCTCCCTACAACGACCTCCAAGATTACCGGAAGCAGGTTGGCAGGGTTTCTCTCGAGGCCGGTGACACGGCCCTCGGGGTGGTAGCCAGCGGCGTTGAAGTATCGAAGAGAAGCGTATCGGATCCCCCGAAGCGATTCGTACCACCTCATAAGTCGTTCAATCTCGAGCTTCGTGAAGCCATAGAAATTTTCAGGACTCGTCGGATGGTCTTCGTCGAGCGGTAGATATTCGGGTTCGCCATACACCGCCGCCGAACTTGAAAACACGATCGAGTAAACATCCGCGCGAGCCATGGCGTTGAGCACATTAATCGTTCCAGCGATGTTATTTACAGCGTATTTCTCCGGTTGAATCATGCTCTCGCCGGCGGCCTTAAGGGCAGCCAGATGCACCACAGCATCCCATCCCTCAGCCATCGTATCGTTGAGCGTTGGCTCGTCAAGGATATCTCCTCGTACAAGACCTGCTTCTGGAAAGATGTTTTCTTCCACGCCACTCGAAAAATTATCGTACACCTTGGTCGTGTGGTCCGCGTCGAGAAGCATCCTCGTGACATGACTTCCGATATATCCAGCTCCACCGATTACCAATACCCGCATGGCACTACAGTGGCGCGCCCGACGTGCGGTGTCAACCTTGACGGCAGGTATTGGTATCCCGCGGGCACCGATGGGGACGGAGGCAGAGAGAGAGAGAGAGAGGTGGAAGCTGCCCGAATGGACAGGCTCTCCAGCAATCAGCACGCACAAAGGGGGCGTATTAGTAGGTATGAGAAAGATACGACAGATTCGTGTTGGTGCGACGTATCACGTTGTCGCCAGAGCAAACCGAAATGAGTTTATCCTTCAATATGATGCGGTTAAGCAGATGTTTCTCGATACCATCTCGCGAGCGAAGGCTAAATATGATTTTCAGTTAATCAACGTGTGCATAATGGATAACCACTTCCATCTGCTCATAAAGCCAGCGGAACTTGAGAATATATCGAGGATTATGCAGTGGATTCTAAGTGTGTTCGCACTCAAGTATAACCGTGCATTCGCCCTGAAGGGGCACGTGTGGTATGACCGATTTAAAAGTAAGATCGTCTGGTCCTTCCGTCAGTTCATCGCGACTTTCAAGTATATCGATGATAACCCGGTCAAAGCGGGGATAGTTGAGAGAGCGAGCGCATACCGTTACGGCGGCGCATACCTGATGCATACAGGGCTTGCCGGAATACTGGGGCCACCTTCGAGAGTGGTGCAGATGTTCTTCCCCTACCACGGGTGTCGGTCAATCGGTTCCTGAGCCATGGGGGTCTCATGGTGGGGACGGAGGAAGCAGTGTCTCACGGTGGGGACGATGGTGGGGACGGAGGTGAAGTTAGTATTCATGAACGCAGCGGCGAGCCACGGTTATCCGAGAGGCACTCCGCTCGACTGCTCAGCTGCATGCTGATAAGCTTCAATCGGACGTTATTATGAGTGAGTTGATCTCCCGTTCCCTCTGCAGTGTCGTATGGTGCACCGTTCTGTCCATCGTACTGATTTGTGGCTGTAGTCGGCAGTTTGCTGAGATCGCTTCGCCATCGTCCGATAATGAAGCGCCGAGGGAATCGCGTGAGGAGCAACCGCCAACGGGTCATCCGCTGCAGAACGGTAACGATCTGCATTGCGAAACGTCGGGCGGTCCCCGACCGGTGCCGGAGTTGGATGTAACCGGGGACGGAGCATTACGGCTTCGGTTTCATGATGAGGAAGGCAATCCTCGTGATATGATCGGCGAAGTCGTGGTAGCCGATTCTGGGCAGGCGACGATTGTGCGGCTTGAGGTTGGCGAACGACTGAGTACGGCGGGAGGCGAGGCAACCATCGATCTCGATCATTCCTATTTTGAGCGAGCCTTTTTTGTATGGGCGCCTGACGGCGAGTCAACGTGGATCGATCTGCATTTGCGGGATGACCTCTCGGCAGAGGAAAAGGCAGTAAGCATTGGAAGCGAGGATAAGTCGGAGGCGGACAGTGAATCGGTCTCCGATGAGTTGCCCGGCGAAGTGTACGTGCGAGCTGATAGTGACGTGATGTTGGAGGATACGGCAAGCGATGAACCTCGGGTGAAGCGCGGTGACCGTGTCGTGCTGCTTGCGCCGCGTGACGGGAAGCGAGTGGATTCAGCTGATGCGCTTACGGTACGGGGCTACGCACGCACGTTTGAAGCGAATGTTGTAATGCGTCTTGTCACTGATGAACCGGTGTTCGAGACGTTTACCACAGCGACCTCGTGGGCAGATGCGTGGGGCTGGTTTGAACAGCATGTGCGTCCAGAGGATATTCCGATGGGGCCATTTCGCCTGGAGGTTGGCGAGTATTCCGCCAAGGATGGAGTGTGGCAGGGCGTATCTATCGATTTAATAAGCAAATGACTGGATATAGAGATGAAATTGCTGGGATTCTCGAACGGCTTCGGGAAGTTGCGCAGGAATCAGGACTGACCGTTGATACAACCATTTACGAGCGGTATGGGCGTGATCCTCGAGACCCGGTGCTTTTGGGATCCGGGGATCTTACGTCGAGTCTTGGTATATTCGGCCGGGATCCGGGGGCGACCGAGGTGGAGCTTGCGGAACCGTTTGTCGGCTCCGGCGGACAGCTGGTGCGCAAAGGGCTGACCGAGGCTCTGGGCCTGCCGGATTCGCCGGAGGATCCAAGGAGAATTGGGGCCGGACGGAATGTGTTCTGGGCGAATACGGTACCGTATAAGCCTGTCGGAAACAAAGCGTGGCCGGTTTCTGTGCGTCGTCGTTTCGGCCCCATTATTGCTGATCTTCTGGTAAACTACTGGCGGGGTCGTGATCTTTTGACCCTTGGCAACAACGCGTTTTTCTGGTTCGGACTTGAAGATCGTGTGCTTATGCAGCGGCTTCAAGAGTTCTGGAATCGGGAAGACCGGTACGAAGCGAACATTCGAGTTTCGCTTTGTGGTCGTGAGATCACCTTATATCCGCTTCCACACCCATCACCGCTGAACGCGCGATGGTTCAAGGCTTTTCCGGATCTGTTGCGTGCGCGGTTGGCCCAGATTGGCTGGCCTGGGGGCTGATTGTCTTCTTGTTTTCTGGGGTCAAAGGGCCTTCGCCATGTGGGTAACTGTGGCGCCTCCGTCCCCACGAGCCCAGAAGACGACGAGAAGCATTGGTTCCTCCGTCCCCAAAGAGCCCCTCGCGCCGACAGGACCGACACGCTCCTCCGTCCCCATAGAGCCAGAGCCCTCACCGGACGGTCTCACCCATAGAGCCAGAGCCCTCTCCAGACGGTCTCACGTATTGCTTTGACCGGCACTCAACGGTATTCTTGGGGCATTGTGTCTGTTCACTACGACTATGTTCTCGCCGGGGGTGGGGGAGCGGGGCTGAGTCTCGCGCTTCACCTTGTCGATTGCGAGGCGTTGCAGGATCGCACCATATTGCTCATTGACCGTGAGGTGAAGGGCGCCAATGACCGAACGTGGTGCTTCTGGGAAACCGAGCCGCTCCCGTACCGCAACATCGCGCATAGAAGCTGGAGCAGAATGCGGTTTATCGGTGGAGGGCATGATCTCGAACTTGAACTGGGCCCGTATCGCTACCAGATGCTTCGAAGTGAAGATTTCTACCGTCACGCGCTGAAACGACTCCATGCCTGCGAAAACGTGACGCTACTCCATGCGGAGGTGGATACTATCGCAGATGAGGGAGCGCTTGCCTCGGTCAACCTCCGTCCCTCGTTGGCACCCTGTCCCGAAGAGGCAGTTAATATCGCCTCGAGCGATGATCTTGCGACTGACTATGAACCGGCTCCGGAACTGGAAATCCCTGCTCCCGAGCGGCTGACAGAACCACTGAGAGTAACCGCTGATTACGTGTTCGACAGCACATGGGATTATATGCGGTTCGAGGTTGATGAATCTAAGTATCACAACCTTAAACAGCACTTCCTGGGACGTGTCATTCGAGCCCCATATGATATCTTCGACGCTGAGTGTGCAACGTTGTTTGACTTTCGAACTGCGCAGGATGGCGTGATGCGGTTTGTCTATACGATGCCGTCCAACCGGCGCGAAGCACTGGTAGAATACACACTGTTCAGCCATGACCTACTATCACCGGCAGAGTACGATGAGCGGCTCGACCGGTATATCCGCAATATAATCGGCCTGACGGAGTGGGAAGTCCTCGAGGAGGAAAGCTGTATTATTCCGATGACCGATTACCCCTTCGAACGCCGACCGGCGCCTCGCATCCTCCGTATCGGAACACGAGGTGGACGGGTCAAAGCCTCCACAGGCTACGCGTTCGCTCGCATGCAACGTGATTCCAAGGCAATTATTGAAAGCCTGGTCACCCACAATCATCCGTTTGACCTTCCAGCAGCACCTAAGCGCTACGGGGTCTTTGATTCAATAATGCTGCAGGTGCTATACCGCTACGGACACCGTGCTGAGAAGGTTTTTTCCAATCTGTTTGTCAAAAACCCTACTGAGCGCATTTTTCGATTCCTCGACGAGCAGGACGGTCGATGGGAGAACATCAAATTAATGTCTACCGTCCCCATCCCACTGTTCCTTCTCGCGGGTGCGCGCGTACTTACAGGAAAGGCTCCATGAGTGAAATTGTTGCTGTGTTCGCCGAGCTTCCGGTGGGCTATCTACTGTTGTTTGGCATCTGGATTCTCGCGATGGTATCGCTTCCGATCTGGCGCTGGATTTTTGGGGACGGAGCAGTACCCCCTGCAGTCTCAGCAGGAGTCTACGCCCAGACACTTCTTGTCATTGTGCTTACCGCGGGTGAAATGGGCTGGGCTCCGGCACTCGGTGCGGCTTTGCTTGTGGGGTTCGGCGGCTGGCTTCTCGAGTTTGTCGGCAGTCGTACAGGTGTGCTCTTTGGTCGTTACGAATACACCGAGTTAATGCAGCCCCAGATCGCTCATGTGCCGGTGGTGATACCCTTAGCCTGGATCATGATGATGGCTCCTTCCTGGGCTGTAGCCCAGCTTCTCGTGCCGGATGCCGGCGCTTTTGGCTTTGCGATCGTCGCGGGTGGGGCCTTTGTTGCATGGGATCTATTTCTGGACCCGCAGATGGTCGGGTGGGGCCTGTGGACCTGGCACGACGGTGGCTCGTACTTCGGTATTCCGTGGCGCAACTTCGTAGGATGGTTTGTCGGCGCTGCTGTACTCTCGTTCCTCGTCTATGTGACAGTTGGTCCACTTTCACTTCCAATTCTTCCACTTTTTGCTGTCTACGTAGTTACCTGGTTGCTTGAAACGATTGGACAGACCTTTTTCTGGAACCTGCGGGGAAGCGCGGCCATCGGTTTTCTGGGCATGGGGCTCTTTGTTGCGCTCGTGGCGTTTACCGGGGCGGCTGAGGCTCTGCTGTAACGTTATGTTTTTTGGGGACGGAGGCAGCGTTTTTGGGGACGGAGGCACATGTGCCCCCAGCATGGAGGCACGTGTGTCCACCAGCAGGGATAATGTCCGCTGGGTGTCCGCTGGGGACGGAGCATCATTATTCCGCTGGGGACGGAG
>CAZMEV010000116.1:0-9499 GCA_964565375.1 uncultured Spirochaetaceae bacterium
AGGGCTTTGCTCATATAGGAGAAGCGGTTCGAGCAAATCGACAAACGCTTCGAGCACATAGACAAACGCTTCGAGCTTATGCAACAGCAGATGGATCAGCGCTTTGATGCGGTCGAACAGCGTTTTGAGGCGGTGGACAAGCGCTTTGAAGACATGCGCAGTCACAGCACGCGGTGGTTCACGGTGATTTCCATAATGCTAATGGTGGTTGGCGTTGCGGTAACGGTCAGCTCATTTGTTTGAGTTGCCCGGATCCGAAGTCTGTATATGCCGCTTCCGTAGTTATCCATCAACTTCCCCTCACGTAAACGCGAGCGCGTGCAAGGGAACACGACGCACGCCGGAGGAATCGGAACGCGACGGCTCGATCATGAATCGGTGTCACCCATCCGGCAGAGCCGGCATACGAATATGCTGGAGCGATTTCCCCCGAGCGAATGGAGTATGCCTTTCAGAACACCTGTGCCCGGCGCTATCAAAACACTCCAGCCCGCAGAAATTCTCTGAGAAACCTGAGCCCGTCCTCTTCGAGCCTCGCAACCTGCACAGCGAGACGGCCGATTTCATCGAGATATGGATTCGCTCGATACAGTTCGTTGTAAATTTCAACGAGCGCCTGCGGATGTTTCCTGGCCAGCTCATACAGGTAAAGCGTGTAAATGTGGGTAACAAACCCCATTGCCGGCAGCACATTATAAGGAGATTCTCCGTTCATAACTCCGGCAGCGAACCGTTCAAGCGGACTTATGTTAGGCTCTGCCTCGGCCTTCTTCTGAAACAGGGTGATGATGAGCTCCGGCGGGGCAAGCTTGTCCGCGGCAAGTGATTCGAGCAAACGCTGATTGTCTTCGGTCGCCGCAAGGCCAAAGGATTCAAGAATATCGTCCATAAGCTCCAGTACTTCCTCGAACAGTTCTCCATCTTCTTCCGGTCCGCCACGTCTGTCGAGGTCCACGCTTTTCTCGTGGAAACGCTCGAGTGCCTTAGTCAACGCTGCTTTTTCCATAACCGCTCTGCCTCCGTGCGTGCCATTATCGCGGCTATTTTATTTTTGCCAATTTTTAAATCTGCTGCATAAAGTGAACGAGTACTGTCGGGTTGTCAGATTGCGCACGGTCGGGGTTGGACCTCGTAGTGGCTGGAACGAAGTTTGCTGAGCCCCCGTCGGTAAACTTCATTCGGGGCAAGAGGTGCGCACAACGACAGGCAGTCCCGGGAGTAGCACTGGCAGTGCAACTGCAGATAGATGTCCAAGTGCTGTGTACGCATTGCGCCAGTTGCCATTCCGTCAAAGCACGTCTTATCGTAGGTGGCACCATGCGAATCGTTTCGCTTCTTTCCAGTGCAACCGAGATTGTGTGCGCGCTCGGGCTCGAAGAGCAGCTTGTGGGCATTTCACATGAATGTGACTATCCCGAGGCGGTGCTTGACCGGCCTGTTGCGAGCCGTTCGTGCTTTGACCCGGCGGGGCTGACGAGTGAAGAAATCGACCGCGCGGTTCGAAAGGCGATGGCCGAGACGGGAAGCGTGTATACGGTTGACGCGGAGGTGCTTCGCGAACTTGAACCCGACCTGGTGCTGACGCAGGCGGTCTGCGATGTCTGCGCCGTTCCGGCGGAGACCGCGGCGAGTGCGATTCAGGGAATGGATTCACCGGCCCGCCTGCTCTCTCTTGATGCAGGCGATATTGAGGGAATCTTCAAGACGGTACTCGAGGTAGCGCAGGCGTGCGGTATCGAGGAGCGCGGCCGGGAGACGGTGGATGCGCTTCGACGGCGCCTTTCTGATGTCGATCGCCGAGTTGCGCAGGCGGTCCGACGACCACGCGTGCTCGCGCTCGAATGGCTTGATCCTCCGTTCACTGCCGGACACTGGGTTCCGGAGATGATCGAGCGTGCCGGCGGTATTCCGGCGGTCGGGAGTGCCGGCGAACGGTCGCGGGAAGCTCGCCCGGAAGAACTCGCCGCGAGCGATCCGGAGGTGCTACTCGCGATTCCGTGTGGCTATTCGCTCGACGAAGCCGAAGCGGATGTGCGGTCGCATGAGTCGCTTCTGTCGCAGGTCGGGCGTCGGGCGGTCGAGGCAGGCGATGTGTGGATCGGCAGCGGTGAGTACTTCAGCCGGTCGGGGCCGAGAATTGTCGACGGCATTGAAGCGCTTACCGCCGCAATTCATCCGGAAGTCTTTGATACGGCGCGAGAGTCCGGGATCTCGCGGGACACCGGGATTCTCAGGGCCGGCGCGAATTCGGCTGTCAGACGGTACTCTCCTTCGAAGACTGCCGCGGAGGCCTAAGGGATAAGATCGATCGTGTGAAAGCGACCCCAGAGAATGGAGGTCTTTCCTTGCGAGACGCTGATCGGTGCGCGAAACTCCGGCGATAACTGTTCGGAATCCACTCCGCTTACAATTGCCACCGTTCCGGTGTCGATTATTTCGTGGGCAAGTTCGAGCGTGTCTTTGTGCCAGAGCGGAAAGTACGGGGTCATTCCCGCCTCCCGCATTCTGCTCTCACGATATTCACGAACATCGCTTAAGAAAAGGTCACCGAATGCGGCCGCCTCTATTCCGTTGGCTATGAGCTCGCCACACAGTCGACGCATGCGTTGTTCGTATTCCTCGTTGGAGGCTCCGCCCGGGAGCCCGCCGGAATAGATCGGCAGACCGAGCGCTGCCGCCTGCGCGCGAAGCAGCGATTCACGTGTTCCGTGCATGGCAACACGGCCGGTGTCCTCCTGATAGGTGGAAAGCAGCGCGACAGGTCCATGCCCGAGTGCTCGAAGCCGGCGAAGCGCCATATACGCGTCCTTTCCGCTGCTCTGAACGCTGTGTGAGCAATTGAAATGATGTTGAAAGAATTGCCGTGGCCGCGCGGGACGAAATCTCTTTTTTTGCGTTATACTGCAATCAACATTGTCTATTCGCCCGTATTACCGGGTGAGGAGGCATTGTGGAGCGGACTATGGAACTGACCGGTGAGACGCTTGAAGCGATCGGCCGCTATGTGCGGGGCAATCTCGGAACGTGGATTCGCGAGATCAACATGGACCGGGATATCGAACTTCGCGAGCGCACGGTGCGAGTCGAGGAAGAGCTGAAGGCGCAGCGCGAGCTTATGCGCGAGGGCTTTGCTCAGATGGAGAAGCGGTTCGAGCTTATGCAACAACAGATGGATCAGCGCTTTGATGCGGTGGACAAGCGGTTTGAAGACATGCGCAGTCACAGCACGCGGTGGTTCACGGTGATTTCGATTATGCTCACGGTGGTGGGCGTTGCGGTAACGGTCAGTTCGCTGTTGTAAACATCCACCTATAATCCTCCGAAATACAGTTTGATTTCAGTCCGGTTCCCCATGATGTGATCGATCAACCTCCCCTCACGCCAAGCCACCACCGACCTCGATAATGATAGGTGTGCCGTCAAGCTGGGTGAGGTAGTCGGGTGTCTTCGCCCCGCGGGTGGACTTCGCGTAACGAAGCGAAATCCCATGTTGCTCTAAAGCAAGAACGGTAAACTCCTCGCGAAGTGCGCCGATCGCCCGATAAAGCGTACGGTTTTCCGCAGTCCTTCAATATCCGCCTGTGTCGGTTCCGGATCGAATCCGGGAACATCGCTTGTGACGAGCTTCTCCAGGACATGTTCAAAGAGCTGATACTGGAGACCGGACTCGAGGACAAACGGGTACAACCCACCTTCGATATAGGAACGAACATGACTACGCTCGCACCGGTGCTCCGCGGCAAGGGACTCTATCATGGACGGACTTCCTGCGGTCGCCGGGAGGCCGAACGATTCGAGAAGATCGTTCTATTTTTGTCAGCCTTTGATGTTCTGCGGATCGTGTTTGCGCAGTTCCGCGTCGATTCTCTCCGACAAGAACACCTTTACAAGTGACTGGTACGGGATATCGTTCTTGTTGGCCAGCAGTTTAAGTTCTTCTAGCATCGATTCCGGCAGCCGTAGCGAGATCGTCTTCGTTGACGGTTTCAGTTGAGGGAAGACTCCCCGACTTGCCTTGGACCAGTCAACGAAGTCGGTCGAATCGTTTTCCGCCCAGAACCGCCGTGCCTCGTCTTCGCTTGTGAACTTCGGTATCTCTCTCATCTTTGATACACCTTTCTTTCCTTTCGGCTCATGTCGCGTGCCGATATGACGCGAATGCGCTCATCACGAACCGTGAACGCAATAAACAGCGCTCTGTTCTTGTCGGTTTGACCCAGCACAAAGTATCTGCGTTCTGCATGAGAGTGCTTGGTGTCGTCGACCACGATCAGGGGTCGATTGTAGAAAACCTGTTCCGTCTCCTGCGGGGTCACACGGTGTGACTCCCAGTTCTTCTCGACGTAGCCGTCATCCCACTCAAATCCTTTGAATTCGGGCAACGAAACGGTATCCATCTACCGCCCAATGTATACTATGAACATATACATATCCAGAAACTTCTGCGTACTTATCCGTATACTGATCGCCGTGGTGGCTCGGAGTCACTCCGGTTCACCCGCGGCGACGGCTCGTCTGCTATTAGCGATTGCACATCCTGGATGAAGGCTGCACAACCACCGAGGAGGAGAAACGCGAGCAGAGAAATAACTATCGTCGTGAACTGTCTCTTCATAATCTGTATGCCATATGTTTTTATAGGCTGATGGTTTTCGCCTCGCCTGCCTTACCTGTGCTACCCTGAAGTCTGTATGAGCAATTCGAATGATGACGGACATTGTGTGTTTGAACATATCGCGGTTAATGTCGCCGACAGCGATGCGGCGATCGAATGGTACACGAAAAATCTGGCCATGCGGGTTCTTCGGAATGTGCCGGGAGAAAAGGCGTTTCTTGGTGATGCTTCGGGTCGACCGGTGTTGGAGATCTATGCCAATCCGACTGCTCCAGTGCTAAACTTCGAAGAGATTCATCCGCTCTCGTTCCATATCGCCTTTGCAGTCGCCGACCCTGATGCAAAGGCATCGGAGCTTGTAGCGGCCGGAGCCAAGATCGCGGAGCCTGCGAAGGAGTCAGGGGGCGACAGCATGATTATGCTTACTGACCCGTTCGGTGTGGCGATACAGCTTCTGCGGCGTGAGAGACCTTTGTAATCCCGGAGCCGGATTCGAACGGTGTTGAAAGAATTGCCGTGGTCGCGCGGGACGAAATTTCTTTTTTTGCGTTATACTGCAATCAACATGGACCGGGATATTGAACTTCGCGAGCGCACGGTGCGAGTCGAAGAAGAGCTGAAGGCGCAGCGCGAGCTTATGCGCGAGGGCTTTGCTCAAACGGAGAAACGGTTCGAGCAGATTGACAAGCGCTTCGAGCTTATGCAACAGCAGATGGATCAGCGTTTTGATGCGGTCGACAAGCGTTTCGAAGACATGCGCAGTTACAGCACGCGGTGGTTCACGGTAATCTCTATCATGCTTACGGTGGTCGGCGTTGCGGTGACGGTCAGCTCGTTTGTGTGAACTTATGCGGAGCAATGCTGATTACTACCGGGAAGCAGCGCGGCTGCGATAGGCATCGCGGGCTCGCGTAAATATTTCTTCCAGATCTCCCCATGTTTTCAAGAGTTGGTTCAGCGTCTCGGCGGTCTGTTCGAGACTTTCGGGATAGTCGTGAGCAAGATTATTCCGGAGATTGCGAAATCGTTGCCAGGTCTGAACACTCGGCAGCACATCAAGTTCTTCCTTCACAGCGGAACCCCTTCGCGGCGGGCATTGGTGATGATCAGCGGTTGCTGATTCCGTGCTGACTCCGGTGCCGGACTATCTATGACCAGGTCGATCTTCTGATCTCCGATAGTGAGTTGAATGTCTGTAATTGTGTCGATCTTCGCACGCAGTGCATCTTATCCGGAGAGCGTCGTTTCCACAAGCAGATCTATATCTCCGCCGCGGCGAGTGTCGTCGACCCGACATCCGAACAACCATACTCGTGCATCCTTTCCGAAGTGCTCGGTCACCGCGGCTCTAATGACACGTCTTTCCTGCTCACTCCGTCGCACGGAAAACTACCTCGTCTCCGAATCACTGTCATACATGAAGCATACAACGAAAGACTCCACCTGTGCATGAGTAATCGCTTGTCACGCCCGAACATCGAATGAAGATTGAAGACAAATGATGCACCGTGTAACGGTTGAGCTCTCAGCGAGTTTCGGCAAGCAGTGAGCTGATGTGTTCCGCAGTGATTAACGCGGCTTCATGTGGGCGTTCGAGGAACGGGGACACTTCTCGGGCGGCCGCCGGGAAGTCGGCTTCAGGGATCGTTGCCAGAAGTAGCTGCTGCCATGGTTGGGAGTGATTTACCGTCCCGAATTGTTGCAGGGCGTTCTGCAGCAGTGTCTCGTTCGGCTGTACGGCGGGGGATCGCGACAGGTACCATAGAAGATCATACCAGTCCCGCCCTTTGGTGAAGCGGCGAGTCAGCAGGGCGTTTATCTTGCCTGCCATTAAGGACGGCAGATCATGATGCTGCAGGGCCGTTATGGCGTGGCGCTGGACAATTGATCGCTGCGTTGCCGCGCCTTGCGGAGGGCTGGTGTCGATCTTGAGCCTGACCGACAGTTTCCGGCGAGGGTCGCTTGTCAACTCCAGTTCGCTCAACAGGCCCCCGAAACGAACCGAGCCGGTATGCACGGTCCTGCGGTCATTCCAGCTCACTACGGCATCGTACCCCGACATTTTCAGAAAGCGATCCAGCTTTTTGAGCCATGTTTGCGGATCATAGTTTTGCGGATTTTCGCAGGAGAAGTCCAGATCTTCGGAGAAGCGGGGCAGGTCGTACACAAAGCGCAGGGCGGTGCCGCCCACAAATGACAGCGAGGTGAACGCCAGCGATTCATAGAGACTATAGAGAATTTGAGCCTGCAGGTATTCCCGAAGCACATTCAAGCGCTGCGCTGGTTCCCGCTGCCGGCTCGCCAGCGCGAGGGCGTCACTGATCATACGCGATCACCGTTTCCTCCGGCTGTGAGCCGGCGTATTCCTGCCAGGAGGTTACCGCCCGCTCCAGTCGCGGACTGCCGGCCTGCGCCGCGAACTGAGACAGCCGCGCGGTGTCGGCGATCGCCCGGGTGTCGAAGCGCATAGCTTCCATTCGCTGCGGCGTCCACTCGCCGGCAGACAGATACCAGAGGTCTATCAGCGCTTTCTCCGGCTCGGCCAGCCGAACCTCGGCCCCCATTACCCGCTCGCGGCGGTGCCCGCAGAAAAGTCGCTGCTTAACGGTGCGATAACTGAAGACCCCGAAGGCGTTTTCAAAACGCGCGCGCTCCCGCGGTGTAACCGAGGTGAATTCCACCGCCTTTTCCGGGATAATCCCGTACCAGGACAGTGCCCATTCCAGGCTGAGATACGACGGATAGTATATGGCTTCGGCCAGCGCCGCTCCGTGGATGGCCACGCGCCGGTATTGCTCGCCGAGCACATACACCCCGCGACGCAGTTCCAGAAGCCGCCCGGCACGCTTCCAGCGATGCACGATCATAGGCAGTGAGCGAGCCTCAGCCGGAAACAGCGTGCGGAGCAGCTGCATGTCGAAATACGGCAAATCCCCGACCGCCTGCAGCACTTGCTCAAATCGCATTGAGATAAATATACATTAGTGTCGATTTTTGTCAACGTAATGCGTGCCGCACTCCGAATTGCCTTTTCGCCTTGGGGCGTCTCCGGCGATCGGGCACTATCCGGGCGGGAGAGTCCGGTATGCCGCTTCGAATGATAGATGTTTACCTGCCTGCCGATGCCGAGGAAGATATTCGGGAATCGGTCGCCAGAAGCGAGAAGTGGAAGATCGTCGGGGCGTGGAGCACTGATCTCGGCGATGGCCGCAGCATCGTAAAGATTCTGGTTGATGTTCACGAGGCGGAGGGCATAACCGACCATCGCGCTGGTGGGAAGCGGCGAACGCGAGAAAAGCGGCCATGAAATCGCTCTTTATCAGCCTGGGGATCCTTATCCTGCTCAGTTTGCTGATTTATCTGTCCTACTATCGGGTGTAAGGCTATCGCGCGCAGGTCGGCTGTTGGTCGTGATCGCGAACCTCGCGATCGGACGGGTTTATGTGCTCCCGTGCTCTTCAGCGAGCTGAGACAATGCTTCCACTGAATCAATGATGACTTTTCGACGGGCATCGAAGCGTTCGAAGAGGTGCCGTTGCGCTTGACTCATTTCGTCATAGTATTTCGCTTCGACCAGCATCCTGTCGTCGGTCAGGAAGTCAATCTCGTTTCCGTCCTCGTAGACGTACCAGATCATCTTCCCCCAGGCTCGCAACTGCAGGTAAACATAGTTCTCAAAGTAACTGCCCCAGTCACGATCACCAATAAACAGCTGCTTGATTCCCAGATCACACGCATACATTTTCCGCGGCGAAAGCAGCCGTTCATTGGTCTTGCCCCAGCGAGGTACCGGATGAATGAGATAGCTCTCTTCAAAGTACCCAAGGTATCGCCGGGCGGTGTCCGGAGAGAGCCGCAGAATCTTAGCGATTTTGTTAATGCTCACCTGTTTCCCACTGCGCTCCATAAGCAGGGTGAAGTAGTCTCGCAAAAGCTGATGGTCGCGAAGCCCGTGAAAGGCGGTAATATCCTTCTGGATGATATCGTCGACAAGGCTCATCAGGTATTCCCGGTCGGGCGAACGGACATGTTCCGGTAACCCGCCGCTACGCACGTAATCCCGGAAGTAACTCTCGAGCAGTCGGCGGTCGCGCCTGGCTATGTGTATGTTGCTGAAATCCAGATACTCGGCAAAACTCAACGGCTGCACCTCAATAGTGAGGGAGCGCCCGGTCAGAAGTCCTCGTTGATCTTTCAGCAACGAGCTCGACGACGAAGATGCGACCACCCGGCAATGTTCACGGTCCACAAGTGTTTTGAGCTGCTGCTGGAATTCGTGCTGTGAGGTAACCTCGTCGAAAAGGAGCGTGACCTCCCTGTCTACAGACAGACGATGAACTTTGCGGTAGGCCTCCACAATGTCGAACAGCGAATTCCCGCGCAGCAGATAGTCATCCACGCTGACATAGAGAATCGTTTCGGCAGGAACGCCGTGTTCGACCAGGCGCCAGGCAAGCAGTCGCAATAGCGTGGTTTTGCCTGCACGCCGAAGTCCGGTAACGAGCAACGCACGCTTGCTCGACAAGTGCCGCTGGAGATATCCAAGGTAGCGCTCGCGCAGGTAGAGTCCTGATGGGGGCCGGGCCGATTCCCACCATGGGTTGTACTGATACAGAAGGGCATCCATGCAAGCGCATAGTATACGATGCAATCGTATGAATTGGCAATATCTTAAACGATTGTATCGTATACCCGGGATAAAGAAAGCATCAGAAGTTCTCGTCACACCCGTAGCTGAAACAGCCCCCGGGCACCGGTCCTACTCCCCGAAAAACACGATCGCGGAAGGCTCGAGAAGCCGGTACGTAAAGGTCTCGGTGAGAAAAAGCTCGACCTTTTCGTCGTCGTGTTTCTGATATCCTACTGCTATGTCCTGCCCGAGGA
>CAZMEV010000117.1:0-7885 GCA_964565375.1 uncultured Spirochaetaceae bacterium
GAAAGGCAAGAAACAGTCCGTCATGGACGTTATGGGACAGAATGAGTAATTTAGGCCCTCAAATGAATGAACAGAATAACAGCCTGGTACCATACGTTGTCGAACAGACCGGCTCGGGAGAACGAGCCTACGACATATATTCCCGACTACTCAAAGACCGCATCGTATTTCTCGACGGCGAGATACACGATGTCACCGCAGATCTCGTAGTTGCCCAGCTTCTGTTCCTGGAAAGTCAGGACAGCGAAAAAGATATAATGCTCTACGTGAACTGCCCCGGCGGCGGAGTTACTGCGGGTCTTGCGATTTACGATACGATTCAGTACATACGTCCGGACGTGTCGACCATCTGCATTGGTCAGGCGGCAAGCATGGGGGCAATGCTTCTGGCTTCCGGAGCTCCGGGTAAGCGACTGGCTCTTCCTTCCTCGCGTATCATGCTTCACCAGCCATGGGGCGGTGTTCAGGGACAGGCCTCGGACATCGGAATCCAGGCGCGGGAAATGGTGCGACTGAAGAAGCTTCTCATAGGATACTTCGCGAAACACAGCGGTCGTTCCGAAGACGAGATCGCCCGCGATACCGAACGTGACTTCTTCATGACCGCGGAGGAAAGCGTAAATTACGGGATCGTCGACAAGGTTCTCGTGCGAGGTAGCAATGAGCAAACAGCAAAAAAATGACAATCAGAAAATATGCTCGTTCTGCGGGAAGAATGCCGATTTCGCCCGGCGACTGATCGCCGGCCCCGGCGTCTATATCTGCGACGAGTGTGTTAACGTCTGTAAGAAAATCCTTGATGAAGAAGACGACGTCATTACAAACGAATTTCTCGATGAGGTCCCCAGCCCTCACGAAATCAAGGAATACATAGATCAGTACGTCATAGGCCAGGATCCGGCGAAGAAGTATCTCAGCGTCGCGGTCTACAACCACTACAAGCGCATTACCCAGAAGGGTCGCATTGATTCAGACATTGAGCTCGACAAAGCCAATGTTCTGATGATCGGCCCGACGGGAACGGGTAAGACGCTCCTTGCGAGGACACTTGCACGGAAGTTGCGCGTTCCGTTCGCGATCGCCGACGCAACAACGCTCACCGAAGCCGGCTATGTCGGCGAGGACGTGGAGAATATTCTTCTCAAGCTTTACCAGGCGGCCGGAAACAACATTGCAGCCGCCGAGCGTGGAATCATCTACATAGACGAAATTGACAAGATTTCCCGCAAAGGTGAGAACGCCTCTATCACGCGCGATGTTTCCGGCGAGGGTGTTCAGCAGGCACTGCTCAAGATTATCGAGGGGACCCAGGCGTCGGTACCGCCGCAGGGCGGCAGGAAGCACCCGAGTCAGGAAATGATCAAGATCGACACAAGCAATATCCTGTTTATCGTCGGAGGAGCGTTCGTCGGACTCGATAAACTCGTGGAATCGCGTGTCAGTGAGCATCCGCTCGGGTTCGGCGCGGATATCAGAAGCACCCGGGAGAAGGATCTTGCAGAGCTGTATCAGCATATTCATCCCGATGACCTGATAAAGTTCGGTCTGATCCCTGAGTTCGTCGGCCGGCTTCCGATAACGGTGACACTCAACGATCTGACCGTTGAAGACCTCGAGCGTATTATCACTGAGCCCAAGAACTCCATTATCCGCCAGTATCAGGCCAGTCTCGCGCTCGACGGGGTTGAGCTCGAATTCCAGGACGATGCGATCCGTGCCATTGCCGAACGTGCGATAAACCAGAAAACGGGCGCTCGCGGTCTGCGTGGAATCGTCGAAGGTGTCATGATAGACGTCATGTACGACATCCCGTCTATCGAGGGCAAGAAGAAAGTCATTATTACCCGTCCGGTTATAGAGCAGTCTGAAAAGCCCGAGATTATTCAGCTTAAAAAATCTGCATGAGCGTGGAAGACGAGCCCGTTTCCACCGGCCGGGATGATAGTGAAACCGGGGACGAACTCTCCATAATTCCGCTGAAAGAAATCGTAGCCTTTCCGGGAATGAGCATACCACTGTTTCTCGGAAAGAATGCTGCGTCCGAGCTCCCCGGCGGACTCGAAAAAGATTCAATAGTACTTCTGTGCACACAACGGTTCCCGAAGCCGGATCCCGAGCCGGATGATTTCTACGATATCGGCTGCCGGGCTCGCACGGTACAGTCAATACGACATCCCGACGGCTCTACGCGGGTGCTTCTGAAAGCAACCGATACGGTCAATGTCGAACGCATCACGCGAAATGGGCCTCGAAGGCTTTCCGCCCACATCTCGCCTGTCGTACAACCGACCGGTGAGCAGGGAGACCGCCGGCAGGCAGACGAGTCGGATTCCGACCGGGAAAACGAACAGCAACTGCTTGCCGAGAGTGTCAGGGACGGATTCAGGCGGATCGCGGCAAATGCACCGAAGCGGATTCCGAATGAGGTGTATAAGGCGATCGATGCGGCGCGCGATTCGCAGACGCTCGCAAACCTCGTAGCCGGATACAGTCCCATTTCTCTCGAGCGTAAAATTGAACTTCTTCGAATTGCCGACGCCACCGAGAGACTGGAAGAGCTCGTAGCATTGCTTGAAGCGGAGATTGGAAACATCGATCTTCGAAAACGAATCCAGTCGAGGGTGAAGAAACGGCTCGAAAAGTCTCAGCGGGATCAGTTCCTTCAGGAACAGAAACGGGAAATCGACCGGGAACTCGGGCAGGAAGACGATGACCCGAGCGGCGCCGGTGAACTCGAAGAGCGACTCGCCGGCAGGAACCTTCCGGAAGAAGTGCGCGCCCGCTGCGACAAGGAACTGAGCCGCCTGAAGCGTCTGCAACCGGTGAGCCCGGAAGCCGGCATTATCCGCACATGGCTTGACTGGATTGCCGAGCTGCCTTGGAGTGAGTTCTCGAGCGATTCAGGCGACCTCGCAAGTGCACGGGCTATCCTCGACGCCGACCACTTTGACATGGAGCGGCCGAAGGAACGCATTCTTGACTATCTCGCCGTCCATACACTCAAACCCGACCAGCGAGGACCTATTCTCTGTTTCGTCGGTCCGCCGGGTACAGGGAAAACAAGCCTCGGCGCGAGCCTGGCCCGATCACTCGGCCGGGAGTTCCTTCGGATCAGTCTTGGTGGGATCCGCGACGAGGCAGAGATCAGAGGCCACCGCAAGACCTATGTCGGTGCGCTGCCGGGCAAGATCATACAGAGCCTGCGCAAGGTAAAAACGGCAAATCCGGTGTTTCTGCTCGACGAAATCGACAAAATGGCAAGCGATTTCCGCGGAGATCCGGCAAGCGCCCTGCTCGAGGTTCTTGACCCGGAGCAGAATCAGCAGTTCGTCGATAACTACCTGGAAGTTCCGTTCGACCTTTCCAGAACCATTTTTCTTACAACGGCGAACAGCCTGCACCAGATACCCTATCCCCTGCGCGACCGCATGGAAACAATCGAAATCCCGGGGTACACCGAACAGGAGAAAACCCGCATTGCCGAGGATTTCCTTATCCCGAAACAGCGGGCGGCAAACGGACTCGGGCAGGCATCCGTCCGATTTCAGAAACCTGCTATCGGCGAAATTATCCGCTATTACACCGCCGAAAGCGGGGTCCGTGAACTCGAACGACAGATCGGAACGGTGATTCGTAAACTTGCACGACGGGCGATCTCCGAGGGGATAGCAAGCGAGGCCGATACAAGTGATTTCCGGGCAAACGTAACGCCGAAGACCGTGCGCAAAGCGCTTGGAAAACCGCGTCCCAATCGCGATCTGACCTACCCTGAACCCCGAATCGGCCTTGCACGAGGGCTTGCCTGGACCGAACGCGGCGGAACCTTGCTACCGGTCGAAGCGACCGAATTCACCGGCACCGGTCAGCTGATTCTCACCGGAAGTCTCGGCGATGTAATGAAGGAAAGCGGTCGACTCGCGATGAGCTATATTCGCAATCACAGTCACCGTTTTGGAATCGATGAGCGCTCGCTTGATTCACGGGATATTCACCTGCACGTCCCTCACGGCGCTATTCCTAAGGACGGTCCGTCTGCCGGCATCGCCCTGACGGTAGCCATTCTCAGTGCACTTACCGGGATTCCTGCGCATACCCATATTGCCATGACCGGCGAAATCACACTTACCGGTCGCGTGATTGCGGTCGGAGGCGTCAAGGAAAAAGTACTTGCTGCCCTCCGCAACGATGTCTCACACGTAGTCCTCCCCGAAGACAACCGGAACGACCAGGATGAACTGCCTTCAGAGGTATTTCAGGGACTGAAGCTCGAGTTCACCGCAACATTAATGGATGCTTTGGCTCTCGCCTTCCCGCCAACGCTGTTCGAAATTCGAGCAAGATGATACATTCTCAGACTGTTATGGCGCAGTCTGAAGCGAATACAAAGAGGTCGTTAGTCGGCAGAAGTGTTCTCACACTCCGTGATTATACCGCCGACGAAATTGTAACTCTGCTCGATACATCCGTTCAGGTAAAAGCGGAGAAGCGACGCGGCGAACGGCATCGCCGCCTCGAGGGGTATTCTATCGCGCTGCTGTTCGAGAAACGCAGCACACGCACCCGGTGCGCATTCGAGACGGCCTTCGGGGAAGAAGGAGGATATCCGGTCTTCCTCAGCCCTCAGGACATTCACCTCGGCGTGAAAGAAACAGTAGAAGATACCGCACGGGTGCTCGGTCGAATGTTCGATTGCATCCAGTTTCGAGGATACAGCCAGACTACCGTGGAGCGGCTCGCTGAGTATGCCGGGATTCCCGTCTACAATGGACTGACAGACAGGTTTCATCCGACACAGGCGCTTGCAGATCTCATGACCCTTCGCGAACAACGGGGGACACTCGAGGATGCGGTACTTACCTACGTCGGTGACGGCCGCAACAATGTGGCGACATCGCTTCTTATCGCCTGTGCAACTCTCGGGGTTACCTGCCGGATTGCATCGCCGGTTTCACTGAAGCCGACCGAGGAGACCATAGAGCTCGCCGAAGAACGTGCTCAGGGCCGTAGCTCGAAGCCACAACTCTTCGAGGATCCCGTTGCTGCTGTTGACGGAGCGGATGCAGTCTATACCGACGTCTGGACAAGCATGGGTGAGGAAGCGCAGAAGAGCGAGCGGATGGAGCTCCTTCAGCCCTATCAGGTCAACGCCGAACTCATGAAATCGGCCTCTTCCAATGCCATCTTTCTTCATTGCCTGCCCGCTGTGAAAGGCAATGAGGTAACGGAAGAGGTCTTTGAAAGCAGCGTTTCTCGGGTGTTCGAGCAGTCCGAGAACCGTAAGCACACAATAAAGGCTATACTGCTGCACACGCTCGGGCTTGTGTGAGCCACTCGGCGGCACGATAAACCTGCATGCCGGAGGGCGCATACGGCCGGCACGACAAACTTGCATGCCGGAGGGCGCATAACTATACTTAGCTGTACCGGATAATCCATGGAGGGATATCACAGGTGAACCGAATAGCACTTTTTTTATCAGTGCTGCTGCTTGCCGGGCTCATCGCCGGCACTTCCGCGGTAGCCCAGCAGAATGACGAACCTGAAATGTACGCGCGAAGCTTTTATATTCACCGCGTGTATCCGAACAGGCTCGGATATCGAATTATCTACTCAAACGACAGCGGTAACCGGCACGAACTCTATGTTCCACTAAGCTGGTTTCGCCATGACAATGACATGCAGACAGCGGAACTCCGCCATGGCCGCAATGAAGCCTATCCATACATGGAAGTGTTCTGGCGCGACGGGGAGTTTTCGCACATGAAGATATTCGTTCGGCGGGACTACACCCATGAATCGTGGGGGTCCTGGGATGCACCGGACAATGTAGACGAACTGTTCGATATCGACGAACCTGAGTTCAACCTCTAAACTGCACTGCATGAATGAGCCGATACCTCCCGAAGCGCTGGTGAACTGTCTCATACACGCGGAAGAGGTGTGTATCTGTACACACGAAGAGCCGGACGGAGACTGTATCGCCTCATCGCTGGCGCTCGGCAGCGCGCTCGAACGTCGCGGCACCGCCGTTTCCCACTGCAATGTGGGCCCCTTCGACCGCGGCGAAATTAAGCACTTTGCCGATGAGTTCGAGGATGCGATCCCTTCCCACGTACAGTCGGATACCGGTATTCCGATTGTTGTCCTCGACTGTTCGTCGGCTGAGCGGATCGGCGCATTGAAGGATCAGATTCATGGCCATCAGGTAATCGTAGTCGATCACCACCGCTCAAATGGTGGATTCGGCGACGAGCGCTGGGTGGTCCCCGAATCACCGTCGACGACCTACCTTGTTCAGCTTATTGTAGAAGCGGCAGAGACCCCGCCGACCGAAGACGAAGCAAATCTGCTCATGTTCGGCTTCTGTACCGACACCGGCTTTTTCCGGCATCTTGCACCGGAACAGGGATTCGCCCTGTACGGCATGGCCAGGCTGTCCGCGTATGGCGCCTCTCCAAAAGAGGCCCATGCGAGAATGTTCGGAGGAAGAACACTTGAATCGCGGCGGTTAATCGCCACACTTCTTTCCCGACTTACCGAGCATTTCGAAGGCAGACTGCTGGTAACCTGGGAAACAATGGAGGACACCGAAGCCGTAGGAAAAGAAAACCGCGACTCGGATGCGTTTTATCAGCTCGTGTTCTCCGTGGAAACGTGTGAGGCTCTCATTCTGCTGCGTCAGGAGTCGCCTGAGAAGTGTACCGGCAGCCTCCGCTCACGCTCCCGGGTTGATGTGTCCGGAGTTGCGGAGCAATTCGGCGGTGGAGGTCATAAAAATGCCGCCGGCTTTCTTGCCGAAGGTACGCCGGAAACGCTTATACCGAAAATCGTGGACGCATTTGCTTCACAATTCGACTGAAATACCGGCATTCGCCGATCCGCGTCCGTAGATCGGCATTTCCAGAATACCCCGGGCACACCCCGGTGTTTACATATTCCCGCCGAAAGCACATCCGCAGAATTCGCTCCCGGCGAATACTAAGTGTGGAACTGTTCATTTCTCACCCTCTATGTAAACGAATGTAAATTCGCACCGCATTCCGGCACCGGCAGCAGACAGGACCGGCACTTACGCGCCCGGCTACCCCACAAACCGGCAGGATTTCCATGGTCGAAGTGGTATCAGGCAGTCGACCATCCGGACACCGCCGGTCACTCAAAAGTATGGTCTGTTGCCCAATGACACGGCCTCGTCGAGTGTTGGCACGCATTTCGCAAGGTACCTGAGCACTCAGGAAGAACGGGGGAAATCGATGAGCGACCTGACGCGCGCGATAATGCGTTACAAGGAGACAGGATACGGGTTCGAGGAAATAAAGACACGGCTGTATCTCATTATTTACGATTATCCGAAGATGTTCCGAGGATTCGAGCCGGATACCTGCGGTGACTTTCTCATGTACATGATTCCAAAGGTCGAACCAATCATCGAACGTTATCAGCGCGAGTGTGTAGCGTTCGAGGGATACTTCAAGGTCTGTCTGAGATGGCGACTGAAGTCTTTTCTTCGTGCCGAGATGACAAAACGCACCCGGAGTGCGCGCGAAGTGGACGCATACATCTGGCAGGACATAAACCGTGCCGCGTATGCCACGGAACCAGACATCGAATACGGCCCTGATTCCGCATATTCGCCTCCGTCCCGATACGGTGGCGACTCGGCATGGGCGTCGCCTTCGGACCGAACCCGGCCATCTGGCGACGTGCCGCCTTCGGACCACACCCGGCCACCTGGCGACGTGCCGCCTTCGGACCACCCCCTGCCATCTGGCGACGTGCCGACCGCCGAGCACCGACGGGCTTCGGGCCACCTCACAGCACCTGAATACGATTCAGCATCAGGCTACGGCGGAACTTCAAGCTACGGCCGCACTTCAGGCTACGG
>CAZMEV010000117.1:7985-9354 GCA_964565375.1 uncultured Spirochaetaceae bacterium
TCAGGCTACGGCGGAACTTCAAGCTACGGCCGCACTTCAGGCTACGGTCGAATTTCAGGCTATGGCCCGGCATCTGCGTTGGGCTCGGCCATCGACCGCTCGGGTGCTGCCTGGTCCGGCGAGATCGGACGGCGTCTTCAGGAGTTCAACGCTGCAAACAAGGGACTGCTGTTCTTCTGCCTTAAGGCGATCTGCGATGTGGATGACATTCGCCTGCCCTCAGTGGCACGCCTGTGTGGTGTAAGCACCGAGTGGCTCGTGGAGGTTCGGACCATGCTTACGGGGAAAACCGAAAAGCGACGGAACCGGCTTGCCCGGCTTCGCAGACGACAGGAAACGCTCTACAGCCGACTTCGGGACGCGGAGGAACATCTGGTGGCTGAACCGGACCTTGAGCGCCGAAGTGCGTTGCGTGCCCGTATTGATCGTCTCTCCTTCGCATACCGCCGTGCCTCACACGAGGCCTGTCACACCAACCTTCGCCCGAGCAACACCGATATTGCCGACATGCTTCACGTGCCCAAAGGTACGGTCGACAGCGGTATTGCGCGGGCGAGAGAGGTCCTGACATCATCCTTGAAAGAGACGGCGGCATCGGCGGAGTCGACTGACACAGACAGTATGATCGCAGGCAACAATGAGCGGCCCGTGTAGAGTACAGCGAAGCAAGTGCGTTCACACATGTCACCGTTTCGGATACGATCGGTGGCATGTCGCTCACACTTCTACTGAACACTGCCAATGAACACAAAAAGCGCGAAATGCAGGATATCTGCCGCCCCCACGTACTGAAAAGCAAGGATGAACTCGGACTGTCCGGGTATTTTGACGAGACGGGACTAACGTTTCTCGTGAACGCGCTCGGAAAGGCGAGAACGCTTTTCGAAGAACTGACAATCGACAAGCTCTCCGAACACGGGATAGATGCCGTTATTGCCGACGACTCGGGACTGTGCGTAGCCGCTCTCGACGGCGCTCCCGGTATATACAGCGCCCGGTTCGGACAGCCTGCTGAGGGGCCTAAGCTGACCTCGGAGCAACAGAACGAGCTTCTGCTGAGCAAAATGGAGAACGCAGCCGACCGCAGCGCCTACTACACCTGCTGCATGGTGGCAGTTCTCGCCGACGGGAGAGTGGTAAGCGCGGAGGACAGGCTGTACGGGGAAATCGCGACCGAGCCCTCGCACGGCAGCGGAGGATTCGGCTACGATCCGGTGTTTTTCCTTCCCGAACGCGGTGTATGCGTTGCCGATATTTCCAACGAAGAAAAGCACCGCATAAGTCACCGCGGAAAGGCGACACGAGCTCTCCTCACCGCCGTGAGTTATATGCTGGGGTGATGCCGGCGGCCTTCCCGGATGCCGCGGCC
>CAZMEV010000118.1:0-1177 GCA_964565375.1 uncultured Spirochaetaceae bacterium
CGCCACCCTGTCCATCGCCACCCTGTCCATCGCCACTGCCTGAGACAACGGCTTCGCTGTCTGAGACAAAAAGGTATACAACCGTGTATCGCCCGATGATGCTGCCGGTATCGTCCCGAGCGTGCGCCTCGAAAAGCCGTGGCAGCCGCTGTATGTATATATCGCGCCTCGGATCGCGCTCGTCGAGCCGCCTTTGTGCCTCGGCGAGAGACACTGTTTCGACATCGCCGAACACCGACAGGCGCACCGTTACCGTATCGCGGGATAGGCCGGAGCCAAGTCCCGCGCTTTCCAGGGCATAAACCGCGCGTGCCGTATCAACATCAGCCTCAAAAAGAATACGTTGTACGCCGGGAAACGGAGCGTCCTGCGAAAACCCCGGAACACCGGCGAAAACCACAAGAAGCAATACGGCGAGCGGCAAGCTCCGCATCCCGATGCGGCAGCGTATCCCGATGCGGCAGCGCATCAAGGCGAGCAGAGACGCTTGCAGAAATGTGAGACGCAATGGATACATCATGAGGCGGCTAGAGAATACTGAACGCAACCCCGAGAAAGAAGCCGAGGAGAACACCGACAGACACTTCCGCGGCGGTATGACCGTTTACTTCCCGAACAGGTTGATAGTCGATTCCATCGCGCCGTGAGAGTTCGGCAGCGAGCCGGTTCAGCCGCTGCGCGAGCTCTCCTGCGGTGCGCCGTACGCCGAGTGCATCACGAATGACGACAAGTGTGAAGAAAAAGGCGATCATGAAGACGGGAGTGGCGGGACCTTCGGTGAATCCGATCGCCGTGGCAAGCCCGGTCATCATCGAACTGTGGCTCGAGGGCATACCGCCGGTTTTCCAGAATATGGTTCCAACAAGTTCACCGGAACTTCGAGTCTGATACCAGATCGCACTGATCGTTGTCTTTATGAGCTGAGCGATTAACCAGCTGAAAAACGCGCTGAGGAATACCGGATGTGACAGCAGTTGATAAATCGGACGCAACGCGTTCTCCTGACGACCGCTTCCGGGGATACGGCCGGACGGCTCCCTTGCCTGCCCGATGGTCGGACCGGCGTAGTGCCATCGGGCGGTCGGCTCCCCGGACGGGCCATCGCCCCATTGGGCAGGCGGGCCGGACGGGCCATCGCCCCATTGGGCAGGCGGGCCGGACGGGCCATCGCCCCATT
>CAZMEV010000118.1:1277-4475 GCA_964565375.1 uncultured Spirochaetaceae bacterium
CCGGACGGGCCATCGCCCCATTGGGCAGGCGGGCCGGACGGGCCATCGCCCCATTGGGCAGGCAAGCTAACGGCCTGCTCATCCGGCCATCCGGGACGGCCACCGAGCCATTGGGCAGGCGATCAAAATGAGTGTGCGCAGCGAGATGTGATGCTGTCAAGGTAAGGTGGGCGCGGTCAACGGGTTCACCGCTTGGTTACTGTTCACCAAATTGGGGGAAACGGCTGTCATCCCGTCGAAAAACGCACGAAAATACAAGCAAAAACGTGCGCACAATAGTATTCTTACCTTTTCGTTGATCCACTCCGGCGATCCAAGCGTTCCGACTGGCGAAATCCGGCAGCAGCGAGGGGTATTCGCCGGAAATAGAGGATTTCGGCCATTGCGGGAATCTAACTGAACTATAGCAGCGAAAGCAGGGGTATTCGCCGGAACTAATTGTAGATACATATTAAATAATTTGGGGAAAATCACGTTTACGGTGAGATATATGTCTGTGGGAAGCATAATTAATGAGCGCTTTCCCCCAATTTGGTGAACAGTAAACACCGCTTGCACTGCTACCGGCAGGGGCATTAGATTTCCGTGGTGGACGCGGAGAGGTTTCTATGGCGTATCGGGATTTCCCTTCGGGAGTAGATGACAGAGGGCGGCGACTCGACAGGGTTGCGCGGCGGCTTCTTCCCGGCGCAAAACTCGGGGAGGTGTACGCGTACATTCGCAAGGGGCGAATCCGCGTTAACGGGCGGAAGCGCGCCTCCGGGTACAGAATATGCGAAGGGGATGCCCTGCAGATCGATGAATCAATGGTCTCATCGGTCGATGACCGGGGAGCACGGCACAGGAAAGAGCCGGATGCACCTACGGCATCACTCGAGCAGTCTATCGTATTCGAAAATGAGCATCTGTTATGTGTTAACAAACCTCGCGGAATAGATGTTCACGGCAGAAACAGTCTTGATACCTGGGTAGGAAGCTATGTAGCGCGCGGGAAGCCGCGTTCGCTCTCGTTTCGACCGGGTCCGGTACACAGGATTGACCGCAACACTACCGGGGTTGTGTTCTTCGGAAAATCTACCTGGGCGCAGCGCCGTATGAGCGAATACATGCGCACCGGAAGCCCTAAAAAAATATACCTTGCAGTTCTCGACGGGGCCCTCCGTACGCCGACAGTCTGGCATGACACTCTGTTTCGTAACGAACAGACCCGTAAAACCGCCGGTAAACCTTCGGCGCGCAATGATCGTGGTAAAGCGCATTCGAACCTTTCGGCAAACGGTGGAAAATCGGCCACTGATAGCATCCTGCGAAAGGCAACATCAACGCGAAGCCGGGGCCAGGAGGCGGTCACCGGTGTGTATCCGATCCTGTGGACGGAGGAGGCGACACTCGCCCTGTGCGTCATACGAAGCGGAAAAACCCACCAGATACGCGCCCAGGTCGGTAGCCATGGCCACCCGCTCAGCGGAGACGCGAAGTACGGGGGCAGCGATGACCCCGAAGGATACATCCTGCACGCGCTCGCCTTCATTCTTCCCGACTATGACCGGGAACTCGGGCTGCGATGTGCATATGCCGAACCACCCGCCCGGGTACTTGAGCGCATTGAATACCGGTTCGGCAGCATTGAACTCGATCGTATCCTCGAATCTGTCGAGCAGGCGGCTGCGACAATTTAGCGGATTGCAGCTCTCATCCGCCATGGCCCTATTCGGCCATGGTGCTATCCCGCAAGGTTACGATTACGCGAAGCCACTGTAAAGAATTGAGACGCCTGGCGACCTCGACGGTATAAGCTCTGAAATGCGATATGATATAGTGATGTGTGGGGATATAACCTTACGATAGGCAAGAATGTATGAAGATTTTTCGTACCCTGCAGTTCAGATTCCGCGGCATTGAAGTCTATGCACTCGTCGGCAAGAGTGGTACCGGCAAAAGCTTCCGGGCCAGGCTTGTCGCTGAGAAACACGGTATAGACCTTACGATCGACGACGGACTGCTGATACGTGGCCAGAAAATTCTCGCCGGGCGCTCGGCAAAACGGGAGAATAATTATCTTACCGCCGTAAAGACTGCGTTGTTCACCGACAAGGAGCACCGCCGGGAAGTGCTCAAAGCGCTCGAACGCGAACACTTCAAACGCATTCTTATCCTCGGAACCAGTGAAAAGATGATTTCGCGCATCGTTAAGACGCTCGAGCTTCCTCCGCCGGTCAAGACGATTTCAATAGAGGAAGTTGCGACTGCGGATGAAATCGCCAGCGCGATCCAGATGCGAGAGACACAGGGGCGCCATGTAATCCCGGTACCTTCTATAGAGGTGAAACGCAACCACTCCGGGTTCATGACAGAATCTCTGAAGGTATTCCTGCGAAAGGGCGTCGGACTCTTTCGAAGGCAGAAGGTTTACGAGAAATCTGTTGTTCGGCCGGAATTCAGCCACAAGGGCAGTGTTTCGATATCCGAGGCTGCTCTCGGCCAGATGATCCTGCATTGTGTTGAAGAATACGGCATTAACGCGGATGTTCGAAAAGTGCGCGTTCGCAGCGAACCGGGGGGATATCGTCTCAAGCTGACTCTCGATGTTCCGTTCGGCCAGGAAATGGCGAGCCCTATTCACGAGCTTCAAAGCTATATTGTCGAAAGCATCGAACGGTACACGGGTGTAATCATCGAAGAGATGAACATTGTCATCGAGACAATCAGCGAACGGCAGAAGCGAAAGCAGCGTGAGAAGCAACGCGCCAAAGAAACCGGGCGCGACAATGCTCCGCGCAGCAAAAAAGAGAGTGGACGGAAAAGCTCGTCACGCAGGAAGCATCGTAGCAGTGGCGATGGCGAAACACCAGCCGATCACAACCAGGCCGAGAGCGGAGATTACAGCACCGAAGAACCACCGAGCGAGGGGCGGAGTCGCAAGAAGAAACGAAAAGCGACGCTCACCCGGGAGGAGCACCTTCGGCAGGATACCGAACGGAAGGAAAGATCGGATAAGCCGCATAAGCCGCATAAGCCGGAAGATGTCGGCAACGGCATCGAAGCGCCGGATACAAGGCATCGGGAATCACGGCGACGGCGTCGATACCTTCCGGTTTCCGATTGACGGGCGCATTCGCGCTATCGTTACTACCACTGGTCGGCTCATTCGCGCGTAAGGTGATATCACTGACCGGCGCATTTGCGCGTAAGGTGATA
>CAZMEV010000118.1:4575-8930 GCA_964565375.1 uncultured Spirochaetaceae bacterium
GCGCGTAAGGTGATATCACTGACCGGCGCATTTGCGCGTAAGGTGATAACAGCGTTCGAGTGGGTTTAACCACCCTTCCAGTGTGCCGCTCGGGCAGGCTCAGTGGTCGATTCGCCCGGTCTTGAGGTAATTTCGTTTTCGTTTCAGAAGATAGGCAAGCGCATCCTCGACCGTTCTGTTCGGCGGCGCAAGCGGCCGGAGGAAATACTTCATCGCAGCAAACGCGTCGGGAAACGGTATCCTGCTGTCCGGCTCAAGCGAGGAATGTGCGAAGAGGTAGTCCCCGCACAGGTAGGCAAGGCATACATCGCGGCCGACGTCTTTCTGTTCTACCAGCACATCCAGTGATTCGAGTGAGGTCAGGAGCTTCTGTGTATAGTTACGATCGCCACTGAGTTCACTCAGCCCCGGCACTACATACCCGGCAATTCCAAAGCGCAGCAGTTGCTCGAATACCTCTCGTGATTTTCCCGACTCGAGAATCTTAAGCAACTCTTCGGTCATCCGAGAAGAAGATACATCCGCAAGCAGATGGGTGGATTTCTTCATGGTCCGTTTGAGCTTGAACGTAAGCCGGAAACCGGTTCCGACCGAATACTTTATGGCACGTATCAGCCGAACGGGATCCTCAACAAAAATCCGGTCGAGGGGAATAACCGCGCAAACTTTTCGTTTCTGTATATCGCGGAAGCCTCCCGTGTAGTCGAGAATAGTACTGTCTTCAGGGGAGTAGTAGAGCGCGTTCAGGCTGAAATCGCGACGAAGAGCATCGTCCTCAATGTCGCCGTAGATGTTCTGAAAGCCCTCACTGTCCCGGGACCGAAAGGTCGAGACCTCTATCACCTGATTCTCTTTCAGCAGAATGTGGACGAGGCGGAATCGTTTCCCGATGACCCGCGAATTCCTGAACAGTTTGCGGATGCGCCCGGGCGGTGCATCGGTAGCTATATCAAAGTCTTTCGGCTGCTTGCCCACAAGCAAATCGCGCACGGCGCCGCCGACGACATACGCGTTATGCCCCTTCTGGCTGAGCCTGCGGATAATCTTTCGAGCTTCAAAATCGATGTCTTCGGGCGCTATACCGTGTTCAGCCTGTGTGTATATTTCCGCCTGCTTAACAACGGAGCCGTCTTCGAGAGTCTTATATCGGACCAGCAATGAGTGTCTGCACCTTTACCGGAACACCGGTATGCGAAGTGTTTTACTATAGAACGCTATAGTAATGCAGTCACTGCATCCGCCGTCAAGTCGCTTCACCGGCACGAGTACCGGCCATCCTGCCTCTCTTACGGAACACAAGCCCATTGGGACCGAACACGAGAGCCGGCAGAAATATCCCGATTCCTACAAGCACAATAGTACCTCCGCTGGCCACATTCAGCAGAAACGAAAGGTATAGACCAAGGGCCGAAGAGCCTGCGCCCACGAGAACTGAGATACCGATCATTCGCGGAAGACGGTTGGTCAGCATACCCGCGGTCGTCCCCGGTATGATCAGCATTGCAACCACGAGAATTACACCGACCGTTTCGAGACTTGCGACAATGGTAAGCGTAAGCAGCATCATGAGCCCGTAATGAATCGTGGCGGTATTCATTCCGATCGCGCTTGCATGCGTAGGATCAAACGAGAACAGAAGAAACTGCTTGTAATAAATGAATGCAAGGATCAGTGTCAGAGTCCCGGCGAGAACGGTCCATACCAGAGCCTGCATGCGAACTCCGAGAACGTTGCCGAACAGGATATGCATAAGATGCGTCGATGTCGCGATTCTGCTTATTATTACGACGCCGAGCGCGAAGGCTCCGGTGAACATTAACCCCATCGCAGAATCAGCCTTGATCTTCGTGTTACGCTCAAGGGCCCCGATTCCAAGCGATGTAACAGCCCCACTTATGAATGCACCGACAGAGAAGGGTATGGCCAGAAGATAGGCGACCGCCACACCAGGAAGTACCGCATGGCTGATCGCATCACCGAGCAGCGCCCACCTCTTGAGTACCACGTAGCAGGAGAGAACTCCGCAAATGACGCCGACGACAACCGCGGTGAGAAGCGCGCGCTGCATAAACGCATAACGGAACGGGTCGGAGATTACCGCGGGGAAGAGATTAATGACCCAGACCATGACGTCGATCATAAGTCGTATAATCGATTCAAGTACCCCCATTGCCGCGTTCATTGTCCGATCCTCCTGACACTGTGGTAGGCTCGTTCAAGACAATCCTGTGTCAGTGTGGTCGCTGCCGGACCGATATCAATAACGGATCGGCTTATGAGAAGCGCCGTGTCGGCCTTCTTCTCGACGGTCGGAAGGTCATGGGAAATCATGAGAATTGTCTTGCCTTCGCTGCGCAGCCGGCTGAGAACATCGAAAAACAGCGTCTCCGTCATTCGGTCGACGCCTGCAAGCGGCTCATCGAGCAGCAGGAGTTCCGCCTCCTGCGCAATCGCACGCGCGAGAAATACGCGTTTCTTCTGACCTCCCGAAAGCGCACCGATGGGGCGCGATGCGAATGCGCGCATGTCGACCGCATCGATCGCCTCTTCCACACGCTCGTGGTGCTCACGGCGCGCGAGATGCGGAGGAAGAAACTGCCGCAACCCGCCGTCCTGTCGCATACGACCGAAGCGCCCGCTGAGTATTACATCGCGCACCGTAATGGGAAAATCCCAGTCAATATCGGTTTCCTGAGGAACGTAGGCTATCCGGTTTGCCCGGCGACTGGCGTAGACCGTCTCTCCGAACACCGAAAGCTCGCCACGGTCCGGGCGCTTAATACCGGTCAGCAGTTTGAACAGTGTAGACTTACCCGCACCGTTGGGCCCGACAATCGCGATAAGCTCGCCGCGGGGAAGGGTAAACGAAACATCGGCGAGCACATAGCCGCTGTCGTAGGAGGCATACACACCCGAAGCTCGCACAGCAACATCGTAGGACGCTTCCGTCTGCCGATGCGATGGAGACTTCCGCTGTTTGCCGCGCTGTTTCGCTGTCATTTCCATAGTCGTAAACCTCGTTCGCGGACCGTACGCCCACCGCTGAAAGCGTGATACCTTTCAATAATCCACGGTGGGCGATTACCGGCGTTACGGCGTTAATCCCCGAGATACTCCATGATTAAGCGGCCATTTTCGCGCATAAAGCCTGTATAGTCCATGGCGCTTTCATCGTCTTCTGCGATCGAATCCACATACAGAGGGCCGGCAACAGCCACACCGGTATCGTCGGATACACTGCGCACATGACGGTCGGAAATCGTACTTTCCCAGAAAATCGCGCGCGGTCTCCGTTCCTCGACAAGATCAACGATTCGCGCAATCTGTTCGGGTGATCCCTCTTCCTCGTGGTTCGTGCCCCATATACCGTGGTGATCGAAATCGAACGCATCCGCGAAATATAGAAATGCCTCTTCACTGGTTATGAGCAGACGCTGCTCCTCGGAAAGCTCCGCAAACATGCTGCGCAGCTCCTCGTGAAGCGAATCGAGTTCCGCAATGTAGGCTTCCGCGTTCTGCTGATATACCGACTCACCCTCCGGATCCAGTTCGATCAGGGCTTCACGAATAACTTCGACATAGGCGATCGCCCCTTGCGGATTCATCCAGACATGAGGATCCGGTGTTCCTTCATACTCTCCAACCTGAATGGGAATTGTCGGAAATCCGGTTTCTTCTGCGACAGGAATCACACGAACACCTTCTCCGACAGTCTCGCGAACCTGTCCCATCCACTGCTCAATATCGTAGCCGTTATACAGTACAAGATCGGCTTCTTCGAGATCCACAAAACTCCGTGGCACAAGCTCGTACTCATGTACTTCGGCGCCCGCCGGAGTAAGGGTACGCACATCCGCACGGTCACCGGCTACCTGTGAAGCAAAATCCGATAGTATCGTAAACGTCGTCGTGACTACCGGACGCCCCGGTTCATCCCGGGTCTCTTCGGCTGTTCCCGCTGCGAACGCAAGCCCTGCAGTCGCAAGCAACAGAATTGCCGCCGCCGGCAATACGTTCACCGACAGCCGGTTCCCACGATTTATCATTCCGCGTTTCATGCCATTTCTCCTCGAATACAAAGGTGCATCCGGCTATGTGCATCTCACCGGACTATGAGGAGATTATTATTTTGATGATTCAAAGTCAATAGTTTGATAATTCAAAAAAGTTGTTTTTCGAAATGCTCACGCTTCATGTAATGCAATCATTGCCATTCTCACACTATTAGCGACCTCGTACATAGCCTTTCCCGCTCCGTCGTGGGGGATCACTGTCACTGCCGCCTTTCCTTCGTCCGAAGCCGGCACCACCCGGCCGTCGAGTGGTACCGCGCCGAGGAATGGGACCGAAAGCTC
>CAZMEV010000119.1:0-8717 GCA_964565375.1 uncultured Spirochaetaceae bacterium
GCTTGGGTAAGCGAGCAGTTGTAGTGCTTGAGAGCAATAATCTGGTTGCGGAGGTATGCGGCGCGAACGACGAGAATCTCAAAGAGCTTGAGAGCTTGTTCGGATTACGGGTGCTTTCCCGCGGCAACGAAGTACATATAGAAAGTAACGACCCAGCCGTCAGAGAACTTTTCTCGACCGTGCTCCGCGAGCTCGAATCCATGGCCCGCCGCGGACAGAATCCCGGCCCGGCGGTTATAAGGAGCCTGTATAGAAGTCTTTCTACTCAGGAGGACAATTCGGTAGAGCTGCTGAAGTCCAAGTCAATTACCGTTCCCGGCGGATTTAAAAGCGTGTATCCCAAGGGCGCCGCACAGGCAGCGTTTATTGAAGGACTCGACAGCTATGATATGTCGTTCTGTGTTGGCCCTGCCGGCACGGGCAAGACATTTCTCGCGGTTGCTCATGCGCTGTCGCAAGTACTCTCGAAACAGCGGCGAAAGCTCATACTCACCCGCCCTGTCGTCGAAGCCGGTGAGAGCCTCGGGTACCTGCCGGGAGATCTCTCGCAGAAGATCAGCCCGTATCTTCGGCCGCTTTACGATGCAATGGAAAGTCTCATTCCGGCGGATATTATTGCTCGTATGGACGAAAACCGCATGATCGAGGTAGCGCCTCTCGCATATATGCGCGGCCGCAGCCTTCGGGATTGCTACGTTATACTCGACGAGGCGCAGAATACGACCCAGGAACAGATGAAAATGTTCCTTACACGAATCGGAGAGGGATCTACCGCGGTCATAACCGGAGATATAACCCAGATTGACCTTCCAAAATCGCATCGGTCGGGGCTGATTCAGGCACTCGAAATCCTGCGCGACATTGACGAAATCCATATGTCGTATTTCGCCGGCCGGGACGTTGTCAGAAGTGCGCTTGTGCGAAAAATAGTCAGTGCTTATGAATCACAATAACGGGGATCCCGGAGGTGACCAGCCGGAATTATCTGCGCGAGGAAATTCCGTGGAACTTCATCGCATCGACAGCGGGGAATCGCTTGAGGTGTCTTCAGTGGAGCTCGAAGCACTCGCACGGTTCGTGCTGGATCATGAGTTATGCATCGACACATCAGCCGCTGTAGTTATTGCCGACGATGCCTACGTTCATGATCTGAACCGACGCTACAGGGGCAAAGACGAACCGACGGATGTGCTGAGCTTTGCTTCGACTCCGGAAGATTATTCCATGCCGGTACCGGAGTCGGCCGGCACGGATCGTCATGCCGGTGATATAATTGTCAGCCCTGCGTCTGTGGCGCGAAATGCGGAATATTTTGGAGTCAGTAAGGAGGAGGAGCTGCGCCGGGTTGTTGTCCACGGCATGCTCCACATATGCGGAAGAACACACGAGACGAACGACGCCGACGAGCCTATGCTCAAAGCCCAGGAAGAGCTGCTTCAACGGTGGAGCCGGGAGCGGCAACCGTGAGTATTCTTGATCGATTTTTCGGGCGCAAAGCGCAAACAGACGATGGTGAAGCTGACGGTCTGAACTCCGAGAAGGAGAAAATGATTCGGGGTGTAGTGACGCTGTCGGAAACCACCGTGAAGGAAGTCATGGTGCCGCGAATCGACGTGGCCTTCCTTGGTGTTGAAATGAGTGGCCGTGATGTGTTCGAAAAAGTCGTCGGCTGCGGCCATTCGCGCTTCCCGGTTTACAAGGACAGCATCGACAATGTCGTCGGTGTTCTGTATGCGAAAGACCTGTTGCGCTTTCTTATCACGAATGATGAGGTCAAGGTCGATGCTATTATCCGTAAACCGTATTTCGTTCCCGAGAGCAAACGGCTTGACTCTCTTCTCAGGGAAATGCGGCGCCGAAGGGTCCATATTGCGGTCGCGGTAGACGAATATGGTGGGGTCAGTGGAATCGTGTGTCTAGAGGACATTATCGAAGAGATAGTCGGTGACATACAGGACGAGTTCGACAATGAACAGGAGGAGCTCTTTGACCTTGGCGACGGTACCTTTCTTGCCGATGCGAGGCTTAACATTGAGGAGCTCAACGCAAAGTTAAATGTCGAAATACCTGAGGATGATTTCGACACGCTCGGAGGGTTCGTATTCGACCTGTTCGGCAAGGTTCCGAGCAAGTTTGAAAAGGTTAGTTACGGGAATATCGAGTTCATAATCCAGGAAATGGATGGTCACAAGATCAAGACCGTTAAGCTGTCGGTAACCGAACATGGCCAGAGCGAATGACAGCTTCGTTTATCGCATAATTCTTCTTGTAATCCTCGTGGGACTGTTTGTCCCCGCAACGACCGTATCTGCGCAGACTGCCCGCGATCATTTCAATTCGGCGGAAGAGGCCGTCGAGGAGGGTGATTTTACCACCGCCGTGCAGAGATATCGTGATGCATTGGAGCAGAATCAGGGCTATCGCGATGCGTGGGTCGGACTTGCGCGCGCATACCGCGAGCTCAATGAACTCGATGAAGCGCTTGATGCTGTGCGCGAGGCACGGCGGCTGGCTTCGCGAGATGCGTCGGTCATAAACCTCCAGGGTGATATTCAACTCATGCGCGGGGCGCTTGAGGAGGCGAGAAGCGCCTTTGAGCGGACGCTGGACCTCGAGCCGAATAATGTTCGGGCCAGAATCGGTCTGGCTGAGCTGGACCTTGCCGATGACAGAGTCGAACGAGCTGTTGAAGCATATCTTGACGTACTTTCGCTGGAACCGCAGAGCCGCAGGGCGTTACTTTCGCTTGCGGTACTGTATGATGAACGTGGTGAGCGCGAAGAGGCGGCGACGTATATATCGCTTGCGCTTGAGTATCATCCGCGTGATCCAATGGTTCACGAACTGGCCGGGGACTATTTTCTTGCCGATTCAGACATCGAACAGGCACGGAGTCATGCCGAAACCGCTGTGGCATTGGACAGTGACTTTCGCCGGGGCTGGGATCTCCTTGCGAGAACTGAACTGATAGCCGGCGAGTACGTCGATGCCCGGGAAGCAGCGGAGCGTATTATCGACCTGGGGCCGGATTCCGCCCGGGGATGGTATCTGTTGGGGCTCGCAGAGCGTGGTCATGGTGACGAGGAGGCAGCTGTGAACGCGCTCGAGCGTGCCACCGAGATTGATCCCGACGACGAAGTCGCAAGACTGGCGCTTGAGAGCATCGTGCAGGCTTCCCTCGAACTGGAAGACGCTCTGAGGGAAGAAATCGCACAGTTCCGCTTTGAACGGGCCGCATCGCTCGCAGACGAAAATCTCTTTATTCAGGCAACAGCCGACTATCGCCGGGGGCTTTCGTTGTATCCTTTTTCCCGCGATGGTCGATACGAGATGGCAGTCCTTCATCGCAGGCGCGGTTTCCGGGGAAAGCATCTTGAAGAGCTACGGGTACTTGAATCGCTGGGGTTTGATGATCAGGAGATTACCGACGGCATTATTACCTACGAGGGGGTTCTCTCGGATTCCGTATCTGCCCGGTGGGATGTCGATCAGTTCGATCTTCCGCGCGACCGAATGACCGTCGGCATTTTCTTTCGCAATCCACCGGAGGCAGGAACCCGTCCGGAAGCTGCCCGGTATGCCGCCGAGTACATGCGCCATCGGCTTCTTGGTGTCGAGACGATCAATGCGCTGCCGGAGGTTCATTCGGTTGCGTCGGCCGAGGAGGCGTTTTCCCGGGCTCGCGACCACGATGTGGATTATTACTTCATTGTACGGTTCCTCGAGCAGGACAGGAGTATTTCGCTCGACACAGAGTTGAGACACGGCTCGACCGGTAATCGTGTGGCCGACCTTCGGGCGCTGCGCTCGGGACCGCGGCGTGTGCAGCGTGCAGCGGCCGCGGTCTCGCGGGAAGTAGAACAGGTGCTTCCCGCGAGGGGGCGTATCGTAGAGCGGCAGGGTTCACGGGTAATCGTGAATCTCGGGCGCGTTGACGGGATACAGGAGGACGACGAGTTACTCGTTCTTCGGCGCGACCGGTTCGCTACCGCTTCCGATCGGGTCGGGTATCGATATGACGAAGCGGATGTAATTGCCACGATCACGGTCGGCAGCATGGACGACCTCGTGCTGGAAGGAAGACTTGAGACCGAAGGTTTTTTTGATCTCGTGGAAACCGGTGACAGCGTTCTCGAACAGCGCGATGGTCGCGTCGAATCGGTTGACGACAGACCCGCGTTCTCGCCGCTGTATTTCCGAATTCGGGAAGTGCAACGGGATTCACAAAATTGACACTGTCCGGAACATTCCTTATTCTGCCCTCAGGATCCTGATAACACTTTTTTTCACAAGGAGATAATATGAAGTTAGCAATTAACGGTTTTGGTCGGATTGGACGCAACGTATTCAAGATCGCCCTGGAGCAAGGCATCGATGTCGTTGCCGTAAACGACATCATGGATACAAAGTCAATGGCGTACCTTCTTCGGTACGACTCAACTCAGGGGAAATTCCCGGGCACCGTCGAGGAGGATGGGGAGAACCTGATTGTCAACGGGAAGAAGTACAAAGTATGCGCCGAAAAGGATCCCACCCAGATACCGTGGGGTGAATCCCCGGATGTCGTCGTTGAATCGACGGGAATATTCCGGGAGCGTGAAGGCAAGAAAGGCGGCTACGGTGATCATCTGAAGAATGAGAAGTATCCCGCCAGGAAGGTTCTTCTGACCGTCCCGGCGAAGGACCAGATCGACCGCATGATCGTTCTCGGCGTGAACGACTCGGATCTCAAGCCCGAGGACACCTGTGTGAGCAATGCATCGTGTACAACCAACTGCCTCGCACCCATTGCGAAAGTCCTCAATGATTCCTTTGGTATTCAGAAGGGCTTCATGACGACGGTCCACTCTTACACCAACGATCAGAACGTTCTCGACGGGCCTCACAAGGACCTTCGCCGTGCACGGACTGCGGCCCAGAACATTATTCCGACAACCACCGGAGCTGCCGGTGCGGTTGGGAAAGTAATTCCGACTCTTAACGGTAAGCTCGACGGCATCGCCATGCGGGTTCCGACAGCCACAGGCTCCATTACCGATCTGGTTGCGGTGCTGGATAAAGACGTGACTGTGGACGAAGTGAATGCGGCGATGAAAAAGGCCGCTGAGGGACCCATGAAGGGCATTCTCCAGTATGTGGAGGACCCGATCGTATCCAGCGACATTATTCACAACGAGCATTCCTCCATTGTCGACGCCCAGAGCACCATGGTGCTCACCGGAAACATGGTGAAAGTCTTCAGCTGGTACGACAACGAGTGGGGTTACTCCGTACGCGTCGTTGACCTCGCTCGCAAGCTCGCTGAATAGAACGTGAGCTGAACCGTTCTGAATGCCGACCCCGGGCCATCGATATATGCGATCGGCCGCAGAAAGCCGGTTTATCCGGCTTCTCCGGGGCGGCGTTCCCGGTTTGTAGTCCGTGGGATCGTTACGGTTCTTCGGAAAAATTGCTCCCGAGGCGCGTTCATGGTCACCTGATTGCGTGTACATTCCATGAACGCGAAAGGGGGCGTGTGACTGATACTGCAAAGGGGGATTCTCTATGGCAGTTAGAACGCTTAAAGATGTTGATTTCGCAGGGAAGAATGTACTTGTTCGTGCCGACTTTAACGTCCCTGTAAAGAATGGTGAAGTTGGTGATGACACGAGGATTCGTGCGGCGCTGCCTACACTGAATTATATCCTCGAACAACCGGATACGAAGCTCATTATCATGAGCCATCTCGGACGACCGAAAGGCACGCGTGACGAAAAATACACCCTTGCACCGGTTGCGAAACGACTCGGTGAGCTGCTCGGCCGGGAAGTGACTATGGCCCCGGACTGTGTCGGTGACGAGGTCGAGAAGCTGATCTCGGAAGCTGGACCAGGCAGCGTGATTCTGCTTGAAAACACTCGTTTCTATAAGGAAGAAACCGATAACGATCCGGAGTTTTCCAGGAAGCTTGCCGCGCTTGGAGACGCATATGTGAACGATGCATTTGGTACCGCTCACAGGGCGCATGCCTCTACCGAGGGTGTGGCGCAAATACTGCCGGGGGCAGCCGGTTTTCTGATCGAGAAGGAAGTACGCTTCTTCGAGCATCTTCTGAAGCACCCTGAACAGCCGTATGTGGCCATTATCGGTGGCGCCAAGGTTTCCACGAAGATCGACGTACTCAAGACACTCATGCCGAAGTGCAACACACTCATTATTGGCGGTGGAATGAGTTATACCTTCCTGAAGGCACAGGGCCACAGTATAGGAAAGAGTCTGGTTGAAGACGAGTATATAGACACAGCCAGAACGCTTCTGTCGGAAGCTGAACGGCTCGGAGTAAATGTCCTGTTACCGATCGATCATAAGGTTGCTTCCGAGTTCTCCGAGGAAGCGGAGGCGGAGAGCGTTGACAGCGTAGATATCCCTGACGACAAGCTTGGGATGGATATCGGCGAAAAGACAATAGCGACGCTTCGCGATACTATCCTCGAAGCCAAAAACGTGGTATGGAACGGTCCGATGGGAGTGTTCGAGTTTGAGCGCTTCGCGGCAGGAACCCTGGAAACTGCGAAAATGGTTGCCGAGTGCAGCGGCACGACTGTTGTCGGTGGTGGCGATTCGGTGGCTGCAGTTAACCAGTTCGGGCTGGCCGATAAAATAGACCACGTGTCAACCGGCGGTGGTGCCAGTCTGGAGTTCCTAGAAGGTAAGACGCTGCCGGGTATCGCAATTCTGGAGAAAGGATAACTGGAAGTATGAGAAAACCCTATTTTGCGGGTAACTGGAAAATGCATATGACCGCCCCGGAAGCCTCGTCGCTTGCCGGGGCGTTTGTGTCGGAACTCTCCGGCGTGAGCAATAAGCTCATGGTGGCTCCTTCATTTACGTCGATCCCTGCGGTGGCCGCTGCGCTGAAGGGTTCAAATATCCTGCTCGGTGCGCAGAATATGGCACCGGAGGAAAGTGGAGCGCATACCGGGGAAGTTTCTCCCCTTATGCTCAAGGAAGCCGGCGTGTCGGTAGTAATTCTCGGGCACTCCGAACGACGACATGTCTACGGTGAAACCGACGAGCTTATTAACCGTAAGGTGAAACTTGCGCTTGACCACGGTCTCGAGGTCATTCTGTGCATCGGGGAGACCCTCGAAGAACGGGATGCGGGACATGTTGACGATGTCGTGAAGCGACAGCTCGAAAGTGGTCTCGAGGGTGTGGACGAAGAGCACCTTGGTCCGGTTACAATAGCCTATGAGCCCGTCTGGGCAATTGGTACCGGACGCACAGCTACACCCGAAGATGCGGATGCGGTTCACACTACCGTGCGGACCTGGCTTGCCGAGCGGTATTCCAACAGAGCGGCCGAAGCTGTATGTATACAGTACGGAGGTTCTGTGAAGCCGGATAATGTTCAGGGGCTCATGGCAAAGACCAATATTGACGGTGCGCTCGTGGGAGGAGCTTCTCTTAAGGTTGACAGCTTCTCGGCAATCGCGCGTGCCGGTCTCTGAAGGAATACTATGGGACCAATAAGTATACTGTTGCTCGTTATATTCGTACTCGCCGCGCTTCTTCTGGTTGCCCTTGTCCTCATTCAGGATGAGGGAGGCCAGGGTCTCGGCGGGATTTTCGGCGGTGGCGGTGGTGCCTCACAGGTCGGTGACCGATCAGGCAACATTCTCACAAAGACGACCTCTATTCTCGGTGCAATTTTCATGCTCAGCGCGTTCGCGCTGGCATGGTTCAACCGCGGGGAAACCGGCGATCTCCAGGAAGCGGCGGCTCAGCTGCGCGGTGATGATGCGCGAGTGGAATGGTGGACTGTGGATGATGAGGAAGCCCCTGCGGTCGATGAGGACGACGAAGTCGAAATTCCCGAGCTCGAACTCGACGGTGTCGACGAACCCCCTCTCGACGGTCAGTAGGCTCCGGTCATGCGCATAGCAGTAGTCTATTTTCCGGTCGCAGGAGGAGACCGCCTGAAGTCTCTGGCTCAGGCGGTAGCGACCGGGGTTGAAGAGCAGGGGCACACGGTTCAGATAATCGATGCCACGAAGGAACCCGAAAAGAAACTCACTATGTACGAGTATCTCTGCATTGGAACAGAGCCGTTGTCGTTCCTTTCAGGGAAGGTCCCCGACAGCATTCAGCGCTACTTGAGTCAGGCCGGAGTCGTTGCAGGGAAACGCTGCTTTGCATTTGTTGCCAAACGGGGGCTTGCAACGGGGCGGTGTCTGAGCAGGCTCATGGCGAGAATGGAAGGCGAGGGTATGTTCCTTAAGTACTCCGAGGTCCTCAGTGGTCCCGAACAGGCGAAAGAGATCTCGAAACGGCTGAATATTCGCTGACATTGCTGCTACAGACCTTCCACGCTCGCATTCCGGACCCTCACAAGCCGGTCTCGCCAGGAACATATCGGGCGTATCGGAATGCTCGTAAAGATTTGCGTTGACGACTCGCATGAGCGCCTCTATACTGTCCACGCTGATAAGATAGTGATAGATCGATGGCGACTGCGAAAACGTATTACGACATCCTCGGAGTTGAGGCCGACAGTTCGCAGGAGGAGATCAGGCGAGCGTTTCGTAAAAAAGCAAAAGAGCTGCATCCCGATGTAACCGCTAAGGATCATGAAGCTTCTCTCTCACGGATGCGGCTGGTGCTGACAGCTTATGAGACACTTCGTAATCCCTCTCGCAGGGCGCTGTACGATCGAACTCACTATATCGTTCATAACA
>CAZMEV010000120.1:0-8680 GCA_964565375.1 uncultured Spirochaetaceae bacterium
CTAGAAGTCCGACAGCCTCCTAGGAAAACACTTGCGCGAAGGGGCCGAGCATTCTTCGCTCATTCAACCAGTCCGAGATGGCAAAGACAATGTGCTCAAACACCCCGTCGAACGAGCTTTCCAGGGCGGATCGAAAACTCATTGCGGTACGATGCGGATCGTTGCCGAACGCACCGCAGCCCCAGGCTCCGAGCACGAGGGTGCGGAAACCGTAAGACTGTGCTACAGAGAGAACACGGTGTATCCGCGCTTCAAGCAACTCGGCGGAGCGTTCCTGTCCTATGCGGGTGGCTACCGGTGCGGCGCAGGTTATGAAGCTGGTACACCATGGCTGGTGAAGCGGCAGACCGTCATCAGTCCGGAAAACAGGAACGTCGGGAGAAAGGATGCACCAGTCGGTTGAATCCGGTTGCGTTCGACCCTTGTGATGCTCATACATCGGGTCGCCCTCGAGTGTTGCATATAACGCGCTTGAGCGGCACAGGTTCTCTTCCTGTGCCCGGGCGCCGGAGAGAAATCCGCCGCCGGGATGAATGCCGTTGGCGAAATTGAGAACCAGCGGATCGGTGCCGGCGTCGACCAGTGCATGGGTTGCGGCAAGACTTGTTTCGTTCATGACCTGAACGGTGGTTTCCGCTTTCTGGTTGCGTACGGGTGGTTGCGGAAGCGATGCGTCGGGCGGAATGGATACCTTCTTTGCAATCGCTGTGTCGACGAGATCACGCCAGTGTACTTCTTCTCCGTGGGGCCCTTTGTAGGTTCCTCGCCGAATCGCCTCCACGCTGCTGCGTCCGAGGTGTGCCGCTCGATCGCGGTCTATCGACAGCCGCCGGCGTACTGACGCGGCAACTTGAAGGCCGTCATGCAGAGGGAGAATGTTCATACAGATACAATACGGTGTGGCGGATGGGGTGTCGAGAGCAGATTCAGCGTAGCTCAGGCAGCCTGCCGTACCCGAGGCAGGCTGCCTGCCCGGCTTCTGGCAGGCGGCTCGTCCGCCCGGGTTGCGGCAGGCAAAAAAAGAGGGACGATTGCTCGCCCCTCTTTCGGTTCAGATGATTTTGCGGTTGGACGGTCTTGCGGTCAGACCGCGTGTAAGCAAACCTTACAGCTCCTCTTCCATCATGGGATCGTCCATGTCGAAGTCTTCGTCGACCTCAACCGGTTCACACGCAACCGCAACGATACCAATGGTAAACACAATAGCAATAATCTGAATAAGCTTTTTCATGACGTCTCTCCTCTGCAGCCGGCTTTTTTCATCTATGTTTCCGTCCGACTACAGGTAAAAGAATACCCTGCCCCTGTTCAGGATGTGCACGGGCTGCGTTAAGGGTTTATGGATATTTGCGAGGGTTCTGCCGGAATTCAGGCGAGCGATACGATCATTTCTACCTCGACACTTGCTCCGAGCGGGAGCGTCGCGCTTCCAACCGCGGCGCGGGCGTGGTTTCCTGCGTTACCGAGCACGTCGAGCAGGAGCTGGGAGGCGCCGTTCATAACCTTGTGAGCTTCGGTGAAGTCAGAATCGCTGTTTACAAAGCCGGTTACCTTTACAACGCTTTCGATCTGCTCGAGCGGCCCGACGTCGCGGGCGAAAATCCGAAGCAGATTTGCCGCGCATAGTTCGGCCGCCTCGGTTGCCTGCTCAATGGAGATAACCGACGGCACCTTGCCACGGGAGGTGAGCTTCCCACCGGCGATCGGTACGATTCCTGAGAGATAGGCATTGTTGCCGCTCACCGATACCGGAACGTAAAGTCCTGCCGGAGCCGGCGCGTCATTAAGCGGATAGCCGCGCGATTCAAGTGTCTGCTCTCTGGTACTCATACGTATTCCTTCCTCGGGCGTTTACCGCCCACCAGTCTTCGATTGAGCCATCATCCGAGATGACGGCTACCGTATCGTAGTGCTCGATCGTCGGGCAGATGTGCCATGGCCACGCATACACGGGATCTCCTACCGCCGGTGTGACCTCGTTCGGCACGGTGAACACCCAATGCTCCTCGCTCTGCGGTCCTGCCTCGGCCTGCGGAATATTGAGCAGCAGCCCGCGAGGTTGCTCCGGGTCCGCCGCGATCGCCTTGCTTCCGATGTCGACCGTGAACCGTCCCGGTACCGGAACGCTGATCACCCGTCCGAATACGACTGCCGCCATCTCGAACGGGAGGTCAGCATACCGCCTCGCATATCCCCAGTCAAAGTACACGTATGTTCCAGGTGACAGGGTTATTCCCGGCTCCCATGCCTCGGCATGACACGGAAAGGATGGAGTCCCGCCGAGGACAATCTCAGGAACCTGCATGCCGTCGTCGATCAGGCGCTGCCGCATTTCCTGTGCAAGATTTCTTGTTCGTGCGGCACTTCTCCGGCGTTCCGCCGGGGCACTGTCGTGGATGTGTCCGTCATACGCATGAATGCCTCCGGCTGCAAGCTGCCCGGATTCATGGATGCTCCGGTAGAGTTTGTCGGCGGCGTCTCCCGGAGCGATCCCGGTACGGTGCATTCCTACATCGAGATCTACGTAGAGCGTCAGTGCCGTTTCATGGGGTGCGCAGGCGGCCTCGATGTGCGTGAGAGATGCCGCGTTATCGACGAGGCAGCCGAATGTTACCTCCGGCCGCTGCCGTGCGAGCGAACATAGCGCGTCGACAGCCGGGCCGACGGGTTGATACGCGAGGAGTACGTTACCGCCGCCTGCCTCCGCGACCATCTGGACTTCGGCGACCGTGGAACACTTGAACTGCCGAATGCCCGGTTTCTGGAGATTACGACCTGCGGAGACGGCAGTGACCCGGGATCTTTGAGTTCATACCACGGTGGTTTCTTTTCCATTACTGACCTCGGTTTAAGTACATCACAGCGTATGATAACGTATGGTTCGTCGCCGTGTCCTTCGCGGGGATCCACCGATCGGTCTGGCTGGTCTGCGGCCAGATCTGCGGCGCGGCATCCACGGGTCCGCTTCTTCCGTGAGGGATCGCAGCGGAGGCGGCGCTTCGCGCCGCCTGTCCCGCCGGACACGCAGTGGCCGGCGGACCGACAGCCGCGCAGAGCCCGACCCCGGCGCTCCGACGTCAGCCGGTGCGCCGGGGGCACGGCCAACAAAGGAGTCATTGTGTTTGAACTCGTGCGTAAGACCGCGAGGGAAACGCGGGAAGGGTGTGCGGTGTGGGCACAATCTGCCTGCCCTATGTGGAAAAGCCACCTGCCGGATTCGAACCGGCGACCCCGAGATTACAAGTCACGTGCTCTGGCCAGCTGAGCTAAGGTGGCGGTAATTGAGTGAATGCAACCGGCGGGAATGCCTGTGCCCGGCGCCGAGCATCATGCTTCCTCGACCCGATTGCGATCGGTACGCTACTAAAAGAACGGGGGAAAGTCAACGTCGTCTGCCCGGGATCCGGTAAGTATGCGGGCGCGGCCCTGCTCAATTGCCACGGTGTGTTCGAACTGCGCGCACGGGGAGCCGCCTGCGGCGACGAGTCCGTATCCGTCCTCTCGCGGCACGAGTACCTCGTCCGACAGGCTCACAACCGGTTCGACGGTTATGATCTGTCCGGTGTGCACGGTTGCGCTCTTCGAAGCAGTGCCGGCGTGCGGCCGATCGAGGGTGTGCGGCCGGTCGACGGCGTGCGGCCGATCGACGGCGTGCGGGGAGCCGCCGGTCTCCGGGGAATCCGAGGCGTTCGGCCAATCCTCGTCGTCAAGGTGGTACGGCATGGTAGGGCTTTCGTGTAAGGCGCGCCCTACCCCGTGTCCGCAGCACTCGGGAAGCACGACAAGACCGTATGCTTCGGCTGCACGTCTGGCGGTCCGCGCAACCCTGGCGAGGCTGACGTTATCGGCGAGCACGCCGATCCCTGCCATGCAGGCGGCGTAGGCGCCTTTGAGAAGGCGTGCCCGGTCGGCATCGACCGGGCCGACCGCGAAGGTCCAGGCGGCATCGGCGATCCAGCCGCCGCGCTCGACTGCCACGTCCACAGTAACGAGTTCCCCTCGCGCAATCGGGTTGTCGTCGGGCACTCCGTGTACGGCAACGAGCCCCGGACTCACGCAACAGGCGGCAGGATACCCCCGGTATCCGCGCAGGGCCGGCATGAGATCGCGGCGCTCGAGAAACGAACGCACGAACGTCTCTATATCGAGTCCGGTTATGCCAGGTTCGATACGCCGGGAGAGCGTTTGAAACAGCTCAGCGAGGTGTCGGCCGTTCTGTCGTACACGCGCGATTTCGTTTTTGCTGCGAACTGCTGTCGGGCCTGCGGAAGGTCCGTGTGGTGGTAGTAAACTATTGCCGACTGTCTGCCGTTCAAACATATGCTCGCGCTTGCCGCCTTTCCGTTTATTTCCGCCTTCCCCTTTATCCCCGCCTTTCCGCTATCCTGCCTGTGTAAACAGTATAGTCAAAAATGAGGAGGCGAATGCAAACAATCCACCGAGAACAATGGCGCTGAGCGCGTAAATGATTCGGGGAAGCACCAGGAATCTCCGGCGGATCATCCAGGCAGACAACAGAATCAGGTAATAACCGCTTGTCAACGCGCAGAGAATACCGGAAACCTCGACAATCTCAAGGAGCATCTGCTGGCTCTCAGAGAGAAAATTCTGGTAATTGCCGATCCAGTAAAGTGCGGCGACCAGCAGCATGAAAAACGAAAAGAACAGACTTATTCCTTCAACGTTCCGCATGAGGCGAAACGTAGTGAACTCGAAGGGGTGATGTCGCTTTTCCCGCTGCGGCGGCACGGGCGGACCCTCTTCGAGATGTTGTGAGGCCTGTTGTTCGGGTGCGGAGGTTGACACAGGAACAGTATAACACATTCGCCTGTTCCCTTGCAGGAGATGGGCCTGCGCCCTACAATCATCCTGAAGGTCTTCGCAATTGTTGAAGGCCCAGACCGTATGTGCCGCAAAGGCAGGTACGAGGCAGGGAGTACGTCGTTGAAAAAGGTTCTTATTTCGTTACTGGTGATCCTTATTGCCGCAGGTGTTGTCTTTTACTTCGGTTGGATTCAGTTTCTTATCCCCGACGACGGGTACGGGGTGGTATTCTCCCGCAGTCACGGCTGGGAGGAAGAGCCGGTCCGTCCGGGTGATTTCGAATGGCGGTGGCAACGGCTTATTCCCACGAACATGGAAGTATATGTGTTCGACGCATCGCCGGTTGATATAGATCTGAGCGCCTCCGGGTCGTTGCCGTCCGAGGAGGTGTATCGAACGGTTCTTGCCGACGATCCGGATCTTTCTTTTGAGCTTGATGTTTCTCTGCGCGTTGCGGTTCGTGCTTCGAGCCTGCCGTCCCTTGCGCAGGATGACGGGGTCCGTCCGGATACCTTCGACGAATGGATGGAGACGCAGTCCGACCGAATGCGTACGAAGTCCATGGATTTCCTCGTCGACCTTCTGTCGGACGCGGAGAACACGGAAACACTCGGCATCGGCAACGTTGAATCGGAACTCAAAGCATTTCTCGAAAATGAGTTTCCGGCCTTTCGATTTGCCTCGGTAAGTCTTCGCTCGTACCGCGTGCCGGATTTTGCGCTCTATCGTGAAGCGCGCTCTCTGTATCTCGAGCAGATGGAAGCTGAAACGGATGCACTGCTCGCCTCCGCCGCCGAACGTGCAGATCGCGAGGCCCGCGATGAAGAGATCCAACGCTCATTGAGAAGTTATGCGGAAGTACTCGATGAATTTCCGGTGCTGCTCGAGTACTTCGAGCTCGGTGTGGACCCCTTCCGGTTTGAACAGCTGTTTGAGTCTGAGTGATCGAAGCGCGGCGAGGTCGGTGGAATATCGACTCATCGAGCGGCGCGGTCGCTGCCGCGGTAGCGGCCTGTTTAATATCCGTCGTCGAGCGCAATGGCTTCAATTATGAGCGCTTTCAGGTAATCAAGCCTGTTGTTCTGCTGCTTCAGGGACTCCCGAAGTGTTGTGCGCGACCCGCGGTAGGCCCGGTAGCTTTCCTCCACATTCGCGGAGTTCAGGTCGATGACTGAGTGGAATACCGACATAATACCGCGAACATGCTCGAGGGATTTATGCAGCAGTCCGAGGATTTCCTGATGTCGCTGGTCTACAAAGGCGCGGTATGCATTCTGTTGTGATCGGTCAAACGTTATGTTTCTTCGCAGTCTGGTCAGAGTCTGGCCGTCGTTTTCCTCTTCACCCATTCCCTCGTCTATCGCCATGAATCGTTCTACAACATCCTCGAACTGGCTGGCGTGGTACATAAGGGATTCCTGCTCCTCACGATATCGAGCGGGCAATATGCGGGTGAGCACACGGACCGTTTGTTGCAGGTCACGCCGGTAATCGGTTTCGAGGAAGGTAACAAGCGCCTGAATTGCCATTCCGTACTTGAAACGGGGCAAACCTGCCCGCATTTCCGGGCTGTTGTCTCTTGATCCGTAGTTCTGCAGGTTCTCGAGCCCCTTCGGAAACAATTCGCGAATGAGGTACCCGATCACTCCCATGCGTATATCGGCGAAGCGTTTGTCGAGTTCAAGCAGAACTTTGCGCAGCAGCGCTGCGCGATAAAAGGCACGTACATCTATCTTTGGAAGGTAAAGCTGCAGGCGGTAAAAGGGATCCTGCCGTCCAACCCGGATAATGTCCGCCAATGGGACCTTTTTGGCGAACTCCTCTGCGGTATCCGCAAGCCAGGTAATTGAGCTGTTCACCCGCTCAATGTCCATCTCGTCGTACTCAGGGAATGCGTTCCTGATCAGGCGTACGTCAACATAGGCGCCCGGAGGCATTTTGCGCGCCATGTACACTGCGTAGTACAGCTTCTCGAGGTGCTCGGTTCCGTAGAGCAGGTCGAACCGGTCGAACGAAGAAGCACTCCGAGGATTACCTTCCACTCCGTAAAACTCGAAGAGCCGGTCAAACGGGAACTGAGCAATTGGTTTGAGAAAATACAACGGAAGCAGTCCGAGTCGGAGTTTTTCGAATCGTTCCGATTCAACGCCACTGAGATACTCATCTATCCGACGGATGATCATGTCGCGAATCTGCTCTTTGTTCCGCTCTTTCAGATATATATTCTGCATTTCACGTTGAGACATGAACTGCGACAGCTCGAACTTCATGCCGGAATCCGGGTGAACGAGGCTGTCCGATACGGCGGTCATGAACCGGTGTGAGGAGGCCCACAGTTCGTCGAACAGAGCCCTGACTCCGGTAGCCGCTTCGTAGAGTTCAATGAACAGGTGAATGGATTGCCCGGAAAGGAACTTTCCGTCGAAGTCGGAGAGGGATTCGTGTGCCTCGCGCACGTGCCGTCGGCATCGGTTGAGCAGAAATGGTTCATAGCTGCCGATCTCATCCTTCCCGGTTTTCCATTGCATGGCCCACAATCGCCGCCGGTCGGAACGGCTTAACGATTCAATGCCACTGCGGACGAGCTCGCGTCTCGTGTTGTCGTCGAGTCGCGCCTGGAACACCTGCTCTTCCTGCGCGAGATCGAGACGAAGTGCCTGAGCCATTCGGGAGGTATACGTTCGTTCGTCTTCAGCGGAAAGGGCCCGTTGAACCCTTTCATTTACTCCGGCCATAGCACCTCCAGCATGGAGTCGCCGTTCGGCATGCCGTCGATACTGTGAGGCCGGACTATAAGGAGGCCGCCGGATTGTACGGACACGGCAAGCTCCTGTGAAATGACTTCGTTGCTTATTCCAACAGTTTCACGATGCCACTCAAGGTCCTGTAGCGGCCATTTCAGCCCGTCACTGTAAAAAGAAAATGCAGAATCAGTGGATGCGGGGAAGCACGAGATCACTGTTCCGGGCTGTGAGGCAACGCGTATCTGCTCGCCGACGCGAAGATGAAGCAGCTCGTTATGGGGTTGAATCCAGCCGGCCGGTGGTGAATTACGAAAAAAAGTCCACAAAACCCCGAGCTCGTGATCAAAGCGACCGCTCGAGCCGCCGCCGCACAATAGTGTCCGGGTATACCCTCGTTCGCCGAGGAGACGCAACCCGAGCTCTGTATCGGTTACATCCTTGTCGCGGTCGACTCGAACAACTTCTGCGTGCTGTTCGGCTTCGTCGAGACTGCGTTTGAGAAGGCTGTCCATGTCTCCGCAAACCAATGCCGGCGACAGGCCGAGTTCGACCGCTGCATCATAGCCGGAATCGGCTGCGGCAATCATAAGCTTATTGGACAGAACGGGACGAGGAATCCGATTTCGACTGACTGGCTGCCCACCAACAAACAAAACAGAGTCGATCACAGGATGAACTATAGTGGTGCATCCACGATGGCGCAACAGAGACCTGAAAGTGTCCTTAAGTTTTTCCCGGCGCCAACCGATATAGAAAACAAGGAAGCCTGTGTTGTGAGCCCGCGAAAGGGTGACGGGCACGGGCGCCGGCGTGGCGTCTGCGATAGCACTGCGGTGTCTACGCGGATTACACGAAGCGGTTCGGCGTAGTCGAACCGCGGTTTGGCCAGACTGAGATGGTCTCAGCTGTGCCGAACCGACCGGACACGGATGTTCGGCTGACGCGATTTCAGTCAAGGAGGATTGAATGATAATCAATCACAATGCCAGTGCGGCGTTTGCTCAACGTCAAAACTCACTTAACGAGTCGGCACAGCAGACAAACATTGAACGGCTGTCCTCAGGACAGCGAATCAACCGCGCTGGGGACGATGCTTCCGGGCTTGCGGTAAG
>CAZMEV010000121.1:0-8629 GCA_964565375.1 uncultured Spirochaetaceae bacterium
CGATATTACCGATCGGAAAGTCGCTGAAATTATACTCGCCCGACAGAATGAGTTTGAGGCACTCGTCAGCGAGGTCTCGGCGGATTTCGTACAGGTCACCAGCGATAATCTCGATGAGATCGTTGATCGCATGCTCGAGCGAGTCGGGGCTTTTCTCGATGTTGACCGGATGTACCTGTTTCAATTCTCACGACCTCTTTCTCCCGAAGACGATGATACTGCCGACGTAACATTTACCTGCACGCATGAATGGTGTTCCGACGCGGCATCCCCGTTGCAGCCGGTATTCCGGGATGTGTCGGTCGATTCTTTCGAGTGGGCGCGTGAAGGCATTCAACGTGCCGCTCGGCGTCAGATCTACGACCCGACCGATCTTCCGGCGTCGGCGGTTGCCGAGAAGGCGGAACTGCAGCGGCGTGGAACGTATTCGCTGCTGAGCATGTCGCTTATGAGTGGCACCGGAACAGTGCTGGGTCGTGTCGGGATCGAAACCGTGGAGCGATACCGGGGCTGGATGGACCCTGAGATACGGCTGCTGACGGTGCTCTCGGATACCCTTGCGAATGCCCTTGAGCGGGTGAAGACCGAGCAAGCGCTTATTGCGGCAAAGGAAGAGGCGGAGGCCGCCGATCGAGCCAAGTCCATATTCGTCGCGAACATGAGCCACGAAATACGCACGCCGTTGAACGGAGTTATCGGGTTCACCGAACTGCTTGCTGCGACACCGCTGACGCCCGTGCAGTCCGAGTATGTGCGGTTTGCGAATACCTCGGCAAAATCCCTGCTGGGAATTGTGAACGATATCCTCGACTTCTCGAAGATCCAGGCGGGCCGGCTGGAACTGAACCGGCAGTCCACCGATCTGCGCGGCCTGGTTGAGGATACCGTGGATATTATCTCGTATCACGCTGCCCGAAAGAAGCTGGAGCTTCTGGTTTGTGTGGAAGCGCATGCGCCCCGTTTTGTGATGGTGGATCCGGTACGCGTGCGGCAGATCCTTGTTAACCTGTTGAGCAACGCCGTGAAGTTTACCGAGGCCGGTGAGGTCGAACTGTCTGTTAGAGGGTGCAGCCCGGAAGCAGAGCAGGAGCCTCCGAGCGAGACATGGCTTTGTTTTTCTGTCCGTGACACCGGCTGCGGAATCGCGCCGCGGGAGCAGAAGCGCCTTTTCGAATCATTCAGCCAGATCAATACATCTTCGGCAACAGGCGAGCAGGGCACCGGACTCGGTCTTACCATAACGCAGGATATCGCCCGGAAGATGGGGGGAGAGATTGATGTTTCAAGCGAGGTCGGAACAGGCAGCACGTTCTCGTTCAGGCTTCCGGTGGAACCAGTCGGCGGCGAGGAGGGATTCGTTCCCATGGTCGATCGAGGAGAATTGCAGGACCTGAAGGGCCTTCGCACCGCCTGCGTAATTGACGATAACGCCGCGAGTCGACGCGTTCTGTGCGAGCTTCTTGCATCTCTCGGAATCGAGGCTGTGAGTTTTCCTGATACTGCAGCCTTGTCCGCGCATACGGCGACGACACTCGAGGAGCGAGCGCATGGGCCGTTTGACCTGCTGTTTGTCGACTGTGATTCCGGGCAGTGCTCCGTGACGGAGGCAAAGGAAATCCTGCAGCGGATGACCGGAGCCACCCGTACGGTAACCGTGCTGCTGTACGTATTCTCGGACGAACAGCAGTACGCGGCCCCACCTCTCACTGAAGCGAGCGGAGGGGAAACACGGTGGCTCGAGAAGCCGGTCAAACCATCGACCTTAATAACTCTTCTCTCGAGGATAGACGCTGAAAGCGAAACGCGTGATGTGAGTGCTGCCTCGGCGGATCAGACGAACGTGAGTGCAGAGAATACTCCGCTGTCCGGCCGGGAGGCGGATGCCGGGGAAATAGCCGATGCGTCGGTGAATATTATTGTAGCCGATGACGTAGCGATGAACCTTGCGCTTGTCACAGCGATGGTAGGGCGTATGCTTCCGGGTGGCCGTGTGTTCGAAGCGAATAACGGGGAAGAGGTGCTCGAGCTCATGAGCCGTGAACGGGTCGACTGTATTCTCATGGATGTGAGGATGCCGAAGATGGATGGACTCGAGGCGACGCGCCGTATTCGCGGGAGCAGCCGGAGCGAGGATCGCGGGGTACCGATCATCGGGCTTACCGCCGAGGCCGAGGTCGCAGAACTCGAGCACTGCCGCGACGCGGGTATGAACGAAGTACTGACGAAGCCCGTGGACATGGCGGCGCTCAAGCGGATTCTCGCCGAGTACGTGTGAGCGGGTAGTGCGCGGGCGGGGGCAACGTGCCGGGCGGGCAAATGTGCGGCGGGCCGGCTCGCAGGGCCTGGTTTCGGGGCGCCATGGGCTCGCAGGGAATCGGGCTCAAGTAGTTGTGGCCCGGTATCGTTTTTGCTATTGTTCGGCTCGTGCCGACTTCGAGCGACGTAATCCTGAAACTGCAAGGCCTCTCGAAAGTGTATCCTGGGACCGTCGCTCTGAAGGACGTTGACCTCGACGTCCGGCGCGGTGAAACCCACGGCATAATCGGCAAAAACGGAGCGGGAAAGTCCACGCTCGTCGGTATTGTCGCCGGGCTGGTCACTCCGTCTGCAGGCGTTGTCGAAATTAATGGACACGATCACACGCGGCTCACCCGGATCGGCGCCCGGAAGGCCGGAGTAGCGATTGTCCCGCAGGAGCCGCAACTGGTGCAGCAGGCGAGTATTGCGGAGAATCTGTTCCTGCCGGAGTATCTTCATCGTGGACACGGGTTGGTTGTTACCTGGCAGCGGATGTACACCGAGGCAAACGAAATCCTTCGCCGTGGCGGACTGAAGATAGATGCACGTACCGAAGCCGGCGACATCGGAATGGGCCTTCAGCAGATTATCCTCATGCTGAAAGCCGCGTACGTCGATCGCGCTGAAATCATTATCCTCGATGAGGCGTTCGCCTCGCTTTCCCAGCGTGAAGAGGCGATCTTCTACGAACTGATTCGCGATCGCAGGGAAGCCGGGTGCACCATTCTGCACATCTCCCACAGAATTAACGAACTGCTTTCAGTCTGTGACCGTATGACCGTCCTCCGCGACGGAGCGTCCGTCGGCACGGTGAATCGCGACGAGGTGGACAAGGATTCGCTTGCGAAACTGATCGTCGGTGAGGAGGGCGGCTCTCGCTCGCAGGGCGCCATCCGCGCCGACGAGATCCCGGCCACCCACGCCGGCGCCACCGGCGAGGCCACCCACGCCGGCGCCACCGGCGAAACCAGCGGCCCCACCAGCGCTGCCTGCGAAACCCGCGAAACCAGCCAGGACAATGTGCCCGGCAGTGGAAGACCGGTTCTCGACGTCCGGGGACTCACCCTCGCCGAACGGTTTCTCGATATACACTTCAGCGTTGGGCAGAACGAGATACTCGGTCTTGCCGGGCTTATGGGCAGCGGGCGTACGTCCATTCTCAAGGCGATTTTCGGCCTCGAGCCCATTGATCGTGGGGCGATACTGCTCGACGGAAGGGAAGTCACACTGAGGAATCCGGCCGGCGCTCTCCGGCATGGCGTCGTGTACCTTCCGGAAGATCGCGACTCCGAGGGACTGATCACCGGGCTCAGTGTGAAAGAGAACCTGCTGTTAAGCGCGCTGAAGCGCGTTTCGGGGAAGTTCTTTGTCGACAGAAATCGCGAACGGCACCTTGCCACCCAGCTTGCGAAGCAGCTTGCACTGCACTTTGCTTCCTTCGATCAGGAAGTCAGCGAGCTCAGCGGTGGGAATCGCCAGAAGGTCGTGGTAGGAAAGGTGCTGTCGACCGAGCCGCGAGTCTTCCTGCTCGATGAACCGACCAAAGGAATTGATATCGCCGCGAAGGCAGGAATTCTTCAGATTATTCGAGACGGATTGCGCTCGGACAGCGCGGTGGTCGTCACCTCTCCCGGGCTCGATGATCTGATTGAAATATGTGACCGGATAGCGGTTGTGCATGACGGACGCATTATCGGAACCTATAAAGCGCGGGATTTTCAGGAAGAACGCCTTTACAAGGCCATTCAGGGAAATCTCGAGCAGCAGCAGGCGGAAGTATGAAACGTAGTACAAGAATTCAAATGCTCATGATCGACAATCTGATCTGGGTTCTCGTGGCGGTGTTTTTCCTTATTAATGCCTTCGTTACACCGCGGTTCGCCTCTTACCCCAATGTGGTGAACATTCTCTATCACTCGGCAATTATGAGCATGCTGGTGCTCGGACAGGGGCTTGTACTGATAAACGGAAAGCTCGATCTTTCAATTGAATCCACACTGGGCTTTGCTCCGGGGATCGCCATGCTGCTGTCAATGCGCGAGTACCCCGAACTCATCGGGCCTGTCACCGCCATTGTTCTTACCGTGATCATAGGTGCGCTTATCGGCTGGTTCAACGGCTTCTGTATTTCCAAGCTGAAGATAAACCCGCTGTTGCAGACCCTGGCGACCATGATCATGATCCGGGGACTTCTGCTGTTCATATTTCCCTTTTCGCTCTTTCCTCTCGATCCGGTGTTCCGCTACGCGGGCGCGGGAAGACTTCCGGGTAATATCCCCGTTTCGATACCGCTTATTCTGATCATTTTCTTTCTGCTTAATCTGACCCTGCAGTACACGCCGTTCGGCCGCCGTTTTGTGGCAGCCGGGGGAAATCCCCGAGCGAGTCATGTATCGGGAATTAATGTCGATCGCATGACCATCTATGCGTTTGTACTCGCTGGAGTGCTCGCTGCGGTCGCCGGTTTACTCGCAGCAGGACGGCAGGGGTCTATTTCGAACTCCATGGGTGAGGGAATGGTGCTTCTCTCATTTGCCGGCGCGCTCATGGGCGGGGCAAGTCTTCAGGGCGGTAAAGGGACCCCGCTTGGCATGCTCGGTGGCGCCCTGCTGCTCGGCATGTTTTCCAACTCCCTGAATCTGCTCGGAGTGGGGCCGAACCTCATTTACGCGTTAAACGGAGCGCTCATTTTCGTCGCACTTCTGCTCGACCGCGGGCGTGTCCGATGGCGCGGATATCTGCTGCACCGGGAGCAACTGGATGCCATTGAGCACTCCAGCTGAAACATAAACCAATTTCGGGTGACGCGCGCGGATCGGTTGCGGTGGATCCTGAAGCAAAGGAGTTACATATGACAAAGCGTACGTGGGAGCAGGGTATTCGCTACCTTACCATCACGATCTTTCTGTTCGGTCTGATATGGCTGCCGGCCCCTGAGCAGCTGCATGCCGCCGGTGCAGCCGAGGATGAGCAGCTGACCTTCGGCATGGTTATCAAGTATCCGGGCACACCGTACATCGAGGCCTTCGTTCACGCAGCTGAACAGAAGGCGGATGAACTCGGCGTTCGGCTTGTGGTCCGCGACGGTGAGGGCGATGCACAGACGATCATGAATCACATAGACACCTTCCTCGTGCAGGGAATCGATGGGTTCATTATGGCCGGCGCCGTCGATCAACGCGCTATCGTTCCAGGCATCGAGCAGTTGAATCAGGCCGGTGTCCCGGTTACCGCGATTGACACCAGTCCTGAGGGCGGTGAGGTCGATTACTTCATAAGCGCGGATGTTGTAGGCCAGAGCGCCCTCGCGGCGGAAGCGTTCATCGACGGGATCAAGGATCGCAACGATGGCGAGGTGCCCGAGGGCGTTGTCATTGAAATTACCGGCGATGTACGGGACATGTACACGCGTGCGGCCAGCGAAGGGTTCATGTCGGTACTTGACCAATATCCCCAGCTGGAAGTCTCACAGGGTGACGGCGGATGGAACAACATCGATGCGCACGATCGTGCAAGCGACCTCCTTACCCGCCATGGAGATGACGTTCTCGGCATTTACGTGCACACGCCGGACATTATGGGCCCGGGTGTTGTCGAAGCGATTACTGCGGCGAACCGCAATCCCGCAGAGTACGGTATCACCGGTACCTGGATGGGCCCCGAAGGGCAGGAACTCGTTCGAAATGGGGAAGTACTCGGTATTGTCGCCATGCCCGCCTACGAACCCGCCCGCATGGCCGTGGAGCTTCTCTACGACCTTGCAAACGGCAATGACGTGCCTCAGCTCGGCGACGTTATCGAAGAAGACGACGCGATGTGGTCTCCGGCCGAGGTCAAAGAAAGCCCGTGGGCCGACGGTCTCTATGTAGAACTGCAGGCCCCGATCGTGCCGATCGATGTAGATGTCGATGATCCCCGGCTGTGGGAAAACCGGCTCGATCATCTCTGGTGAAATCGGCTTGAAAGGCACTTCCTGACAGTTCCACGATTACATGTAACAAAGACGACCAATCATGTATCAAGCGCCCTCCATGCAGGGCGCTTCTACCGGCGGCCGGTGAGACAGAGGTGGAGCTGGAGCGCCGGTCCGTGAAATTGATTGCAAAATAGCATGTTTCGGCCTAGGATTGTTCCTCAGGGGGATAATACTATGGCAAAACTTTCAGTACAGCCGCTGTTACAGACTGCGGTTACCCGCGGAATCAAGAACGTCGTTCCGCTTGTGGTGAACGCGATTCTCTGGGCGCTGACGGTCTGGATTCCGTACATTAATATTGGAACAACGATCGGTCTCTACGCGGGTGTCATCGGCAAAATGGCTCGCGGGGAGATCATCTCGCCGCTTGAAATCTTCAATCCCGATTATCGCAAGCACATGGGTAGCTTCTTTCTCGTTATGGGGCTCATGTTTGCCGGCATAGGGTTTGCATTTCTGCTCTTCATTGCGCCAGGCATTGTGTTGAGTTTCGCATGGATCATTGCGCCGGTGCTCGTTGTCGATCAGGCCATGAGTCCGACCGATGCGCTTCAGAAGAGCAACGAACTTACCTGGGGCAATAAGGGTACGATCTTCATTTCCCAGCTTGTGCTGGTGATCGCGATCATGATTCTTCAGTGGATCGCGGGAGCCATCGGGGATGTCTCGGCTGCGCTCGGCGGCCTCCTCTCCTTTGTTATCAGCCTGGTTGCAGTTGCCGCCGGCGTAGCACTCCTGTCTGCAATCTACGGGGAACTCAACGACATTACTCCCGACGCTGAAACCGAACGGGAAAACGCATAAGCATCTTAATCGGTGGCAAGGAGCACGAGCAGTGGAACATCGAACTCTACGGAACTCAGCCCTCATGGCAGCTCGCTCAACGATGTGCTCCTTGCCGGCGGGATGGGAATGCCGGTTGGAATGATCCGGACCAGCGAAGCGCCGACGCAGACATGCTGCGGGTGAAGCCGAGTACCGCATGCTTGCTCGCAGCGTATGCCGCCGGATTACTCTTTACCGCTGTTCATGTTGTACGCCACTCCGTTTTTTGGGGGAATAGGTTGATGTTTTCCCCGTACCCGCCGATTCACCCATCCGCTTCCGCCATTGCAGCAGAGAAGAACGCCTCCTCACAGTCAATAGCATATCGATAGCAGGCGTGAACCGTGGCGCTGTCCTCTGCGTGCCGGTCAACGAGCCCTTCGAGCTGATTGACCAGCTCATGAAAGTCCGGCGAAGCATATGTTTCAACCCACTCGCCGAACGGTTGCGCGGGTATAGCGCTTGTCTCGGCAATCCGTGAGCCAAGAAAGCTGTAGAGTTTCATGCACGGTGTCATGGCCGAAGCGGTTGTTCCGACATCGCTACTCCAGGCAGTGGCCAGCAGAAAATCGGTGTAGCGTCGCGTAGTAGCGGAAGCAGTAACCGACTCAGGGTCAATCCCCCACGATTCGGCGTAGTTCTTATGAAGCTTCAGTTCCTCGAGAACACCGTCAGCAAGTGCGTGGAATGTCTGGAAAGAACCCCAATCCGGCGCTTTTCCGGCGGCAATAGAGTAGGCGCGCGCAAACGATTGGAGATAGAGCCTGTCCTGCGCGATGTAGTATCTGAATGCCTGCCGGTCGAGCGTCGCCTCGGCGATACCGCGGACAAACGGATGATTCAGAATTTCAGAAGCTTTGTCCCCGCATTCGTGCCACAACTCCTGTGATAAACGACTCATTGGTTACCTCCTCACCATATTCGCGAGGAAAGCGGAGGCGACAACGTGTGGATTGCAATGCTCGAGGTGGTTATTGCGCAGTTCGGATGTAAACACTCGCGGCACTCCGTTTCCTTCGCTGGAATTACCCAGATCAGGTTCGCAGGGTCGAAGGCAGGCGCCTTCCTCTCAGCCCTGGTCCTCAAGGCTCCCCTACGGAATTTGTTCAGCGGATAATATCGTGCCTGCGCGACAGCTAGTCAAGAGTCGGAGGTGCCCACGTATGCCTCCGTCCCCATTATACGCAATCGTATATCCGCGCTCGAGACGCCGACGAGAATGGTGTGCGTGCCCGGGGCGATTCGCCAGGAGTCGGCAGCCTCGTCGAAGAAGCTGAAGTCATCCGGGGTCAGGTACAGGGTGACCGCGCGCGACTCACCGGGCGCGAGAAAGAGCTTTTCGAAGCCTTTGAGTTCGAACGGAGGCCGGTCGACCCCGGCCGGTTCCCGGCCGCCGGCGAGTCGGCGAAGTCGCACTCTATGGTGAAGGGAAGCTTTCCGGAAGGGGTGGTGTGGCCGAAGATAATATCGGCGGCCGCGTTCACGGCTTCGAAGAACGACGTCTGATTGTAGCCTTTGACGTACGCCGCC
>CAZMEV010000122.1:0-8561 GCA_964565375.1 uncultured Spirochaetaceae bacterium
TGGACTCATACCGGGGCCGGCCTGAAGCCGGCCCTTTTTGTTGCCGTTATTGATTCACATCGGCAAGGGCCAGGCCCGGTTACCCGCCGCCTGCGATTTCCGCCGGCACGACCAGTACCCGCCCGCCTGCATCGTTGGACAGGGATACCTCCCGGCTGTCCGCGGCGTGCTCCGCTTCATGACGAACGCTTATGGTGTCGCTTGCCTTTTCGTTCGGAATGACCCTGCAGAATGCACCGGGCAGAAGCGCGTGACGTTTCATAAGCCCGAGAAACGTCGGGCTGTCGTCGAGAACCCGCACAACGCGCAGGAGCGCCCCGACCGGGGCTTCGCAGAGCGAAACCGCATGAGCAGCCGCGAGTTCGCCTCCGGCGGCCGGAATCGGGTCACCATGGGGATCGTTATCCGGATAGCGCAAAAGGGCGTCGATGCGCGCGATGAATCGGTCACTTACCGCATGCTCGAGCCGTTCGGCCTCTGCGTGCACTTCACTCCAGTCATAGCCAAGGATCTGTTCGAGGAAGGTTTCTATGAGCCTGTGCCGGCGGACCATGCGAATTGCGAGTTGCGTTCCGTCTTCGGTAAGCCGGCAGCCGCGCCGCGGCTCGTATTCGACCAACTTGAGAGAGGCAAGATGCTTGGCCATTGAGGTCGCAGTACCCGGAGTCACATCCATAGCCTCGGACAGGCGCTTCATACTCACAAGCTGTTCGCCCGAGTGTTCGGTCTCGGTGAAAAGCACCTTAATATACTGTTCAACTGTGCTTGTCACCACAATCGTACATACTCCCCGAGCGGGACACCGGCGTTGCCCCTGTTATGATCCGCGAACACACCGCTGATGCCCGCTTCGTCGGCTATTCTATGCCCCCTAAGTATGCGGAAGCTACCGGGGGCGCTTGTTTCTTGTCAATCCGCCGGCCCTCGAGGCAGAAGACTGTCAGCAATGACGCGATTTCTGCCGAAAATTACTATGATGGGAGTTTACCTCGATGAAACCTTGTCGCCACCGGCAGCTCGCGATATGTTAACTGCTAAATAAAATACTTGACCGGCCGAATTCGGGTTCATACACTTTGAGTCCGGGAGGACGCCTGAAAAGGAATGCATGGAAATACGACCGCTCGGTGATAACAAACTGACCCTCACCAACGACGGACAGCTCTCGGTGTTTTCCGTCGGTTGTGGCGGTGCCTTTTCCCGCTCGCTTGGTCAGAACAACTTTCTCATAGTCAAAGGCAACGACCATCTTCTTATAGACTGTGGGACGAAGACACCGGCTCGTCTTCGCTCACTTGGAATTGAAGTCACCGATATCCGCAACTTCCTTATTACCCACAGTCATGCGGACCACATCGGGGGACTAGAAGAGGTCATGCTCATGGGCCGCTATGTAGCGAAACGAAAACCGGTCGCATTTATCGAGGAGCGGTATCAGAAAATACTGTGGAATGAAAGTCTCAAAGGCGGCGCTGCGGCTAACGAACGGCACAATGGGCGGTATCTTTCCTTCGATGATTTCTGGGAAACCGTACGACCCGAGCCCCTGACGGACATGCCGCGTGAAATGGCGGAATTCAATGTTGGCTCGCTAAACATCAAGATATTCCGCACGAATCATTTCCCCGAACAGGCGCAGAGCTGGAAAACCGCCGCATACAGTGTCGGCCTTGTCATCGATAATCGAATCCTTTTCACCGGCGATACGAAGTTCGACGCGTCGCTTATCCCGGACATCGAAGCACATATGCCCATAGAATGGATTTTCCAGGACGCGCAGTTTTTCACCGGTGGCATCCATGCCTCTCTCGATGAACTCATGCAGGTGCCGGCGGAGACGCGATCGCGAATGCTTCTCATGCATTATGCCGACAGTTACGAAACCAAGCTCAATGACGTGGCCGAGCGCGGATTCTACGGGTTTGCGCGGGAGCTGGTGTACTATGACTTCTGAGCAGGCTGTACCGACAACCAGGCTTCCCTGATTATGGTCATATGAACCGGGAAGGCTTCCGGTTCAATCCAGACCATCTCACCGTCGAATTGAAACGGCAGGCGTTCATCGGAATAGATAGTCAAAGACTCCGCGACACCCGGTATGACCTCGGGCCGTTGAAGATGTGTTCCATAATAGACCTGCTTTTTCAGACTTATACGCTGTATCAACGACGGAAGGCGGATAACACACAGATTCCTGTGATCCGGAAGAATCGGTTTACCCCCACCGTACCGGCGGTTTCCCCCGGCGCCTATCGCGGCCAGAGCGAACTGCCCGGTAGCCTCATGCTGCACCGGTCCCTCGCGCCAGACGATGCGTGCGGGAGGAATACCTACAAGCGGAACGTAGAGCAGCGTGGCGAGATCGGCGACAAGAGTATACATATTCCCCGGTAAATGGGTCCCTTTCAGGCGATTCGTAATGCCGCTTATGATTGCATCGAGCCCGAATGAGGCGATGTTAAAGGCGTGATACACCGCGCCGTCGGAGGTTCGCGCTTCGATTGCCGCCTGTGGCGTCTGTACGGCCAGGTCGGATGCACGCTCAAATGCGGCGGCCATGGTCGGCGCATCGGCAGAATCGTTGCCGGTACCCGCCGGCAGCCGGTATACCGGCGACTGCAGACCGCAGGCAAGCACTCCCGAAAGCAGATCCCGGTGCGTCCCGTCCCCACCGGCGCTCAACAGAAGCGGTGCGCTCCGTCCGGCAAGGTATTCTCCCGCCCGTTCAGCAAGTTGCCGCGCATGCCCGGAGTACTCTGTCAGGGCGATCCGGGTATCCACGGGAGCCGGAGCAACCGGCGCTTCACCGATGCGTTGCCGCAATACCGCAATTGCACGACGCAACCGGCGCTGCCGGGAGAGAAACCCCGCATGGGGGTTTACAACCGCATACACCGACAGCGGCTCGCCGCGATAGCGTCTGCTCGAGGAAATGAGGCGGGCAACTTCGCGTATGAACTCCTGCCAGTACTGCTCAACCATCAACACGTCCCCGACGCCCAAGGCCGAGCGCGCACCCCCGGGCGCTTACTTCGCTACTTCGGCAATACATGATTCTTCCGCGGCGAGCGCGTACACATCCTCCATGGACTCTACCAGAATGGCACCCATGCCAAGTTCCATCGCCGGCTCGAGATCTACCGGAATACGATCGCCGACGCTCAGCACTTCGTCGGCAGGAACAGGTCGTCCAAGCGCCCGACCAAGATGCTCCAATCCCAGCTCAAACGGGCGTGCATGCGGCTTGCTTACCCCCGAATCGTCGAGCCCTACAATGCCTGCGAAGTGTCGGTCTACGCCTAATACCGACAATGTCGCACGACCGACCGAGCGCGGATTATTCGTCACCGCGACAAGCCCATATTTCTGCCCGAGTGTCTCGAGCGTCGAGCGCAGCTGCGGATCATCGCTTAAGTAGGCTGATGGCTCGAGCACTTCCTCGCGCCAGCGCACGCTTGTCGCAATATCTACATTGTACTGGAGGAACGTATTCGCGAGACTCGGCGCACGTCCACCGGCATCTTCGGCCATCACGCGCCGCAGTTCCGTGATCTCACGGTTCATATCGTCATAGGAACGTCCGAGGTGCCGGGCGAGCCGATCGACGAGAAGAACAGTCTGTGCTTCGGTGTATGCACGATTTCGGTAAAGTGTGTTATCTATATCGAAGATAATTCCGGAGATGCGGGACACGCTGCGCAGCACATTCATATCCGACAGCATATCCGCGCTTCGGCAACGGTGCAAGCAGCGGCGGCCGCAATCGAGGGTTAGCCTCCCGCCTCTGGAAACCAATCGGAGAGACATAAGCGTGAACGCGGAATTCCATTACTACGTAGTGGCTATGCTTGCCAGGCGAGCCGGCTTCAGCGGTGGCGAGGCGGATGAGCTTGCCTACGCGTCCCAATACACCGATCATGCGCTCGTGTCCTACCAGGTACGGGGACCGGGCGTACAGTATGACACGATGGCCACCCATCACTTCGGGTTCTGGGATAAGGCACAGGAGTATCAGGTCTGGATTCCATTTCACTTTTTCCCCGGTGATCCCGACAAGGGTGCACGTGTCCGCAGTGACCGCCGCAAAAACGCGCTGGTGGTAACCCCGAACGGGGCGCGGGCTAAGGAGTTGCTCGTGGCGGCACTCAAGACCCGCAATATCATGCGAATCGGCATTGCCCTCCACACGTTTGCCGACACCTGGGCTCATCAGAACTTCACCGGACGAAACGAGGAGTTCAATCGCTTCGAGCAGAACTCCCTCGTGCCGCCTATCGGGCACGCTCACGCCGGCCGGGCGCCGGACAAGCTTGAAGAAACCTGGGAAGATCCGAGACTGATCCCGGCCGAGCGGCGGATAGACAACCGGAAACGGTTTTTTCAGGCCGCCCGCAAAGTCTATCGCTACCTCGCCACCTACAATCGGCGCGATTTCTCCGACGAAGAACTCGTGCTCTCCGAACTCGAATCGATTATCGGCCCGGCAGGACAGGAACGCACCTTTGAAGAACGCACTCTCGATTTCATAATCCGCGATGATATCACCCAGTACCGTAGAAATGACTGGAAAGGGCAGGCTATCGAACTCGACGATTCCACAGGCGATGAAGATATCAGCAACATGATGGACAAATATCTGTGGCTCAAAAACGAACTTCGAAGCCGAACCGGTACGAAACGCAGGACCGTGCGCCCCAAACCGGGATTTTACCAGAGTCAGTACTACCGCTGGCACGAGGCGGCGAAAGAACACTATGCAGAAGCAGCCCGGGTACTCCGCGATCTTCGCCTCCCGGACTTGAAATGACGGTCACGAAGGGCGTCCGCGCGACCTGCAACGGCGTCCGCGCGTGGCCTGCCGGGCTTCCTGCAGCTTCGGCAAGCCCCGCCCGAGCGACCCGCAGCGGCTACCCAGCCCCGGCCGGCGTCGCCCGATCAACCCGCAACGGCTACCCGGAAGGCTCCTGTGGCGGGCTGTCGCGAAACCCGAGCATTGAAAGGTAGGTTCTCGGCTCGATCGCCGAGGGATTAATACCGGCATGGGACAGCGCCTCCCGTACCGACGCAGCAGCGCGGTCGCGACCGTCATCGCCGGATGTCTCCTCGATCACCGCTTCGATTTCGAGGAACCAGCCAAGCGAGACCACTTCGATAACCTCGGCGGTCAGCCCGTCACGGGAGAGATACCAGCCTGATTTCTGCTTCACCGCAAACCGCTCAGCCCCGATATGTGCGCACAACGATTCGAAGGCACGTGCCGAATCCACGGTGAACTCACGCTCCACGTTGTATTCCACTCCGTCGCGGATACGCTTTTCCTTGTGCGTAACGACACCCGCCCCCTCCCCGGAAGCCTCCCAGGATACCTCGTCGCCAGTCGTGGCGGTTTGCTCCTCGTCGAACATCGGGGGCCTCCCCGAGCCTGCATGAGCTTCGGAAAAGCCGGGTTTCTCCCCGCTGCCCGACAGGCGCAGGCGAAATTCCGTGCCGTTTTCGCTGCGATAGTAGCGGTCATCCTTCCAGATGCGATCCACTACCCGGAAGCCTGCCTCGCTGAGTCGCGACACAACCGCCTCGGGGTCATCAATATGCGCTTTTAACTCTATTTCATAAGACATGGTCGTGCTTTTGGGCCCAGGCTGCTGCTTCAGTTCAGCAGGCCGGCGTCCTGCAGCATCTGCTCGAGTGTATTCCAGGCGAGCATGGCGCACTTAATGCGAACGGGGAACTGTTTCACGCCCTGAAGGGCCTCAAGGTCGGCCGCCTCTCCGGGAAAATCCGGTTCACTGCCGTCGACAAGCATTCCGCGCATTCGCCCGAGAATATCCGCGGCATGCGACACGGGAGCTCCCTTAATGGCGTTGCAGAGCATATTCGCGCTCGCAACGCAGATGCTGCAGCCGACTCCGTCGTAGGTCGCCTCGGTTACCGTGTCACCGTCTATTTTGAGAAACAGCTCGATATCATCGCCGCAGCTCGGATTGAATCCTTCGCGGCTGTGGGTAGCATCCTCGAGTCGCTTTCTGTTCTTTTTGGACTTGTAATTGTCCAGGATTATCTCTTTATACAGATCGTCGCCTATATCCATATCAGCCGAATATCTCCCGTACCTTATCAAGTGCATTGAAGAGCGTGTCGACGTCTTCGCGCGTATTATACATATAAACGCTCGCGCGGGTCGTCCCCGGAATCCCGAACCGGCGCATAAGTGGCTGCGCGCAGTGAAACCCTGCACGCACGGCTACGCCTTCGCTGTCGAGGATCATCCCGACGTCGTGGCTGTGAACATCGGCGAGATTAAAGCTGAAAATGCCGCCCCGCATGCTGTACGCCTGCGCGCCGGATGCGGCACCGCCGGACTCTTTCGCCGCCGCAACCTCGTTTCCCCCGTAGACAATAATATCCTCATGCTCGGCGGCCCGCTCGAGGGTATAGCGGATGAGATCGGCCTCGTGCGCAGCGATACGTTCCGGTCCGACTTCACGAAGAAAGCGCACCGCCTCGCCCATGCCGATAGCTCCGGCAATATTCGGCGTTCCCGCCTCGAATTTCTCCGGAAGCGGCGCCCACGTAGCCGATTCATTCCATACCCGCTCAATCATGTCGCCGCCGAAATGGAACGGCTCCATACTCTCGAGAATCGACTCTTTCGCGTACAGCGCCCCGATCCCGGTCGGACCGCACATTTTGTGGGCCCCCCAGGCAAGGAAGTCTATGTCGAGCGCCTGCACATCTACCGGTCCGTGTGCGACCAGCTGCGCGCCGTCGACAAGTACGAGCGCACCAACGTGATGCGCCTGATCCACGATCTGCTTCAACGGAGGCCGGTAGCCGGTGACGTTACTCATACCGGTAATTGCCACCAGACGCGTGTTCTCTCCGATTGTCTCCTCGATCGCTCCCTCTGCGAGTCCACTTGAATCGTCGCGCAGCGGCAGGAATCGCAGCGCAGCGCCGGTAGCCCTCGCAACCTGCTGCCAGACGACGAGATTCGAATGGTGTTCGAACTCACTGGTAACAATCTCATCGCCGGGCCCAAGCTTGTTCCGGCCCCAGGCATAGCCGACGAGGTTAATGCTTTCTGTCGTTCCGCGGGTGAAAATAATCTCGTGATCGGCCGCCGCGTTCACAAACGAGGCGACCTCCGACCGTGCGGCATCATAGGCGGCGGTCGCCTGCTCGCTTAACTGATATACGCCGCGATGAATGTTTGTGGAGTTTTCCCGGTAATAGGCAAGCTCGGCGTCTATGACCCGCTGGGGTTTAAGCGAAGTCGCCCCGTTGTCGAGGTACACAAGCGGTTTGCCGCGCATGGTCTGTCCGAGTGCGGGAAACTGCCTGCGAAGATCCTGGAAAGCCTGCTGTTCGGATTTTTGCGTTGTCTTTTCAGTCATCATACGCCTGCGCCTGCCTTTCCCTAAAGAATAATTATTTTCCATTGCTCTGACAACGCGTCACGGCACACCCGCAGGCTGCTGTCGCAGCAGCCGCCAAGCCCGCGGGCGGTCCTCCCTCAGGCCGCACACCCGCAGGCTGCTGTCGCAGCAGCCGCCAAACCCGGAGCGCGGCGTTCAGCACGGCGCTCAGCGCCCGCCCTGCGCACCATCCACGAAGTCCCATGGATACGGCTTCTGCGGTTCGCTCGCCTCGTTGAGTCGCCGCATCTGATCCTCGGTAAGCGAGAAATCAAGCGCGCCGAGGGCGTGGTCAAGGTGCGAGCGCGTGCGCATACCGACAATCGGGGCGGTTACCCTCGCCTGCTCGAGAAGCCAGCGAAGCGACACCTGCACGAACGACGTGCCGGTCTCCTTCGACACATCACCGACCGCGTCGAGCACCTTCCACGTGGACTCGACGTTCATCCGCTCCCAGGTCTCGAACCACAGATCGTGCTTGTCGCCGAGCCGTGATCCCTTCGGCGGCGCGCTCATGCCGCGGTCATACTTGCCGCTGAGCCAGCCGCCTTTAAGCGGACTCCAGGGAAGCACCCCGAGGCCTTCCTGCTCGCACACCGGAAGCACTTCCCATTCGGTGGTACGGCACAGCAGGCTGTACTGCGGCTGAAGGCTTCGAAAGGGCTCCCAGCCGTGCGCTTTCTGCAGATCGAGCGCCTTCTGCAGCTGCCACCCGGTATAGTTACTCGCTCCAATGTACCGTACTTTGCCTTCCTGTACGAGCCGGTCGAGGGTCGAAAGGGTCTCCTCTAGCTCCGTCCCCCGGTCCCAGCAGTGCATCTGGTACAGGTCGATAAAATCCGTATTCAGCCGCCGAAGACTGTCCTCCACGTGGCGCCGGATTGTCTTCCTGCTCGCACCGGTTTCGTTGGGGCCGTCGCCCATGGGAAACCGGCCTTTCGTGGCGATCACGAGGCTGTGACGGTCCTGATCGGCTAACCATCGACCTATAATATCTTCACTCACTCCGCGGGTGTACACGTTGGCAGTGTCGATGAAATTGCCGCCCGCCTTCACGAAGGCATCCATGATCGCGTGCGACTCGCGCTCGTCCGTTTCGCGTCCGAAGGTCATTGTGCCGAGACAGAGCTCGCTGACCTTCATGCC
>CAZMEV010000123.1:0-8119 GCA_964565375.1 uncultured Spirochaetaceae bacterium
CAGCTGACCTGGCAATTCCGGCGTGCCGGCCATAACGCCTGCCTCCCGAACCTCGACGGTGCACCGCCCCGGTGGTAGGGTGTGAGGGCAGCAGGCATTTCATGCAATTCTGCGGCAGCTGGAAAGGCAGGGTATGCAGGGAAGTAAAGTCGGCGCGTACGAGGTGCACGAACTCATCGGGGAGGGCGAGACCGGTTCCGTTTACAAGGGCATTGAACGGGACAGCGGGCGCCCGGTGGCGATCAAACGAATCCACGAGCGCATCGATTCGGCGAGTGAGGTGTTCCTCCGGTTTCGACGTGACGCGGATCTTCTCGCCCGCTTCAAGCACCCGAATATCGCAAGATTCATTGAGTTTGTAGAACGGGAAGAGTATCTGCACATTGTAACCGAACTGGTTCAGGGAACCGATCTGCGCACACGCATCGGGGCCGGACAGCCACAGGTCGACGCCGGCACCGGATTCATGGTACCGCTCGACACCGAAATCCGGCTCATGGCGCAGGTAGCCCGCGCACTCGACTACGCTCACACCTACGGTGTACTCCATCGCGGGATTAAACCGAGCAATATTCTGGTTAGCGATGCCGAGGAACCGGACAGCGTTCGAGCCGTCGATTTCGCCACCGCCCATTTCAACGATTACTCGCGTATACTCTCGACGACAGCTGACGGGAACGGGCAAAGCCTTGCCTACATGGCCCCGGAGCAGAGCGGTATCCTGAGGCGTACAATAGACACACGTTCGGACCTCTATTCGCTCGGCATTGTCTTTTATGAGCTGCTGACCGGAATCAAACCGTTCCGGGCGAATGATCCCGGGGAGCTCATGCATCAGCATATCGCCCGCATTCCCGATGCCCCCGATCAGCTCGTGGAACGTATTCCGCCTGTCGTAAGCAGGATCATTCTTCGGCTGATGAACAAGGATCCGGATGAGCGCTACCAGTCGGCCTATGGGGTAGCAGAGGACCTCGAAACCTACCTACAGGCGGATGTCGAACGCAAGCAGACGAGTTTTCTCACCCTCGGCAAGAAGGACCGGTTGAAGAATCTGAGTTATCGGACGCAGCTTGTCGGCCGACGAAGAGAACGCAAACGGCTACGCCGGCACCTGCATGAACTGTGGAGCGGGCGGGGGTACATTACCGCACTTGCCGGTAAGTCCGGCATCGGAAAGACCCGCCTGCTTTCCGAGCTTCCCCGATATGCCTCCGGCGTAACCACCTTTATTGTGGAAACAGCCGGATCGCAGCGGGCAACAACCCGGCCATACTATCCCTTTCTCGATGCGGCAGAACGGCTCCTGCAACTCATAGACAGGATGCCGGAAGCCGCGCGCAACGAGACACGAAACCGCATTGCTCGGTCGCTTGGAACCGATGGCAGGATACTGTCCGGAAATATTCCCGGAATGGCCGCGGTTTTCGGACACGACGATGAGACTGCGGATGCAGGTGGAGAGACCGAGCGGTTTTTCAATGCGCTCAAGGATTTCTTTCTCACAATTGCAACGCCCGACCACCCGCTTGTTCTGAGCTTTGATGACGCACAGCTCTGGGACCGGGACAGCGTTACGTTCCTGGATTTTCTCCGGCAGTTCATGGCCGACAAGAGCTTGTACATAGCCCTCACACTTCGGGAGGACGCCGGCGGAGCGGCTGTGCCCCTTATGGATACGCTTCGCAATGCGGCCGGCGACGGAATTGGAGAAATTCTGGCACTTGGCCCCCTTGAGCGGGATGAAGTACACCAGCTCGTGACCGAAATCTTCGGCACGCTCGAACACGGGCTCCGGGCACTCTCGAACAGGCTCTACGAAAGCTCCGAAGGAAATCCGCTGCTCGTTATAGAAAATATAAAAACGCTTGTCGACCGGGATATCGTGTCGGCCACCGCCGAGGGCTGGAGCATCGATACGAGTGCTCTTGAGCAGTTCTCCTTTTCTTCATCGATTCAGGAGAAACTGGCAACGCGACTGGAGAGAATCTCAAAAGATACTATTGAGATTTTGAGGGTTGCCGCGGTCACAGGAAAGGAGTTCACACTTCAACTTCTGTTTGCGGTGCTCGAGAAGCGTGAAACGGGAGTAAGCCGGGAACAGCTTCTCAGGCAGCTTGAAGAAGCAACCGAAGGGCTGTTGCTCGAGCAGCGTATTTCGGACCGGGGGGATGTGGTCTACTCATTCGTACACGACAGCGTGCTCGTTACGCTGACAGAAAATCTGGAGCCCTCACAGCTTCGCAGCCTGCACCGGCAGGCTGCCGAAGCGATTGAACACGAATACCACGCAAGCGATCAGGTATATCGACTCGCCTACCACTACGTGCAGGCAGGCAGCAACCGTCGAGGATACCTGTACAGCCGGAAAGCCGCACGCGAGGCGCTCGAGAACCACTCATACCGGCTGGCCGTACAGTTTCTCGAGCAGGCACTCACAATCCTCGAGCGATCGGGCAAGGAAACCGCGACGATCATGCATACCCGGATCGAGCTTGCCCTGGAAATAGCAAACCTGAATTTTCAGCTCGGGGTGTACGGCAAGGCAATTGACCTGCTCACGTCGGTCATTCCGCTGACCGTCGAGACTGAAGATACGGCGAACAGGGCGCGGATCCTTTATCTGCTTGCAAAGAACCACTTCTTCAGCGGCGACCAGGCAACCGCTATGAAGTATTACTATGAGGTGATTCCGCTTGCCGAGCGCCTTGAGCTTCCGGAGCTGCTGGCCATCCCTTACTGCGCAATCGGGCGTGCACAGGTATTTCTCGGCTACTTCACCGAAGCTATCGATTACCTCGACCGCGGGCTAGAGATCCTCCCGGAAAGCGAAGTGCTCGAGCAGATTTACTCACTCGGTGTACTCGCGCAGGGCTACGCGTATATCGGCAACGCCGCGAAAGCCCGGGATACGTTATCCGCACTGCATCAGCGCTATGGCGACACCACGAACGAAGTGTTTCAGCTCTACATTCAGTTCTACAGCGCATCCGTTGAATCCCTGGTGGGAAATCCGCTGAAGGCGGTTTCGGCCGGGGAGCAGAGCCTTGAACTCGCTCGCGATCACAAGAATATCGCGCTCGAGCTGTTCAGCCACTACGTTATCGGACTCGGGCGCAACGCGTTGGGGAATACCGGTGAAGCAATTGAAGAAATTTCCACCGCCCTGCGCATTGCCGGGGAGTACGGGGTGTCCCTCGGTATGCTTACGCTCTGCTATACGCTTGCCGAAATATATGCGGCGGTCGGAAATCGTGATGCAGCCCTCGAAACGCTCGAAAAGGGTCGGCTCCACGGCGAAATGTATAACGCCAACATGGCCGCTCAGTGGGAAAAGCGTGTTCGTGCCATCGCGGATACACCTTTTGAGAACCCTGACTATGACAGCGCCCTCGCACATATCGACAAGGCGATCACGATTACACATGACCTCGGCGACGGCTACGAGTTCGTGCTCGCGCAGAACCGGGTAATCAAGGGCCTTATCCTGTCAGCCTCCGGAAGAAGCGAAGAAGGAGACTCCCTGTACGCGGAAGCGGTCGAGGAAATCCGGAGTCTCGGCGCCGAAATACAGGTCGAAAATGCACAGCACCTGCGACGAATGTTCAGCGAACCGCGCGCGTCCACTGAAGAAGTAACCGAGGCTGAACGCGAACCCGCTGTTCCGGAAACCTCCAGCGAAAGCGCTTCGTCATACCGCAGGCAGCTGTCGTATCTGCTCAAGCTATCCGAGCAGCTTTCCCGGATCGTGGATATGGATGAGCTGCTGTCACGGATCATGTCGCTTGCCATGGAGGTTTCCGGCGCCGAGCGGGGAGCCCTGTTTCTCTTCGAAGATCAACGGCAAGGCGACAGGGCAACATCGACCCTGGAAATGAAAACCGGGCACTCGGTCGAAGGTGAACAGAACGAAGCGGAGTTCGTTTACTCGCGGACCATTGTCGAGCAGACTGTTTCGATGAAAGAGGGACAACGCATAGCCGACGCGGAGACAGAGCGTGCGCAGGACGATGCGGTAATCGAGGCGGGCCTCAAGTCAATTGTCACTGCCCCCGTGATGCTATCCGGCCGCGTGATCGGCGCAATCTACCTGGACAACCGGCAGGTAAAGGGACTGTTCACCGAAGAGAGTTTCGAGCTGCTGAAGGCCTTCGCCGTCGAAGCGGCTATTTCCATTGAAAACGCGAGGCTGTATTCACAGGTGCGCGAGAGCGCCCGGGTCGAGCAGGAGATGCAGATTGCGACCGACATTCAGACATCCATTCTGCCTGCCGTCAGTGATACCGACTCCTATGAAATCAGCGCGTTCATGCGCACCGCCACCGAAGTCGGGGGTGACTACTACGATTTCGACCTCGCCGCCGAGCCTTACTTCGGTGTGTTCGGTGATGTTTCCGGGCACGGACTTAAATCCGGCCTTATAATGATGATGTCGGAAGTCGCCTTCCACACGATTATGGCCGATCCGGACTCGAAGCACAAACCGCTTCCCGACCTCTACCAGAGCATTAATCGCGTACTCTACGAAAACATTCAGGGGCGTCTTTCACGCCGCAGCAACGTCGGCTCGCAGTACAGCCACATGTACATGACCTTCCGACTCCTCCGCTTCGACGGCAAGGGACACTTCGAAATGTTCGGAAATGATCATGCCGACCCGTTTATCTGCCGTGCGGAAACAGGCGAAATCATCTCCATTGAATCAAGGGGCTTTCTCATGGGCATTCTCGAGGAGGCCGTTCAGGGCGATGAAAGCCACACCTTTACTCTTGACCCCGACGACCTGCTCGTCTTGTACTCCGACGGCATTACGGAGGCACGCTCGTATGCCAACGACGCCGACAGAAATCAATGGGAAATGTACGGGGAAGAACGATTGCACGCGCTTGTCTCCGAAGAGCGACACCGCCACCCGGAAGCGATTATCGGGAGCGTGATGGAGTCTGTCGACTCGTTCATGACCGGACAGGACGACGATATAACCATGGCCGTTCTGAAGCGAAAGGGGTGACAGGCAGGCGGTCGCCGGGCGGCAGCGTTTTCTCACGTATAGCAACGCGGCAGCGTTTTCTCCGGTGTAGCAACGCGGTACCGTTTTCTCCCGTATAGCGGGGAACGGGCGATTCGTGCCCGCACTTTCTGCTACCATCTGCCGCGAAGGAACACCATGAACGATATCGACGAACCGGCCGACCCCACCGCAACCATCGCGAGCGATCCGGCAAGCGCACCGCTTTTCATAACGGCGCCGAAGCACCTCGAACAGCTTCTCTCCGAAGAGCTTTCGTCCCTTGTGCCCGAAGCAGAAGTCAGAGGCAGCGGTGGCGGCGCGGCAGTAATTCCGCCGGCGGGGAGAGCATCGTGGTGCGCAGGACGCATTGAGCTCTGGTCGCGGATCGCCGGACGGGTTCTCATCGAAATCGCTCGCGGGCGTACCGCCGATCGAGAGAGTCTATACCGCCTCGCTCATGCGTTGCCGTGGGAGGTGCACATGAGTGAGAACACCACCTTCGCTATCGGCGGACACACCTCCCACCGCGCGTTCCGTAACCCCAACATTCCGCGTCTTGTCATAAAGGATGCCCTCTGCGACCGCTTCGTGGAGCTCCGCGGCTCGCGTCCATCGGTCGACACGGATGAGCCGGACCTGCGCCTTTATGCGTTCGTTACCGACCGGGAAACGATTATTTATGTTGATGCTTCAGGCGGCAGCCTGCACCGCCGCGGCTATCGCAGCGACACGGTTGAAGCCCCATTGCGTGAAAACACCGCAGCGGGTGTGCTCGCGCGAAGCGGCTGGACGGCGGCGGTCGACAGGTGGCGCTCCGGCGACGGTGGGCCTCGCAAGCCGGGTGTAACGCGGCAGGGCGACGCCGGCGGTGCGCCCCTGTCACAGGAGCACGCCGGCGAACCACCACTGCCACAGGAACACGGCATTGAGCCGCCCCTGCTGGTCGATCCGATGTGCGGCTCGGGAACCATCGCAATAGAAGCGGCGATGATCGCCTGCGATGTCGCACCGGGGATCCTACGCGAGCAAAGCGGACTCAGTGCGTGGCGCTGTTTCGACGCAGAAGCATGGGAACAACTGCGCGAGGAGGCCACGCGCCGTGCCGGGGAAGGCCTTGCCCGGTGGCGCGAGGCGGCCGGGAGGATCCTGGCTTCGGATATCGACAGCACGGCGCTGGAAGCAGCGAAGGCGAATGCAGGACGGGCAGGTGTCGCCGATGCAATTGCGTTCGAGTGCAGTCACTTTGCCGGTCTGAACCGCGCTGACATCGTCGGTGACAGTGCCGGCAGTACGCTGCAGCGCGAGTGCTTCCTCGTGACGAATCCGCCCTATGGCGTGCGGATTCACGGGCGAAGTGCGACCACAGAACAGGCAGGCGGCCAGGACGGCGGCGGACGCTCCGCGGCGAGGCGCCAGGGGCCGGACAGCAGCAGACATTCCGGGAACCAGCGCCGTGCTCAGGACGGCGATAAGGGCTCCGCGGCGGGGCGCCAGGGTCAGAACCGTGGCGGCTCCCGCCCCGGCGACAATCCGCCCGATGCCGAAGTAATGTACGCGGAGCTCGGTCGCTGGCTTTCGAATACGCTGTCCGGCTTCCACGCGACTGTCCTTGCCGAGCATGCCGAGCAGGCGCGTGCGCTCGGGCTTCAGGCGAGGAAACTTAATCGCTTCTACAACGGTGCCATGGAGATTGTTGGTGCGCGAATCGATGTCGGACCGGAGAACCGGTACCAGCCGCCGAAGCAGCACCGCGACCGGCAGCCGGGCACGCATCATGGTGGGGTGACACGGTCGGCCGACACAGATCCGGATCCTCGACGCGAGCCGAAAGCGTTTCCCGTCTCCCGGGAAAACGTCGGCATGGTGGCGAATCGTCTTCGCAAGAATCGCCGCCTGCTGAAGAAGTACCTGGCGAGAGAACACGTGAGCTGCTTCAGACTCTACGATGCGGATATTCCCCAGTACGCGGCCGCGGTTGATATCTACACGGATGCCGACGGGCAACAGTCGGTAGTGCTGCAGGAGTATGCTGCGCCGAAGGAAATTGAAGCGGAGACAGCGGCAACCCGTCTTGCAGAGCTGATTACGGCCGTAGCGGAGGTGCTTGAGCTTCCGCCCGACTCGGTTGCCGGCGAGGAGGAGGCGACCGGGTCCACCCGTATCAATATAAAGAGAAGAGAGCGGCAACGGGGAAAACATCAATATAGGAGAAGTGAAAACCCGGTTTCGGTTGTGCGGACGGTCTACGAAAACGGACTGGCGTTCGAGGTGAACTTCACCGACTATCTCGACACGGGGCTTTTCTGCGATCAGCGGATAACGAGACAGCGGGTCCGCGACCTTGCGAAGGGCAGGCGCATGCTTAACCTTTTCGCGTATACATGCAGCGTCTCGGTCGCGGCGGCGGCGGGAGGAGCCATGCACACCACCTCGGTGGATACGTCGAAACACTACCTGGAGTGGGGACGACGTAATTTCGCATTGAACGGGCTGTCGGCAGAGCATCACCGGTTCATCTGCGACGACGCGTTTGCATATCTCTGGAAGAGCGAAGCGATATTCGACCTCATCTACATTGATCCGCCGGCTTTTTCTAACAGCAAGGACCGGCAGGACGATTTCGATGTGCAGCGCGACCACACAAGCCTGATCGAGACTGCAGCCGAACATCTCACAGATAACGGAACGATCGTTTTCGCAAACAACCTGCGCGGCTTCAGGCTCGACGGGGAACTCAGCCGGCGCTTCGAGATTACCGACTGGTCGAGCGAAACGCTTCCTTCGGACTTTCAGCGACAGGCAAAGCGGCATCATGTATTCCGGCTGCAGCCGAAAGAAGGGTAAATCTTATGCGTCGGGGAACGGTCTTCGTGACATCGACGGTCCTGTATCGATATAATTATAACAGTTAAGTCACAAAGCCCGTAATTCAGAAAGTAGGACTCGCGCGCATGGACGAGACATATATCGAAAAGATGGAGGCGGTGCTCGATTCCGTCGCAGACCGGCTGAACTCGGTGGAAGAGCGCGTAAACAGGCTCGGGCCGGCTGCGCGAACGGAGACAAGCGGGCAAGCCATGGGCAGCGACGCCCGGACCATGGGCAGCG
>CAZMEV010000124.1:0-7965 GCA_964565375.1 uncultured Spirochaetaceae bacterium
CGGAGCATGAGCCCGGCTGACGCTCTGCTCAGCCAGGCTGACGCTCTGCTCAGCCAGGCTGACGCTATCGTCAGCCAGTTGCATGAAGGTGATATGAGCGTGTTTCGCATTCCAATTACAGTAGTGTTGGCGCTGTTGCTTGTGATTCAGCCGGCGCTGCTCAGCGCAGGTGATCCCGAGCCGTATGAGCCGGAGGAGTTCCCGCGTGTGGCGCGCGATCTGCGCAGATTCCAGATAATAACGCTCGGCAGCGTTCCTCTTACGCTTCTTTTTTCGTCTCTCGGGTATCGCGCATGGAGACTTGCAACCGAGGAGGACCTCACCTGGCGCGACAGTGGTGTATACACCGACGAGCAGCGAAATCAGGTACTTGGAATAGGCCTTTCTTTGAGTGTGGGTGTCGGTATGCTTGATTTCCTTCTCGGTGTGGTATCCGATGACTGAGGTTTCGGTAAACGCTTCGGAGAATGCGGTGTACTTCGCCGGGTTGTGCGAAGTCGAAGATGCGGGAAAGCGGGTGGATGCGCTGGTTGCCCGGAAATTACTTTCGCTTTCGCGAAACGAGTTTGCCAACCGTGTTCTGTCGCTGGAGGTAAATGGGCGCACCGTCGCGCACGGGTATCGCGTGCGCGAAGGAGACCGCATTGCGGGCTACATAGCCCCCGAGCAGCCGGTCGAGCCGACCCCAGAGCACATGGATCTGACGATACTGTTCGAGGATGAGCGACTCATCGTGTTGGACAAACCGCCGGGTCTGGTGGTGCACCCGGGCAGCGGACATCGCGAGGGAACGCTTGTAAGCGGTCTCCTGTATCGCTATCCGGAACTGGGTGAGCGTTTTACCGATTCGGAACGGCCGGGGATTGTCCACAGGCTCGATAAGGATACGTCCGGGGTCATGGTTGTCGCCCGTGATGATGAAACTGCCGAATCACTGAAGCGACAGTTTGCAGCAGCACGAGTTCGTAAACGCTATGTTGCGGTTGTGAAAGGCGCTCCACCGGCGAGTGAAGGGCGGGTGGAAGGCTGCATCCGGCGGGATCCGCATCACAGGAAGCGGTTTGCCTGGTCGGCTGATGAGGGCAAGCCTGCGGTAACAGACTACCGTATACTCTCACGATTCAAAGGGGTAACGCTGGTCGCACTGGCTCCGAAAACCGGGCGAACGCATCAGCTTCGTGTACACATGAAGCATCTCGGTTGTCCGATCGTGGGCGATACGGTGTACAACCGGGCTGCCGGGTCATGTCCGGATTCTGGACTGCTTCTGCATGCTGCGACTCTTTCGATTAAATTTCCGGGAGAACCCGAGAGGCGAACGTTCACATCTCCGTTTCCGTCGCGATTTCGAAGTGTTCTCGCGGAATATGATGGTCCGGAGAGCGGCGAAGATCCGCGTTGGTACGAAGTTCTGCGCGAATGGTAGTCGGTGGGCCATATGCCGGGAACACGTATGTTCCCGGTGGCATGCTTGAAAGGACGGCCTGGAGCCCCTCTATGAGCAACGCCTTTGCGAATCCTGGCGGTAGGTCGGTTGTCTTGCCGGCGGAGAACATTGGCCCGGGAAACAGTGCCCCGCCGATTCGGTAGATAACGCCGTCTATCCAGCTTCCCGGAAGCCGGATCGCGTGTACGTTGAACTCGCCGACGCTGAACGACTGGGTATCGGTGATCTCGTGAGAATGCTGGTGCTCCTCCGGTGGCTTCCTTCCGAAGACCGGACAATCGTAAATGCGCTGGAAGGTTCGCACTCCCCCGGCGTGGTGCCGCTCGTTGCGTGTCAGCAGAATTCCTGCCGGTACGAAATTGTTGTCCTCGATAAGCATCAGCAGCTCTTCATCCATGCTTCCGGGGTCGATAACCAGCGCCGCATTAGATTCCTCGCTGCCGAGTACATATGTGTTCGAAAATCCTTCAAGCGATATATGGTGGAAGAGCTTCATCGTTCAGGGCAACTCCATCGACGGAATGCGAAGTGAGGCGTATTTGTCGCTGCCGAGAATTCCGTGGGACTGGAACACGTTGCAGTATGGATAGCGGACATTCATGCGCGTTGAGTCGGAGAAATCACTTCCCTTCAGATTACAATCGGAAAAATCGGTATCACTGAGAGATGCAGCGATAAAGCGACAGTCGAGCAGGTCGGAGGAGAAAAATCCGGTTGTACAGAGTGACGCCGCGTTGTAATTCACCTGTACAAGCGTGGACTCGGTGAACGAACAATCGCGCAGGTACGAACAGGCGAACACCGATGAGCGAATGCGCACGCGCTCGAACGAACACTCTATGAACTCCGAGTGGTCGAGAAAGGAAAGGTCGATCACCGTATCAACGAACCGGCAACGCAGCAGACGTGTGTTGCTGAGGCTGCAGCCGTGAAGATTTTTCGAGGTGAATGCTGCATCACAGATAGTCATGCCGTCGAACGCCACGCGCTCGAAGTCCGAACGGTTTTCGAGGCACTCCGCGACAAGCCGGCTGTGCTCGGGATCACAATGGATTGCACAGAATGGGGAGTTGACCACCGCCAACCTGGAGCACTGTTTGCTTTCGCATGTCCGTCGCATAATCATGGTAACGCACAAACAGCCTATCGCGGGTCTGTCAGAAAGGGCAAGCAAAGGATGTGCCTATCACTCGACGGAATACGCAGGCTCGGGCTACACTTTCGAAACGAGCGGGGATGATTGAGGCGTGTGTAAGGGAATATTGTGTAAAGGCGTATTATGACTCGTTGTTTTTCATGCAGGACTGAGCTTCCCGACGATCAGCCGTTCCACCGTACCGAACAGTGTCCAAACTGTCGTGCCGACCTTCGAGTCTGTCGGAACTGTACATTCTACGACCCTTCTGTGCAGTGGGAGTGTCGCGAGCACATTTCGGAACCCGTGCGGGACAAGGAACGTGCCAATTTCTGCGATTTTTTTCGCCCGCGCAGTGACCGCCCGGAAGATGCCGGCGCGCCTCCTCGCCAGGCTGAAGCTGAAGAGGCGCGGTCGAAGTTCAATAAGCTTTTTGGTGACTGACGTTTATTAGGTCGATGGTATCTCACCCGCAGGGTGGGCTTCGCGTGTTATGCAGTACTACGATGAACATCAGCAGACCGCGGCCGGCGGTGGCGCTGCGGAGCACCACAACGATTCTCAGATGGAAACCCGCGAAAACCGGCAGAGGGCAAGCGGCGAGTATCGCTGCACCGATGCGCATACTGCCGATCTGCTCGAACTCGGTGCCGTGATTGAGCGGCTCGCCGACCGCTGTCTCTCCGAGTCGGGGGCTCGGGCATGCCGGGTTCTTCGGGCGAGCGACGATTCGGCGATAATCGCTGCCGAACTGGACCGTATAGCGGAATATCGACAGGTGCTTGCCGAGGGAGAAGAGCCACATTCGCTGGTCTTTCCGGATTTCGGCGACGCACTCGAGCGACTGGAAGTGGAAGGTTCGCAGCTGGAAGGCAGCGAACTCTACGCAATTGCGCGGTTTCTGCGCTCTTTTGAAACAATATCGAGGTGGTTTTCCGCCCGCGAGACCGCGCCTCTGCTGCGCGAAGATCTCGGCAGCGTCGCCTCTCCCTCCGATTTGACTGAACGGATCCTCTCGCTGATCGATGAATCCGGATGGGTTCGCGAGGATAAAGTGCCGGAACTGCGGCGTATCCGGGAACGCATACGCGAGATTCAGGCGTCGATCGGGCGAAAAGTGCGCGCCTGGTTTAACGACAGCTCGCTTGACCAGGTATTCTCGAGCGACGCTCCTGCCTACCGGGAAGGTCGTACCGTTCTGCCGGTCAAAGCCGACTTCAAGGGCCGCATTCGCGGTATCGTTCACGATGTAAGCGGAACCGGACAGACGGTATTCATGGAGCCGCTTGATATCGTTGATCAGAACAACGAGCGGGCTGAACGGGAGGCTGAATACCGCAATGTCATTCTGCGTATTCTTCGGGAGCTGAGCGCGGCCGTGAGGGAGCGGCGGCGGGAAATCGCCGAGTGCGAAACAACTCTGTCCGAGCTCGACACTATTCGAGCCCGTGCCCGTTACAGCCTTGATTTTGACTGTGACCGTCCTGCTGTCGGTAATCGCATGCGGCTGCGGCAGGCCCGCCATCCGCTTATTCCCGCACGCGATGTTGTGCCTGTCGATATTGTCATGGACGAACCGACCCGTTGTCTCATTATTACCGGCCCGAATACCGGCGGGAAGACTGTGGCGCTGAAGACGGCGGGGCTTGTTTCGCTCATGTTTCAAATGGGAATGGAGGTGCCGGTTGGAACCGGGAGCGAGTTGCCGGTGTTTGAAGTAGTACTCGCGGATATCGGTGACGAGCAGAGCCTTGAGCAGAATCTCTCCACGTTCAGCGGGCACATGCGGAACATTTCCCGCATGATCGACCGTGCGGGCCCTCGGTCGCTCCTGCTGCTTGACGAACTCGGCTCGGGCACGGACCCGCATGAAGGCGGGGCTCTTGCCATGGCTATTCTCGACAGGATTACCGAAACGCAGAGTTACGCGCTGGTCACCACCCACCATGGAGCGCTGAAGCGATACGGATATACGCATGAGACGGTTTCCAACGCAAGCATGGAGTTCGATGACTCAAGCCTTGCGCCGACCTATCGGCTTCTCGTTGGAATACCAGGCAGTTCCCACGCGATCTCTATTGCCGAGCGCAGCGGCGTACCCGGTGAAATCCTCGATACGGCAAGAACCTACCTGACTGACGGCACAAGTGATACTGCCGAGGTGCTCAAGGCCCTCGAAGCATCGCAGGCGGACCTTGAGCGGGACAGGTCCGAACTCGAACGTGAGCGTGCGGATGTAAAACAGCGCGAGCACGATCTGCGCCAACAGAAAGAAAAGGTTGAGCGGCAGCGCGAGGAAATACGGGAAGGGAAACTGCGCGAACTCGATGATTTCGCGGCACGGGCACGCAGCCGGCTCGAGAATCTTGTGCGCGAACTGCGTGAGGGTGAGCTCACCAGGGATAAACGCAAGCAGGTGAAGCAGTTTATCTCCGAGCTTGGCGAAGAGCTTGACCGGGCGCACAGCGCTGACTCCGGGAACGAAGACCACGCTGCTTCCTCAGAGCACGCAGACTCGGCCGCTGACAAGGCCGCTTCGGGAAAACATCAACCTCAACAGAAATCTTCCGGCCGTCGGCAGAAGGCAAAACCCGAACTCGGCGAAGGGGTGCGGGTCAAGCTCAGAAAGTTCGGAACGAAGGGCATTGTCGAACGTCCTGACAAACGTGGAAAGTGGGTCGTTGCCACCGGCTCGGTTCGTATGACGGTTGATGAATCCGATCTCGAGGTGCTGTCCGATACCGGAGAACAGTCAGCCGGTCAATCAAAAGTGCGCACCGAAGCGCCTGCCAGTCGCCCGGTATTTGAGCTCGACATACGGGGTGAGCGGCTTGCCGACGCGCTTGACAGGGTGGAACGCCAGATCGATTCGTGTCTCGCCGAAGGCAGAGAGAGTTTCAGCATTCTTCACGGCAAAGGAACCGGCGCACTTCAGAAGGGAGTTCATGACCTGCTCTCGGCACGCGAGGAGATCGCATCGAGCGAGTTTGCCCGACCGGAGGACGGTGGAACCGGCAAGACCGTCGTACGGCTCAGAGTATAAATGGATTACTGCCGCGCGACAGGGTGTCTTGCCGAGTGCCCGGACAATGCATAAGCTGCGGGTACTATGAAGGTTCGCCTGCCAGCTGTCCTGCTTGTTGTTTTCGTGCTTTTCACAGGATGTCTTTCGATTGAAACGCACATTTCGTTCGAGGATCGCGAAAGCGGAACAATTACCAATGTGTATCGAATCGACCGGGACTACCTTGTCGACGACGCCGTCGCGAGTCCCTCCGGGGAGTTGCCGCTTCCGGCTTCTGAAGCCGACGCACGAAGCACGGCCCGACTCGTGGACGGATTGTCGCTTGAGGCGTATACGCGCTCGCAGGATGGTGATCGTGAGGTTATAGAGGTTACCTTTCGCTTCGCTTCGATCGGTGCGCTTAACGGGGTGTATGGGGCCTACGCCGGCGACGAGCCGATTATCTTCGATGGAGATATATACCGACAACGAATAAGCGAGGGCGTTAACGACGCCCCCACCGACGAGGCGGCGGAATTGCTTGGCTTTTTTGTAGGAGAAGATGAGAGGATCCACTTCAGTGTTTCCTTTGCAGACAGGATTTCGGCGGTTAGCGAAGGTATGGTGGAAGATGATGCAACTGCATCGGTCGAGAGGTCACTGGAAGATCTTCTTGAGGAATCGGAGCCTGTATACTGGGAAATCGAGCTCGAGTGAGGCTCACGGGAAGGAATCCGTTCAGTTCATATCGATTTTTCCTTGATAGAGTCACACGGTAACGGTTACATTACGGCTACCGTTGCAGCCGTAACATCATACGAGCGCGGTGTTCCCGCCGACAATTGTGTCGGATGCCGGTGGAAAGCCGGTACGGGGTCGCTGAATCTGCAATAACAATGGTACGAGAATCCGGGCTTCCGGTTTTCTGTAGGCCGATGCGTGAGTGCACAGAGCTCATGCCGGGAGTGTTTTACCATAATCTTTTACGAGGATAGCCGATGGATGCGCAGTTAAAAGAGCTCATCGAGACAATTAAGTCCGAGGGCGTGGAGAGTGCGGAGGCCCGTGCTCAGGAGATTATTGATCAGGCCCAGAGCCGTGCAGACGATATTGTGAAGGCAGCCCAGCAGGAGGCGGAAACGCTTCGAAAGCAGGCACAGAGCGACGCCGAAAAAGCCCGGCAGTCGGGAGAGGCCGCCCTCAGGCAGTCAGCACGGGATCTTGTCCTTAACGTTGAAAATCGCGTTACTACGCTTTTCCAGCGTGTCATAGAGCGCGAGGTTGCCGGCCAGTACAAACCTGAGGTAATCGCCGAGGCTATTGCAGCGGTTGTAAGGGCGTGGGCCGAGAAGGGAACGACCGATCTTCAGATTGCATTGCCGGAGAAAGACGTACAGGCAGTCGAGGAAAGCCTTCGCAGCGCGCTTGGCAGCGAACTGAAGAAGGGTGTTTCGCTTGTGCCGTCGGGTCGCGTAAACAGCGGCTTCCGGGTTACTGAGGAAAACGGCGGTGTATATTACGACTTCACCGCTGAAGGCGTAGCGGAAGCGCTGAGCGAACACGTTAGTCCGCGGCTGTCCTCGCTTATCCGCGAAGCTGCGAAATCGGAGGAGTAGGCCTTGGCGGGATACTACTATGCGGTCGCGGCACTTCCTTCGCTGTTCCTTGATTCAGATCCCCCTATTGAGTGGGACGAATTGCTTGCGTTTCTGCGGCGCCAGCTGACCCCCGCGGATATGAGGATGCTGCCCGGCGCCAACCTCGAGGAGCCTGCGGTGAAGGTCGTTCTCGACGCTGCGCGCAGCTTCGAAGTTTCCGAAGAAGAGCAGGGCTCTGCAGAGCGAGGCGAAACGAACCTGGCTGAGTTGGACGAGCCGGTCGAAGAACTCAGTCCGTCGGCTGCAGAGTTCCGCAGTTTTGACAGGGCTCTTCGAAATGCACTTGTTCATGCGCGTAGCGATAACGCCGAACGCGTGAATAAGAGCGTGCGCAGCGGAGACCCGGGGTATGCTGCGCGGGCTGAAGAGGTCGCTCGTGAGGCGATTAACAGTGATCCGCTGGAGGCCGAGCGGTATCTCGATAAGGTTCGTTTTGATTTTCTGAGTGAACTCGAGGTGGGACACCACTTTGATTTTGAGAATATCGTAATCTACTGTTTGAAATTGCAGATTATCACCCTCCGATCGACCCGAACGTACGAGGCCGGGCGCGAAGTGTTCGAGCGCAGCTACAATGCGGTGCTCGAGAAGCTGGGCGATATAACAAGTATTTGAACGATATAACAAATAGTAAAGACGGCCTTATGGTACATGAGAACGATGGGTCGTCGACGAATGCAAGCGGAGTGAATTGAGCATGGCGGAAACAAAAGGACATGTA
>CAZMEV010000125.1:0-7939 GCA_964565375.1 uncultured Spirochaetaceae bacterium
GTAGAGCAACGCCCTTTTAAGGCGTGGGTCGCAGGTTCGAATCCTGCGCGGCTCAAAAATAAATTGTTGCGGGGTAATGAGATAAGAAAGCGTGTGTTTACGGCGTGGGTCGCGAAATCGGCAGTATTTCGTTTACTTTTTCGCCGTTCACCTTTCTGTTCCCTCTGTTCTGTCCCTGACGTTCAGGCGTCGTTTCCCGATACAGCTCACCGGAACAATCTTTCCATCTTTCTTAGAGATACGGGGCAAAGAGCCGCATGAGGCCGTCCCGAAGCTTCGCCGGCAGCGGGCGCGAGTCAACCTCGCGCTTGCTCAGGGCGTGCGAAACATCGATCTTTTCGTCGATCGCCCGCTCGAGCTCCATCGCCAGGCCCTCGTCGAACGACTCAAGCCCAAGTTCAAAGTTCAGCCTGAGGCTGCGGGGGTCCCAGTTCGATGAGCCGATGAGCGAATACGCGCCGTCTATAACCATGAGCTTGCTGTGATCGAACGGGGGAGGCGAAAGCCATACCCGGCATCCCCATTCGAGCACCTGCCACATCTGGGCCATGGAAGCCCATGCGACCATTTTGAGGTTGTTCTTTGCCGGAAGGACAATATCCACATTTACCCCCCTCATTGCACACGTGTTAATTGCTGAAATAAGGGAGCGTTCCGGCAGAAAGTAGGGGGTAACAATACGCACCGAGTGTCGCGCAACGGACATAGCCCCATGGAACGCCATGCTCATTTTGTCGAGGTCGTGGTCGGGACCATCCGGGATGGCGCGGGCAAGCACCGTTCCGGAGGCATGGTCGAATCCCGGAAACCACTGCTCGCCGGCAAGCCGCTCACCGGTGGTGAAGTACCAGTCCTCAACGAACGTAGTCTGCAGCTGCTCCACAACCGGCCCGTTTACCCGGAAGTGCACATCGTGGGTCGGGTGCGCGGGATTACTTTTCAGAAGGTGATGGTCTCGAATATTCATGCCGCCGGTGAACCCGTGGAGGCCGTCGACAACCATTATTTTGCGATGATTGCGCAGATTGAAATACGGCATTCGCCACAGAAAAAGCCCCGACATGAACGCCGCGGTACGCACTCCCTCGTGCCGCAGACTGCGGACAACCGACCGCTTCGAGTAGCGTGCCCCCACCGCATCGACAAGAACCCGGACATGCACTCCCCGCCGGACCGCCCGCCCGAGCGCCTTGACGAAACGGTCTCCAACCGGATCACGCGAGAAGATATAGGTTGTGAGGCTGATGCTGTGCCGTGCCCGCTCGATAGCTTCGAGCATCGCGGGGTAGGCCTCGTCGCCGTCGAACAACGGTTCCACATGGTTTCCCTGCGTAAGCACAAGCCCGGTGAGTCGGGAGGTCAGGCGTGCCATTTCGATAAGGTGGTCGTTGTGCGAAGCAATGTGACCGCGCAGCTCCTCCGGCGTGCAGGCCCATGTCTGCATCGGATGAACCCGTACGCTGTCATCGCCCCGGCGCACCACAGCCCTGCGCTGCACGCGGTTTATGCCAAGCAGCAGGTAGAGAATTGAACCGACAACCGGCGCGAGCCAGATCAGGCCCACCCATGCAACCGCCGCACGCGAGTCTCGTTTGTAGAGAATCGCGTGCCCCGCGGTGAACACCGAAAGTACGACCGTGCCAATCGCGGTAATAAGCGGCCAGAAGGTGACTATAAGTCCCTCAATCGACACCATATGGCTTTCGATCCTACAGGAGATATGGTGAGACGAGAAGCAGTGACAGCGCCCGAGCCCTTACGCCGGTCCGGCTGCTGTGACCGGTTCCCATCAGGGCCGCCACTTAATCCGTCTCAATTGCTGGGTGAGCTGGAGCACGCCATCTTCAAAGAGCATACCCTCGCCGCGCGTGTCGGTCACCTCGCTGTCGGCCTCGTCGGCGAACGAGTGCTCGCGCTCAGTTTGCCCGTCGACGACTATTCGTGCTGTGAGATTCTCATTTCGCGCCGCTTCGAACTCTCGTGGCCTCACCACCATAAACGCCGTCGAATCGTCTGCGAAGGCTTCCTCGGTTACGCTCCACGTATCTCCTTCATCGTCCCAGCCGCCGGTCCCCGCCCGATCGTCCGATGAGGGCTCCGCGCTCACCAGTTCGCCGTCGCTGTTTTGATACTGAAGAGATATAAGGTCGATGTTCTGCTCCATGGTCAGCTCGTAGGTAACGGTAAAGGTCTCCCGCGGGACCGGATCGCAGGCAGCGAGGAAGACCGCCATGGAAAGTATGAGAATTGCACTGCGGATTATCGGTGGTCGCGAACGTTCACCCATTGCTCACAGTGTAACGACTTGCGAGTGCATTATCGAGCACTTTTTCGATAGCTTGCATCTGAAAGCGGTGCTATTCTTTACGGTATCTGACATATTCAAAGGAGTGGGCTCATTATGATTAAGCAATGTGCCTCGGTTCTCATTGTTTGTTTGTGTGCTATTCCGCTGTTCGCCGGCGGTTCCGCGGAAGAAGTTCCGGATGATGCGGTCGAGCTGACACTTGGGTCGTGGCGTACCGATGATGTCGACCAGATGGGCCGAATCCTCAGCGCGTTCCACGAGGAACATCCTAATATCCGGGTGAATTTCGACCCGACCAACCCGCCCGACTATAATGCAACCCTGCGCCTTCAGCTCGAATCGGGAACCGGGCCCGACGTGTTCTATTCCCGCAGTTACGAGACCGGACGTGATCTCTTCGCCGACGGCTATAAGGTTGACCTCGGCGATCAGGCGTTTGTCTCCGAGCGATTCGATCGCGGAACGCTCGAACCGTGGCAGACCGCCGAGGGAGCGCAGTTCGGCATGCCGCTTCTCGCGGTATCACATGGCGTGTACTACAATGTGGAACTCTTTGACGAGCTCGGCCTCTCCATTCCCGAAACCTGGGACGAGTTTTTCGATGTGGCCGAGACAATCGCGGATGCCGGGTATATTCCCGTAGCAAACGGACTGGCCGATGAATGGGATATCACCGAGGTGTTCTGGATGAACATTGCGCCGAGCGTCATCGGTGGCGCCGAAGGACGCAGCGCCTATGAGGCGGGCGAGCGCCCGTTTAACGACGACGCAATTGTAGAAGTGTTCGAAACGCTTGCCCGCGTTGAACCGTATCTTCCCGACGGCTATGAAGCGATTTCATACAACGACAGCAAAGCGCTGTTTCAGCTGCAGGATGCGGCAATGTGGTTTGACGGATCGTGGACGGTCAGCGAGTTCGACGCCCAGGGCATGGATTTCGACTGGAGTATTTTCGCTCCCCCGGCACCTGCCGGCGGCGAAAGCCGTATAACCTTCCACCCCGACGCGGGTATTGCCATTAACCCGGACAGTCCGCATCAGGAAGAGGCGCTGACATTCCTCGAATGGTTGTCCGGCCCTGAGGCTTCGGCAATGTTCGGAAATGAGCTTGCCGGATTCTTCCCAATGGTCGCTGACGCACCGGAGCTCGAAAACGAACGCGCCAACACGTTCCTGCAGCTCAATGAAGGGCGGGAGACCGACGTTCGCTTTACGTGGCCGGTACTTATGAGCGGTGACCCGAGCGCGTACGAGCTTATTCAGCAGGGCTCAATCGGGGTCATTACCGGCGGTATGACGCCACGGGAGGCCGCCGACGCTCTGCATGAGGGAGTAATGAGCTGGTATACGCCCTGACCAGGGCGGGCCACAGGCGCCCGGTAACCGGCACAAGGGACTAACCGGATAATCAAGGAGAAGGAGAACGGCCGTTGAGCATTCGTAAAGCTACACTCAGGCAGAACTGGTCGTGGGTACTGTACCTTCTGCCGGCGCTCGCGGTGTACACGGCGTTCATGGCCGTACCTCTTTTTCGCAGTCTGCAACTGAGTCTCTATACCGGCCGGGGCTTTAACCTGGACACCTTCGTCGGCCTCTTTAACTACCGACGGCTGTTCTCGCCCGGGCCGGTCGCCACACGTTTCTGGGGGGCGTTTGCGAACACGTGGATATTTTTCGGCGTCCATATGATCGTACAGAACTCGCTGGGCCTGCTCTTCGCGAGCCTGCTCGCGTCCCGCGGGATGAAGTTCGCCCCAGTCTATCGAACCATTATTTTCGTGCCCGCGACGCTCGCCATTGTGGTAACCGGATTTCTCTGGCGGCTGCTTCTGAACCCGCAATGGGGGGCGGTCAACAACATGCTCGAGGCAATGGGGCTGGATTTCCTCGCGCAGCCCTGGCTCGGCATGGAGGGCGTATCCCTGATCGTTATTTCGCTTGTTTCAAGCTGGCAGTGGGTCGGGATTCCCACCATGATCTTTCTCAGCCGGCTTCAGAGCATTCCGGATGATCTGCTGGACGCCGCCCAGATAGACGGCGCGGGTATCTGGGCGGTGTTCACGCGGGTGAAGCTTCCCCTGCTATGGCCGATCGTCGGAGTCGTATCCATTCTTACCTTTACGAATAACTTCAACGCATTCGACGTCGTCTTCGCTATGGCCGGACCGAACGGACCGCCGAATTTTTCAAGCGATATATTGGGCACATACTTCTACCGCGTCGGTATTGCCGGTCAGCATCCCGTAGGGGTGCCTGACATGGGGCTCGGAGCGGCGGTGGCAAGTATCATTTTTGTGGTGCTGTTCGTCGGAGTGCTCGGTATGCGAGCGCTTTTCAGGTCACGGGAGGGCTGAGAGGATATGCCTGCCGTACGCGATCGAACCCTGTCGGTTATGCCTCATCTGATTCTCGCCGCCTGGAGCATTATCGTGCTCGTGCCGCTGTGGGTCATGATCGTGAACTCGTTCAAGCACAGACTATCGATCTACAGAAGTCCCTTCGGACTGCCCGAACAGTGGATTTTCGACGGGTACCGGGCGGTCTTTACCGGGTCGAGTTTTCCGCGCTACTTCGCGAACAGCATAGCAATTACCACAAGTTCAATTGCCATAATTGTTTTCTTCGCTGCGCTTGCCGCGTATGCGATCGCCCACTGGAAACACCCGGTGGCCCGGTTCGCCTTTCTCTTTTTTGTCGCCGGTCTGATGATTCCCATTCGAATTGGAAGCATTAACCTGCTCATGCTCATTCGCGATCTTGGACTCATGAACCGGCTGCTTGGACTCCTGCCGATTTACGTTGCCATGGGAATGCCGGTCGGCGTCTTCGTGCTCACCGAGTTCATTAAAACGGTGCCTAACGAATTAAGCCAGGCAGCATACATAGACGGCGCCGGACGCTTCCGTATTTTCGCCTCCATAATCCTTCCGCTGACCCGTCCGGCCATGGCCACGGTGGCGATATATAACCTCGTTGTTCTGTGGAATGACCTCTGGTTTCCCCTTATTCTCATTCGAACCGAAAGCCGCCGCACCCTTATGCTCGGGGTAACCCGCCTGTTCGGCCAGTACCAGACCGACTGGACCCGAATCCTTGCCACACTGAGCCTTGCCACGATCCCTATCGTTATTCTGTATGTGCTTCTTTCACGGCAGTTTATCCGGGGGCTAACCGCCGGAGCCGTTAAGGAGTAGTAGCCTCGCTTCTGTAGATGATCCCGGCCTCTCATCCCGGTCGTACAAATAGTACCTGAACTGCACGGTTTACATTGAGAAAGCATTACACTCGTGCCATACTTATCGATATGAAGACCACACAAAGGGCGTTAACAGGCTTGTCGCTGACTTTGCTGCTCCTGCTTGCCGGCTGTAACTGGCAGATGTTCGAGAGCGTCGAGGTCAGAGGTGAGCCGACCTACCGCGTGCCCGGCGGTACGGTGCTTTTTGAGCTCTCCGAGTTTCTCGACGAGTTTGAGGACGACCTGAAAGGGGATGACGAGGACGACGCCGAGATCGAGATCATCGAACGCGCCCCGTACACCATCGAGGCGAAATTCGAGATCGGCGATGATCTCGAGAGTTTGATAGATGAAGACGATGAGTTCGGTTCGGGCGCCTATCCTCTGGTTATCGATGGAGTAGGCCGAAGTTTCACATTCCCCATTCCCAGAGATTTTTTCGATCTTGGTGACGACCTTCCCGACGGTCTTGATTTCACTGACATCCCCTTGATCATCGAGCTCTCGGGTACGTTGAAGAGCGGCGGGGAAATCGAGAGCGAAGGATACCATCTCAGTCCCATGCCTGATGGCACCAAAATAGATGTGAAGCTCAGAATCGAAGTGGATGACAACGGGAACGACAGAATCTACGAAAATGAGAAGCCACTGGAAATAGGCAATACGACTCCAGACCTTTTCGAGGAGAAGAACCAGGTGAGTCTGAACCTGGTAGATCTCTTCAATACGCCTCCCGTTGACGACGATGACGTGGATCTTTCGATTTCGTTCTCCAAAGAAAACTCCGATAACGAAGACATCTTCATTTTTGACGACGACTACCTCACCGCCAACGCCTACATCCGAATCCCCTTTACCTTCAATGCCTCAAAGAATGTCCAGCTCCTGGGATTCGACGATGATGACGATTTCTATCAGTTCGAGGACGACCTGTTCGACCGTGTAGACGCGGACGATCTCGAGGATGAACTGGCCAACTTCAGGTCGGTAACGCTCGGCCTCGACGAGGTGAAAAACACCACCGGTTTCGATGATCTGCAGTTTCGAATGACTTTCGGCGACAACGGTCCCGATGCCGGAAAGGAGATTGCCCGGGGTGATTTGCGGGAAGGCGAGGATACAGACATCAGCATAAGCGAAGATACATTCGAGAAGATGCGCAAACCAGCGAACTTCCCGCTTACGCCGCGGATGTATCTTACTCTGCCAAGAACACTGGATGACAATGACCAATCGATTCGAGACGCATACGAGCTCAACTACTACGGTGAGCTTGCAACACGGGTAACCCTCGAAGTGGAAGCCAACATTAAACAGCGATTCGAACTCGGTGGAAACGACGAGTAGGGAGGGAAGTTCGATGAAACACAAGTTACGATTACTACCTGCCACAATACTCGTCATTCTGCTGGCAGCGCCGGCGGGGCTTTCGGCGCAGATGCTTCTGAGTTCGCAGAACCACGACTTTAACCCGGCGCTGTTCGCCTTCAGCCCGCGCGGCCGCTTCGAAATCGGACTTAACGCACAGGCTACCGGCTACAATACGGCGTTCGCGCTCGGAGATGTCTTTCGGGAGACCTTCAAAATCGATGCGGACCAGATAATTGACACAGTCGGGGATGCCGGGCTTCGAGTGGGTACCGACATGGCCGCTGGAGGCCATATTGCCGCGCATGCCTTCGGCTACGGGTTGGGAGCGTACGGACGCACCGAAAACATCGCAGAGATTAATCTGCCCATAGAGCTTTTCGAGCTCATCGCGCAGGGCAATGTCAAAGACGGGGAGTCGGTTACTCGATCAGGTACGGGCGGTGTTATCCTCCACAGCTTCGCTGAGACCGGCGCGTATTTTTCGGGTGAATACCGCGACTACACGATTGGCGTGAAGGCCGCGCGGTTCGTTCCAATCATTTACAGCGACGGCGCCGAATTCGCTTTCGAGCTGGAAACCGGGGACGACGGGTTCAGCGGTAGCGCGGATTTCGACGTACCAATGTATTCCGCATTCGATCTTGCGGCGCTCGACGACGACGATGAAGAGTTCGACGCGGGCTCGGGCTTCGCAAATGGCGGGTTCAAGGTGGATATCGGCGTTATCCGCAGAGATGCCGACGGCCGCCCCTGGTGGGGTGCAAGCATTAATGACCTGTCGATCGTACGGGCAAGTGGCCTTACCGAATTCAAGGCGAGCGCGGGTGTTGAGTTCACGTCAGAGGATCTGCTCGACTCGTTCTTCGATGACGATAGCGACCCATTCGATCTTGACAGCGAAGACTTCGACATTGAGTTTGTCGACGATTCGAATAAACGAATCGGAATGCCGCTGTCGGTCTCCGGCTTCTATCGGTTTGATTTCCCCTGGGTTGATATTACCCCGCATGCGGAGGCGGTGT
>CAZMEV010000126.1:0-2753 GCA_964565375.1 uncultured Spirochaetaceae bacterium
CCCTGCCGGTATCCACTTTTCTAAAGCCGACCTGCCTCGATAATTCTGTCAAGAAAGGCTCTGGTGCGCGCATGTTCAGGGTTCGTGAAGAGCTTGGCCGGCACATCCTCTTCGAGGATTCTACCGCCCTCGAGAAAACAGACGCGGTCGGCCACATCGCGGGCAAAGCTCATTTCGTGCGTGACAATAACCATGGTCATGCCGTCATCGCGCAACCCTTTTATGACATCGAGCACGCCGCCGATAAGTTCCGGGTCGAGCGCCGCGGTTACCTCGTCGAGCAGCAGAACATCCGGATTGGTTGCAAGCGCCCGCACGATTGCCACGCGCTGCTGCTGCCCACCGGATAGCTGTTCGGGGTAGGCGTGGGCAAACTGCTGCATGCCGAACCAGGAGAGAAGTTCGTGCGCGCGCTCCTCGCTTTCCTTGCGGCCGAAGCCATGCACCTTCCTCGGCGCAAGGGTAATATTATCGAGGACTTTCATGTGCGGAAACAGGTTGTAGGCCTGAAACACAATACCGATGCGCTTTCGAAGCCCGTTCCTGCCGAAGTGTTCCTCGTCGTAGATCGAGTAACCATCAACATAAATCGTTCCGTGATCGAAGGGGACGAGCTGATCAATGCAGCGCAGGAGGGTCGACTTACCCGAACCCGAGGCCCCGATAAGGCCCACGACTTCGTGCTCGGCAACCGACAGGTCGACCGCGTCGAGCACGAGATTGGTACCGAAGTACTTGGTGACGTTCCGAATATCAATTCGCGGGGTTGCCATTACACAGTCCTCTGCAGTCGCCGTTCCTGATCCCGCTTCGTGACCCAGTCGGTAAGTCGGGCCATGGGAATAGTGGCGGCGAGAAACAGAACCGCCGCCGCGATCAGCGATGAATAATTGAAGGTGCGTGCCGTGTAAATCTGCGCTTCGCGCACTGCGTCGCGTACGCCGATTACACTGAGCAGGGCAACATCCTTCTGCAGCGCGACCGCAAGATTAAGAAGCGCCGGTATGACATTGCGAATTGCCTGCGGAATAATCGCATAGCGAAGCGCCTGCCACTGCGATAGACCGAGCGCTTTCGCAGCGGCGCGCTGCCCGTCATGCACCGCTTCCATTCCCGAGCGGTACACCTCGGCGGCATACGCCGAGTACCCGAGGACCATTGCCACCGACCCCCAGAAGAGATTACTGCTCGGCAGTCCTGGAAGCTGCAGCGCAGGCACCCCGAAGCCGAACAGCAGCACGAGAAGCAGCGACGGAAGACCACGCAGCAGATCAATATATACCACCGCGAACACCCGCAGCGGTGCAAACCATGGCCCGGTCAGCGATCGGAAGACAGCAAGCATGAGCGCCCATATCGCGATCGCCACCAGGGCAACAACCCAGACACTCATATTAATGAGAAAGCCCTGAAACACGCGCGGGAATGCTTCGAGAATCGCTTCGAGGTTAAAGAACTGAAACTGTATGCGCGGCCAGTGCTCGGCGGAGGTAATAGCACGCCAGATAAGGCCGAATACGACGACGACGCTGGTCACACTTATAAAGAACGGGACAAAGCGTTCCTTGAAGCTTACGCTCTGCTGTCGCGGAGGGAGAGGGGTGCGCGCCGGAGACTCCGGCGCGCTGTCATTGGAACCGGAAATCAACCGGATATCTCCGGAATTTCGGCCGGATCGATCAGGTACTCTTCGATGAGCTCATCGATAACGCCACGCTCGATAATCGCGTCGAGCCCTTCATTGATCCAGTCGACAAGCCCGTTTCCCTGTTCAAACAACAGACCATGTCCGTTATCGTTCGGGTCCGGCGGGAGAATCGCGGTGATCTCCGCCTCGGGAACCTGTACATCGGTCGCGAAAATACCGGTCGGAAGCGCAACCACAGTCGCATCGATCTGGCCGCCCTGAAGTGCCTGAAAGGTACCTGCCTGATCATCGAAAACCGCTGCATTCTGGATATCCAGAATATCTTCAAGGTAGTCAAGGTCGGTTGTGCCGATAGTGGCGCCCCAGGTTGCCTCTCGAAGTTCAGCAAACGACGTGGCGTCGACAACCGGACTGTCGGGAAGTGCCACGACAACTTTGTCCGGCTCGAAGTAGACCCTGGAAAAGTCGACGATCTGCTGCCGGTCTTCGGTAACCGAAATCTGACGAATTGCAAAGTCGAACGGCTTGGGCCCCGGGGCGATCGTCTGGTCGAAGGTAAGCCCCCGCTCCCACACAACCTGGTCCTCGCTGAAACCGAGCGCTTCGGCAAGCGCGTAAATCATCGCGTTTTCAAAGCCCTCGCCACTCGCCGGATCGTCGTTCAGCATCCACGGCGGGTAGACCGGATCGCCGGTTCCCACAGTCAGCTGTCCGGGATTCACCAGCCGCGGATCATCGGGCGTGCGTTCGAGTTCAGCCGGATCGCGCTCGTCTATCTCCGGTTCCTCCGGACTGCCGGCGGCGAGAAGCAGCGCAAACGCCACCAGAAGCAGCAGCACCTTTCGTATCATTGTGTACTCCTTTCAGGCGATGTCGATGCGTATCCACCGATATCCGGTCACAGAAGCACAGCGCTCCCGGTTCACAGCCGGCATCCTGCGTCAGGCAGCGGCGTCGCCAGTTTTTGGGGTTGCAAGCTCTTGGGTTGCAAGCACTATGAACATAGAAACTGCGCCCCCGTCGGTCAATACCTTCCGGAAAATGACACGGGAGATACTGCTGCGGCAGCCGCCCCGGCCTGGTCTACGCGCCTGGTCTACGCGCC
>CAZMEV010000126.1:2853-7838 GCA_964565375.1 uncultured Spirochaetaceae bacterium
GCCTGGTCTACGCGCCTGGTCTACGCGCCCGGTCTACGCGCCCGGTTTACGCGCCCGGTCTACGGCCAGACATGACCCGCCCGGTGCCGGCTCAATAGCGCCGCAGCAATCCAGGCGGTAATCGGAATGGCAATAACAAGACCGGTAGTCCCGGCAAGACCTCGCACGACTTCGGTAGCGACGATATCCATATTAATGATGCGGAACCACCCAACCCCCGCCTGCGAGAAGACAAGCATAAGGTTCAACGCCCCACCGACATAGGCGAGGAGCAGCGTGTTGGTCATCGTTCCCATGATATCGCGGCCAACGCTCATGCCCGAGCGGGCGAGTTCGCGCCGCGTCATGTAGGGGCTCGCAAGCTTGACCTGCTCCGCGGCCGATGCAATGGACATACCCACATCCGCTATTGCGCCGAGCGAGCCGATTATAATACCGGCGAACAGCAGCCCGCGAATGTCCAGCGTGACATTACGGCTTATGAGAAGCTGCCCCTCGCCGGCACCGAAATTTGTTACCGCTCCCATTTCGCCGAAGCCGGTAAGATGCACAAACTGTCCGACGCTGTGCGCAAGCACACCCGCCACCAGAAGCCCCGCGCTCGTGCCGAGAATGGCCGCCAGCGATTTAACGTTCACCCCGCCGATGGTCAGAAGAATACAACTGACAATACCCACGGCCGAAAGCACCGCCACCGGAATCGGGGGCGCCCCCTGTAACAGGAGCGGAATCATTATATAGAACAGAACTACCGCGGTAAGCGCCAGCGTAAAAAGCGTTCGCAGACCGTGCCGCCGCCCCACAAGAACAAGCACGGCCGCAAACCCGACAAGCAGGTAAAACAGCCCCCGCTGGCGCACGACATCTTCAAAGTGGAAGCTGATGTTTTCCCCGCGCCCTGTGCTTCGAACAATAATGTCCATGCCTTCGACCATGGCAACGCTGAGGAATTGCCGGTCCGGAGCAAGCCGCCGCCGTAGCTCAACCTCTTCGCCCTCGTGAGGCCCGTCGAGTATTTCCACCTGCGCGCGCTGCACCGCAGGCGCACGAACGCCGGAGGCGTCTCCAGGAGCGGAGTGGCCGTCGCTCTCGCCCGCCTCCGCCGGTCCGCCTTCAGTAGGCTCACCGCCGGGAGTTGTCTCATCGCCCGCCGGCCCGTCGCCGGCCCAATCGTTTTCGACCGAGATGACGCGAGCGCGGTAGACATTCTCGCGCCCGCTCCGCGCGTGGTCATCAAGCGCGCAGCCGGAGAGGGCAACGCCCAAGGCAAGGAGAATCCACACGCCCGGGCTCAGTCGACCGCGCGCATGCCGAACGCTATTCTGAATTCCAACCGATCTTTTCGTTATCATGGAGCTACCTGATTATGATCCCGCCTGGTCGTGGCCACCTGGTCGTGGCCGCCTGGTCGTGGACATCTTTCAGTCGGTCAAAGATACGCCGTTGCCCGCCCGCACGTCCAACATCGCCCGCGCGCAGGACTCAGCAAACGCATCATAGCCGCGCGTGGGAAACATCGACCTTTACATCCCCAAAACGACACTGGTGTAATACGAACCCTGAGCACATTCGCTTAAACCCGTTGGAGGTAGGGACAATGATCGCAACACTGCTTCGCCTTCCCCGCCCCCGCTTCGAAAAGCGCCTGGCCACCGGCATCGAAGCCGTAGATTCTTTTATTCGGGAGGTCGATGGTTATCTTCTCGGAAGCGCAGGCATCAGGCGGCTGACCCTGCTTGAACTTCGCGACCATCTGCTTACGGAAATCGAGCGCCTCGAAGCCGACTCCGGTGACCGTGAACGCGCGGCGGCTGAAGCGGTGGCAGCAATGGACGACCCGAAGGAGTACGGAGCCGCTCAGCGCGCTGAGCTTCGCGATCGGTTTGCCGCGGCGGTCCTTCGGGCAGGCCTTCCCTTCGCGTTTCTTATGCTCCTTTTCGATTATCTCGATGCTGCACCGGCGGCTTCGAGTATCGCCTCCGCTCTGACCTTTTTCATCCTGTACGCCCTGCTCTTCGGACTTGCAATGGGCTGGCTTCTGACCTACGTGATCGCACCGCGTCCGAGCCTGGTCGACGATACCGTTGCCACGTCGGCACAGCTGACTCCGGCTCGCGCTCCGGCTGCCGAAAACGATACCTTCTTCGTGAGGCTGTCGCCGGGATGGCGAGTCTCCGTTTTCCTGCTCGTTGTCGTAATGGCAGGAATCGCCGCATCATCGCTTCTTTCGCTCGTGTGGCGGGGCGGCGCCGCGTTTTCCGATATGGCTGCCTTTTCCGATATGGCCGCGCTCGGCGACCTTCTCCTTTTTGTCATCGCCGTCTACGTAATGAACATTGCCCGATCGCTTCGCACGATCGCTGTTACCCCGGATCGGCTCGAGGTTCGCGGCATTGCAGGCTCAAAGGTCATTCCACGCCGAAGCATCGTCTCGGCTGTGCGGTGTTCGACTGCCGCAGATGTTCTCCTCGGCAGACAGAACTGCTACCGCATTGCCTATGCCGTCGATGCGCAGGAGGGAAGCGGGGCCGGTACGGCGGCAGTTCGAACGCGGCGGGCAGCCATCGTCTATGTCCATGAAAACCTTGAAAACGGCAGTCGCTTTGCCGCGTTTCTCGACAGTATTGGCGCGCGCCGGGGCTAATAGCACCTCATTCGCAAACGCCGCCTGATTCTCACGTAGTGCCGGTCTCAAATTGCGACCGGCTTTTTTCGGCCCCAGGCGGGGTTTGCACCCTTTACGGGTCGCAAGACATCTCGATAACATGAAAACGGTGTGGCGAAAGATTCGCAGGCGGTGGCGACTATCCAATGCGAATCTGTAAAACCACACCGGACACAAGGAGTTTTTTATGAAACGAATCGTAGTTTCTGTTTCCGTAATACTGCTGCTTGCAGCAGCCGCATTTGCAAGCGACGGCGGCAATACCGTTACCGTTGAAGTCGAAGGCTATCAGGGTCCTATGACCGTGGATGTAACCTTCGAGGCCGACACGCTCATTGACGTGGAAGTCGTGGATCACGAGGAGACCGACGGTCTCGCGGACGAACCGTTTGAGGTCACTCCGGCTGAAATGATCGACGGACAGACCACCGACGTAGAGGCAGTCTCGGGCGCGACCGGTACAAGTGAAGCGCTTATTGAGGCAGTCGAGCTTGCAGCCGATGAGCTCGGCATAGACCTGTAAAGGCGCGGCCTGTCGGTAAACGCACAGGCCGTGTAAACGGATTCCTCCTGATACAGATCAATATGTATCAGGGGGACTCTGATTGCTCCCGAAGGCTCATCAGAGCCGGGTCAGAACCACCCCACCACGAACCCGCTTCAGGTTTCCCGGCTCGATTGCCGCCGGCTTCCAGTTCAGGCAGTTCGCCGTACCGGCGGCTGCGCCTTCGAGCACCGCCCGCTCGAACACCTCCTCGTCAGCGGCAAGCTCGTCGAACCGGCGCCCGTCGGTTTCGAGAACCGAGAGAATCCCTGCACTTACCGAATCTCCGCTTCCAATGGGATTCACCGCTTCGACATCCGGCGGGCTTGCAAGGACCGCCATGGACTCGGCATAGCCTTCAACCCCGTCTTTTCCCCTCGTAATAATGCACCAGTGAATCCCGTAGCGGCTTCGAAGCGCTGCACATGCGGCAGCACGCTCATCGGCTGTCTCCACGGCGTGACCGGAAAGCTCGCCGAGTTCCATATCGTTAATCTTGAGAAGCTCAGGACCTGCTTCGAGCGCTCGCCTGGCATGCGCCTTATAGGAATCAAGAAGTATGGGAACGCCCGCCTGCTTCGCCGCGCGCGAGAACTCAAGGTAGCAATCGTCGGTTTCCCCCGACATGGCTGTTCCGGAAATGCACAGATATGAGGCCTCGCCAATACGGGCGAACAGAGCCTCGTGATAGGAGTCGCGCTCCACCTCGGTGACTTCCGGCGCAGGCTCCACAAGTTCGGTTATTACCCCGTCGTCCTCGATCAGTGTCACGCACGTTCGCGTTTCCCCTGTTATATGCACGAAGTGCGCGGAAACCCCATCGGCCTCACAATCTTCGAGGAACTTCTTCCCGGTCGGTCCACCGATATAGGCGAAAACCAGATGCTCGATACCGTACCGGGCAAGCACCCGCCCCACATTCGCTCCCTTGCCGGCAGCCGACGCCTTTGCGTCGCGCACCCGGTTTACAAGGCCACGATCGACTGAGTCAAAGAAATAGGTCTTCTGCCACGTACTGTTCTGTCCCACAACAACGATCATGCTGTCTCCATGAAGGGCATATTCGCCCGGGTGCGGTGTTCAGGGCAAGCCGGTAGAAGCCTCCCTCGCGCTCTGAATCGGGACAGAATTTTGAAACTAATTTTGAAAATTACTTTTAAAATAGCGGGAGCGGGTCTATGATGGGCAGTGAGCGGTCCTGCTGTTCTGGTGGCGGGCCGCTGTGCACTCGATTTTTTGCGGAGGTATACGCTATGAGTAAAGACTTTTTTCCTGATATTCCAAAGATTCGCTACGAGGGGCCGGAGTCGGATAACCCGTTTGCGTTCAAGTTCTACGATCCCGACAAGGTGGTCGCCGGCAAGCCGATGCGGGAACATCTTCGCTTCTCGCTTGCCTACTGGCATACGATGACCGGAAGCGGCGCGGATCCGTTCGGCGTCGGCACGGCGGTACGGCCGTGGGACTCGATCAACGACCCGATGGAAAACGCGAAGGCACGGATGCACGCCTTTTTTGAAGTGCTCGATAAGCTGGATGTGGACTTCTTCTGCTTCCACGATCGCGACATAGCCCCGGACGGCGCAACGCTCAGGGAGAGCAACCGGAAGCTGGATGAAATCATCGACCTTACAAAAGAGCTGAAATCCGAGTACGGGAAGGAACTGCTGTGGGGAACGGCATGCCTGTTTCAGCACCCCCGCTATATGCACGGGGCGGCGACAAGCTGCGAGGCGGATGTGTTCGCCTATGCCGCGGGTCAGGTGAAAAAGGCAA
>CAZMEV010000127.1:0-7827 GCA_964565375.1 uncultured Spirochaetaceae bacterium
AGATACTCGCGCAGGGCGTCCTGCGTTTCCTGCGGAAGCCACAGCGTCTCGCCGTAGACCTCATTTGCCTTATCGCCGGCATAGACTTCCATCCACGAGATCTTCTTCGAGCTCCCGTATGCCTTTTCCACAGCTGCATCGAAGACACGGCGCGACGCGCGCCAGATATCGCGGCCCGTGCCGTCGCCCTCGATAAAGGCGATAATCGGATTATCGGGAACGTGGAGTTCCCCGTTTGTCATTGTGATTTTTTCCCCGTCGGGAACCTGTATTTTCTGATAACTCATAGTGTCGCACACTATGCCACAAGCTGCCTGCCGCCGGCAAATACGATCCGTCTCATGCCGTCGGCGCAGGCTGTCAGGCTTCAGGCCTTCAGGCCCCCGCCACAACCACCAGCCTTGCAGGCACTGCCCTGCGTACAACCGCCCGCGTGCCCCACGCACTGGCCCTCGCGATCTCGGCAAGCTCGTGCTCGCGAAACGCACGCCGTATGGATGCCGCGCCATCGTGCAGCGCGAAACTGTCGCGGAAGGCAAGCATCGCGAGCAGCCGGAACCCGACTATTGCCGGAGCCGACCGGCGCAGGTCGCTTGCGAGAAACATCCGGCGGGTAATCGCACAGCTATGATCAAAGAAACGCCGCACACTCTCTTCATCGAAATGATGGAGCAGATGATTGCAGAACACATAGTCGAACGGCTCGTCTATGGATTCGAAACTCTCGCAGCGCGTTGAAATCTCAGGGTAGTCGCGACACGCCTGCTCGCAGTAGCGAGCCACCCGCTCGTCATGATCAAGGCACACTATCTGGAGGTCGATGTTTCGTCGCCTGCCTTCCTCGGCGATCCAGCGAGCGGTATCCCCCCCGCCGGCCCCTACGTCGAGAATCCGTACGGGAGCGTCGCCGGGCGTCACGCGATTAAACAGGTGGGTTCGAAGCAGTCGCCGGTTGCCGCTTACAAGCCGGTTAATGGTTTCAAACTGCGCGAGCGTGCGGTAGAGTAACCGCTGATCGCTCTGCGGGTCGTCCATGAGTTCCGACTCACGGCTTCGCTGTTTCAGCCTGTAACTCCTCATGGTGCTTTTCCAGACGCCTGCGCGCTGAATGCCGGATCGAATGCCGCGCTGTAAGAAACGCCGACTCAACGGTGAGCCCCGGACCGAAGGCGGCGCTGAACATCGACTCACCGGGCTTCACCCCGCGGGACTCGTCCTCGAGCATGTGTTTGAGGACGAACAGGATCGTGGGTGAACTCATATTCCCGTAATCCCGCAGTATATCAAACGACGCCCACAGTTCCTCTTCATTAAGCCCGAGTCCGCGGCACACTCTGTCGAGCACCGCTCGTCCGCCCGGGTGGATTGCCCATGCATCAATATCATCGCGACTCTGCGAAACCGACTCCGACAGTCTCTCCACAATACCTTCGATATTCTTCTGTACGATCTTCGGTACATAGACCGAGAGTTTCATGTCGAAGGCGGTATCTCCCACAGTCCAGGCCATGGCCGACTCGGAGTCACCAAGAAGCTCGGAAGCGAAGCCTTCAATGCGGTAGCCGGTGCCCGGATCCTCTTCCGTGTCCGCTGCACCGACAATAGCCGCGGCAGCGCCGTCTGCGAACAGGGAGTTGGCGATCATGGTCTCGCGATCCTGCTTGAACTGGAAGTGCAGGCTGCACAACTCCAGACAGATTACAAGTACCCGCGCATCCGGATTATTACGGACGAATGAGTCGGCCATTTTCAGGGCGGGGTAGGCGGCGAAGCATCCCATGAACCCGACATGAAAACGGTCGACCTTCGGACTGAGGTCGAGCGCCCGGATTACCTGATAATCAAGGCCGGGCGCGGTGAAACCCGTGCAGCTTACGGTAATTACGTGCGTAATGTCGCCGGGCTCGACGCCGTCGCACCGGGCGAACGCATCGCGGGAGGCTTCGGTGGCGAGAAGATGCGCTTCTCCCGCAAAGACATCGTTTCGCTGTTTCAGCGTCGGTTCGGGCAGCATATCCTCCGAAGGCGAAAAGAACGAGAACTCAGCAGGGTCCCGTTCCCAATCTTCGATCACCGAATGGCGCGTGTTTATGGCGTTCGACGCATAAATTCGCTCGAGAAATGCCCTGTCCTCGTCGGTGTACCCGGGTACCGACTTCATGAACGAAAGCGCCTGTTCCTGCGTGTAACTGCCGGCGGGAACACTTGTTCCAATGGTGTATACGGCTGATCGCGTTCTCGAAGCATCTGCAGGCATAGGCCGGTCCTTTTTGGTTTCAGCGAGCCTCGCGGTGTTCCCGGCAAGGTACACGCCTTGTTAACAAATTTTACCCGAATATAATACCGAATGAGCCGGGCCGTCACCTGTGGTGGGGTGCAGGATTCTGAGGGGCACCTGTGCCGGTCGGACGAACCCAGAGGTCCTCTGTTGATAACTAACTACTTTACGGTATCGGCCACCTGATGGTGTAATTGAGTCATGCGTGGGAACTTAGTGCGTACATACGGAGGGGTTAAAAGATGAAGGACAAATCGCAGCAGAACGGAGATGGTGAACACCGCCTCGGCCGCAGAGATTTTCTGAAGCTTTCAGGAAAGACCGTCGGAACAGCAATGGCAGCCGGGCTGTTCAAGTTTCCGTTCGCGCGCAGCGCATTCGGATCAAACGGTGGTTCCGACGATAAGCTTGTCATACTCCACACCAACGACATGCACGGCAGAATCGAGGAAAACGCCGACGACGGAATCATGGGCATGGCGTATGTCGCCTCGATCGTAAAGGACTTCCGCGATCGCTACGACAACGTGCTTGTCGTCGACGCCGGAGACACAATCCACGGGCGACCGATCGCCAATATTCTCGAAGGTCGCAGTGTTGTCGACACGATGAACGCCATCGGGTACGACGTCCTGACGCCGGGAAACCACGATTTCAACTTCGGCTATGAGCGGCTTCTGGACCTTGAAAAGGACTGGGACTGTGAACTGGTTTCCGCGAACACCACGAAAGATGGAGATCTGCTCTTTGCGCCGTATACGGTCAAGACAATCGGTGGACGCAATATTGGTATTCTCGGGCTGGCAACTCCGGTTACCAGATACACGACCCATCCGGACAATGTGGAAGGTCTCGAGTTCGGCAGTGTCGTGGAGGCAACCGAGCGCTACGTCGCAGAAATGCGAAACGAGTACGACCTTGACCTGGTGACCGTACTCGGACATATCGGCTACGGTGCCAATAACCCGGATGACGCGGAGGTGAGAACTACCGATGAACTGGTCAAACGGGTTGAGGGCATTGATCTGTTTATCGACGGGCACAGCCATACGAGAATACCCGAGGGTGACCGGCACGGGGAATCGCTCGTTGTTCAGGCGTATGAGTACCTGAAGGACGTGGGTGTCGTAGAAGTAGATTTCAGCTCGGGAAGCCCGGAGATCAGCGCTCGTCTGATATCCGCCTCGGACGCGTTCAATAATTACGAGCCCGACGCTGCCATGGAAGACCTGCTCTCAGAGGCACGTCAGGATGCGGTTGATAAGCGGCTGGGCCGGTAATCACCCTCCGGATTTTGCAAGCATTCGAACGGATTCCAGTTGAACCGTTCAAACCGACTGAGGCTGTGGCCACCGCCACAGCCTCAGTCTCAGGCCGCCGATGCCACTACGCTCTTAAGCTCTGAGCGGTCTCAGCCTTAAGCCTTCTTGAGTTCGAGCACTACTCATTCAGCGTCATCTACAGGAAACTCATAGTAGAGCACTTCGTCGGAGTTCGCGTCGACCACGTACATGCCGCTTCCGTCAGGGCGAAGGGAAAGGCCCCGGGGATTGCGCGACTGAAGGGTCACGTTAAACGAACCTGCGAACTCGCTTGATTCAATCTGCCACGCCTCCTCGAGGTCATACTGCAGAACCTCGCGTCGACCGGTATCCATGAGGAACATCTGCATACCGTCGACTGAAAACTCGGTACCCCGTACCGCATCTTCCTCATCGGAAATGTCGAGTTCGTATACAAGGCTCGCCGTTTCAATGTCCCACGGGGTATCCAGGGCAAACTGATACACCATCTGATCGTCCCGGTCGTCCAAGAACATGGTGGTACCGTCGGGGGTGAAAGCAATATCGTGTCCGCGGGTGGCGATCTCGCTGAGATCGTTGTATCCGACATGCGCAGCCGAGGTTACCTCCCACGGTGTCTCGAGCTCATACTGCCATAACTCGACGCGATTCCACACGTACAGGTAGGTACCGTCCGGGTGAATGTTCACACCGTGCGCGGCATTGTATCCCTGAGCGCGAGTCTCGAAATCATCGGTGAAATTGAACTCGCCAACGTACTCCGCCGATTCGATGTCCCAGGGGCTCGAAAGCTCATATTCGACCACATTTCCACTCGATCGTCCGACAATATAGAAGCGCGACCCGTCCTCCGTGAAATCCAGGGCGCGGGTATCAAGTGTGTATTCGGCGGTGGAAAAGGTAATGTCGGTGAATGCTGCCTCGCTGATATCGATTCTCGGCGAGGAATGTAGCGCAAGCGGAGCGAACAGAAAGGCTGCGAGTATTGCACCGGCGGCCAGCCGCCGAGCGTAAACCGCTGCCATACCGGCAGTCTTCCCAGGTCGTTCGCTGTGAAATGTGTAGGTGCGTCTCATGGTTATGTCTGCGCTCCTTCAATGCGGAAAGCATGAATTGCGGCCGGCGGCATTCGCACCGCCGGCCACGCGAATTGCGAATTACTGCTGTGTAATTCGGCCTTCTACCTCGGGAGAAACCGGGCTGAAGTCCATGAGATAGTCGATAATGACGTTGTCGAGCGTGTCGATCTCTTCGAGGGTGTCTTTCTCGAGCATGTCGTACTCGTCGCCGCCGGAAGAAAGAAAGCCGTTGGTCGCCACAACGAAGGTCCGGTCTTCGCGGATCGGTACTCCTGCAAAACGTACCTCCACAATGCGGTTACCCGGATCCTGGCTCGGGTCGAACGTGTACTCGAGTCCGCTTACCTGCATGAAGCCACCCCAGTGGTCCGGATGCCGGCTGACGCCGTGCTCGAGCGCCTGCACGATTTCTTCACCGGTAAGCTCGATCGTCAGCACCACGTTTTCAAACGGGTGAATATCAAGGACATCCTCCAGCGTAACCTCGCCCGCATCGACAGAATCGCGGATTCCTCCGCCGTTGGTCATGGCAATAGGCGCGCCGCTCGCCGAACGCATTGCATCGGTAATAAGATTCGCCAGATTCGTTTCCTGCGTCCGTACGTTTTCCCGGGCGCCGTCGAGATCGACCGTCGTCTCACCGACCGGTGTATCCAGAGCGGCAACGTTTGTCCCCCCAAAAACGAACAACGCAACAAGAATAAGTCCGAGCGCTGTCCTGCTTCGTACTCGTGTCATAAAAGACTCCTTTTTCGATAGTTCCCTTATTCCAGCTGTATCGCGGGAATAGAGAACATTGTTTCCGGTACGTAAACTCAACGACGTACCCCACGATGTTCCAAAGAGTGTGTCTGCACCCTCTTGAGGCTGTCAAGTTGGCTCTCGAATCCGACTTCTCGTGGCCGAGCTTTACAGAGCGGCAGGAGGATATGCGCACCTTCTTCCTGTATACACATTCCTTCGTGTAGACTCACGCAGATGAAATCCAGCGCAGGCGGCTCCGGGGAGGGGCTCGGGGCAACAGGACATCTCGCAGACGGCTCCGGGGACGAACCCCCGGCAAGAGGACATCTCGCAGGCGGGCGATCGTGGCGTGTTCGCACGTCCGAGCTCGACGAACCGGATCGCAAGAAATCATTCAACAGAGAACTGTTTTTTGTTGTTGCGCCGAGATACGATATCGTAACCCGATTGCTGTCGCTCGGCGGCGATATGTTCTGGAAACGCCGCCTTATGCGCCTGCTTCCTGCTTCCGTCCGCGGTGAGGTGCTCGACATTGCAACCGGCACCGGCGATATCGCCGAACTGCTTGCGACCCGCTATCCGGCCGCGCGGGTTCACGCGCTCGATCTGAATCCTGAAATGCTCGTACGCGCCCGCTCACGGCTGGCGCGTTTCACTTCGCGGGCGGATATCGTGGAGGCGGACATGGCGGATATGCCGTTCGAAGACGGCGTCATGTCTGTGGTCACCGGCGGCTACGCACTTCGCAACGCACCATCGCTCGATGCGGCGCTTGCCGAAGTCTCACGGGTGCTCGAACCCGGGGGAACCGCGGTCTTCCTTGAGTTTTCGCGCAGCGCGGGATCTTTCCTGTTCGGGCTTCAGTTCCGGCTTCTGCGGTTCTGGGGTCAGGTCTGGGGGCTTCTGCTGCACGGCGATCCGGAAGTTTACGCATATATTGCTCGAAGTCTCTCGCGGTTTCCGCACCGGCGACGCTTTCACACTATGCTCGCCTCACACGGGCTTACGGTCCGCTATGCGCCCCGGTTGTACTTCGGAGTACTCGAGCTGACTGTGTGCCGCAAGGAAACGTGAGGTTCAACGCAGACGCCCGCAGGAGCGCTCGAAGCGTATGGTGAGCGACCGCCGGGGATCGTGAGCATGGCGAAGTGCTTCGCCGTGAGGGTATCCGGAAGGATGCGCAGCAGCACGCCGAGGAGCAGGTCACGTGCCGGGGCGGACACCGGCCCGGAGGCAATACCCGTGCGCATGCCGGCCGCCGCGCGTGCCGCCGCCGCCTGCGCAGCACGGCGGCGTATGCGGTCGTAGCGATTGTTGCGCTCCGTCGGGCGTATCTCACCGTTTCGCCACAGCTGCACAAGATCGGCGAGAAGCTCCGCGTCGGCGATGCCGGTGTTCATTCCCTGTCCGCCGATCGGCGACATTGTGTGGGCAGCATCCCCGGCGAGCATAACAGGACCGTGTGCGAACCTTTCCGCCTCACTGCGTTCGGGCTTGAAGTTGCTCCACCACAGCGGTGTCCCCGCAGGCAGGGTAATACCGGCCCGGCGCGATACCGCCTCGCGAAGCAGGCTGTCGGCGAGATTGCCGTCGAGCATGGAGCTTCGAAGCGCCTCAGGCAGCTGTACGATCCACCGGCGCACGCCGCCGGGCAGGGGAAAGGCTTCAACCGAACCCTCACGGGAGAAGTACAGCCTGGCCTCACGCTCAGAGGCCTGCTGCGTTGAACCTTCCGTTCCGCCGGTCATCTCGTGCTCCGGATAATCTCCGATGAGAAACCGTACCCGGTAGCGCTTGGCCGTTCGCACTCCGAGCTGGCTTGCGAGGGAACCTTTGCCGGTACACAGACACACAAGCTCCGCCGACCGCTGCCGGCCCCCGGCATCTGTTATGCGCGCGCGGTTACCTGCGACGCCGGGCGAACCATCAACCTCGAGTCCCGTCACCTGCACCCCATACTCGAGCCGGATGCGCGGAGAAGCTTCCGCGGCCTCGCGCAGCAGTCCCTCGGTGTGGTATTGCGGCACCGCCACGATAAAGGGGTACCGCGGATGGATACCGTTGAAGGAAAGCGAGCCAACCAACCGGCGGTCGCCAAAGACATCCGCAGTGCGCACCGGGCAGCCGAGCGATGCAAGCCTGCTGCCGAGCCCGTCTGAAATGCGGTCGAATATATCGAGCGACGGCGGAGTTACCCCGATGGCACGTACTCTCCGGTCGGGTTCGCTTCGCGCCTCGAGCACCGTGACCTCATGGCCATGGGAGGCAAGCAGGTTCGCCGCGGTCAGACCGACCGGGCCGGCGCCAACGATGACCGTTTCGCTCATGGTATCTCCGGGGCAGGGCGCCGCGCGCGGTCGAGTATATCGCCAGTGAGTGCTTCGAGTTCGCTTATCGCCCGCTCGAGGTTGAACGCCGCCGC
>CAZMEV010000128.1:0-7659 GCA_964565375.1 uncultured Spirochaetaceae bacterium
ATAGATGACTTTTCGGCGGCCGTTGAGATAGATGACCAGTTCGTCGAGGCATGGTATAACCGAGGTAACGCACGATACGAGCTTGAGGAGTATGAGGATGCTGAAGCCGACTTCTCGCGGACGCTCGATATCGATGAAAACCATACGAATGCCCGCTTTAACCGGGGTAATGCCCGTTATGCGCTTGAAGATTACGTGGGCGCCATTGACGATTTCCAGCAGATCGTCGACTCCGAGGAAGCGTTCACGGAGGCGTACTACAATCTTGGGCTTGCCTACATACGGCGCGCGGAGCAAATGCAGGAAGATTAACTGAATGGCTAACGCTCAGAAGGACATATTTCTCGTTATTAACTGTGGGAGTTCCTCTCTTAAGTACGAGGTATACGCTATGCCACAGCGTGAGAGCCTTGGAAAAGGGCAGGTGGAACGAATCGGGATATCCGGAGGACGGCTGGAGCAGTCCTCCGAGAGAGGCGAAATCAACTGGGAGCAGGATGTTCCCGATCACGAGAATGCCGCGCAGCTTGTCGGAAAGGCGCTTGTGGACAGCGAGTCCGGCATTCTTTCCGATATTAACGAAATTTCCGGCGTGGGGCACCGTGTCGTGCACGGCGGAGAGAGTTATTCTCAGTCAGTTGTAATTGACGATGAGGTCATGGCGGCGATCGAGGATAACGTGGAACTTGCCCCGATTCACAATCCGGCCAATCTCGCGGGTATCCGTGCAACACGGACACTGCTCCCGGATGTTCCGCAGGTAGCGGTCTTCGATACGTCGTTTCATCAGACGATTCCTCCGAGTGCCTACCTTTATGGAATTCCGCGGGAACTGTATGACCAGTACAAGATACGGCGTTACGGGTTTCACGGAACCAGTCACCGCTTTGTTGCCAACGAGGCAATCAAATACATGAAGCGGTCGGTGGACAACACCAATGTCATTTCCTGCCATCTCGGAAACGGTGCCTCTATCACCGCGATTCAGAACGGACGGTCCATGGATACCTCAATGGGCTTCACTCCTCTCGAGGGGCTGGTAATGGGCACCCGCAGCGGAAACGTGGATCCGGCTGTCATCTTCTATCTCCTCGAGCGTGGATACAGCGCCGAACAGCTGAATGTCATGCTGAACAAGAAAAGCGGTGTTCTCGGTCTCTCAGGGATTTCAAGCGATATGCGGGATCTCGAAGAGGCTGCAGAGCAGGGAAACACAAGGGCAATTGAAACCCTCGATGTATATGCACACCGGGTGCGCAACTACATCGGTGCGTACTGCGCAAATCTCGTCCGCGTCGATATTCTTGTCTTCACCGGTGGAATCGGACAATACAGCGTGGAAATGCGGGAACGCATCTGTCATAGACTTGAGAACCTCGGTATTGCCGTTGATAAGGACCGTAACCGGGAAGTCGGCAGGGGTTCGGGAATCATTTCGTCGGATTACTCACCGACCTCCATTGTGGTCATACCGACGAACGAAGAACTGCAGATCGCCATTGACACCTATGAGCTGGCGAGGGGTGTATCGGCGTCGTGAGGTGCGAACCGCTCACCGAGCGGGAGTTCATTATTGGCGGCCGCTGTCTTCGGCGGGTGTATGAAGAACGGCGTGGCAAGCGTAATGGGCATGGCGAAGAGGCCTCTTCGGGTTACGCTGCGCGCTTCACCGCCGAGCAGGCTGGTCGGGTGCGTGAAGCAGCCCTGGCTTCCTATCGCGACAAAGAGAATTATGAGCTCGAGGTCGATGTTTCTGCCGCGGGCTGCTACGCGCGAATTGATATTCTCGAGCAACGGCCGGACGGCAGCGTGCGGCCGTTAATCACTGAACCTGCCTATCACATAAAGCCTCAGGCTCTCGAGCGTCTGCGTTTTCAGCTCTTTGTCCTCGAAGAGGCGGGATACACGGTATCGGGTGGGGGCGCGGTGTGTCTGGTGAAGGACCGGGAGCGCAGCGGCGACATTGATCCGGCATTGCTGTTCGTGGAGCGGGATAGCAGTAAGCAGTTGCGTGGCGGCCGTAAGGCGGTGCAGGCGCGAATAACGCGTATCTGCCGGGCACTGGCTGCAGATGAGCCTCCCGAACCATGCCGTGACCGGTTGCGCTGCCCGGTGTGTTCCGGCGAGGCCGGCGAGGGAAAAGATGATAGAGGCAGCGATGTCGATACCAGGCTCGAAGCGCTGTTTCGCGGTGGCGGCGTAGTCGGAAAGCTTCGCAAGGCCGGCTATACGGATCTGCTGAGTGTTCCGCCTTCCGAGGTTCCGGGGCGAAGGCAGAAACTTCAGCTGCAGACACTTCAGAGTGGCCGGATTCACATCGACCGTTCCGCACTGCAAGCGTTCATCGCGGAAATGAAGTTCCCCCGCGTCTATCTGGATTTTGAGACGGTGAGTCAGGCCATTCCGCCTTTGAGCGGCGTCAAGCCGTGGGAACACGTTCCCGTTCAGTTCTCCGTGCATCGTCAGGAACAGCAAGGAAGTGCACCGGGCCATTTCGACTACATCGCTGAGACGCTCAGTGATTCAAACGATCCGAGGCGAAGTCTTGCGGCATCTCTTGCCGAAGCTCTCAGGGGCGCCGGATCGGTGCTTGTCTTTTCCGCTGCATTCGAACGCCGGGTGCTGAAGCGGCTTGCATACTGGGTCCCTGACTATGCGGATGAGTTTGACCGCGCGGTAAACAGGCTTGTGGATGTTCAGAAACCGTTCGTGGACTTTCTGTATTACGATCCGCGGCAGGGTGGCAAAACAGGTCTTAAGACGGTACTGCCCGTTATTACAGGCGGTGCAGGCCATGAACAGCTCGAGATCTCCGATGGACTTGAGGCAAGTCTGCGCTGGTACTATGAGTACTGCATTGAATGTGGTGACGAGAACACATCCGGAGTATCACGGGATCAGGTCAGGGCCGAGCTTGCCGAATACTGTGCGCTGGATACCGAGGGACTCATCCGGATTGTCGATCGGCTTGAGGCGATTGTGCACGGCGAAGTGGACCCCGAGGCCTGAACTCACTCATCTCCCGGTAATGGCGGGAGTTCTTCTCCCTCCTCCAACTGTTGCTCCTCTGACCGGCCGGATGATTCAGCTTCGGGCCAGCCTTCGGCCGGCTCACCGGATGAATCATCAGGGCTCTGAGAAGCTGCGTGTTCCTCCGTGGATTGCTCGCTTGATTGCCGATGCACCGGCTGTGCGCCCGAATGAATTCCGGAGTCAGCACTGCCTGCAAACCGGTAGACAGGGCGTCCGCTTGTATTCGTCTTAATTGCAAAAACTGCCCCTGTGGCCGGATAGCGGGTCTGATCGTCCGGACTGAGCCCGATCGCAGCGGTGGTCGCATACAGTGTAGACATATCCTGTCCGCCGAACGTAACACTCGTCACGTTCTTGGCCGGAATATCGACCTTACGCACCAGCTCCGCGGTGCCGGGGTCCCACACGGTTACTCCGGCGCCGTGAAACATGGCAACCCAGAGGCGCCCCTCGGTATCAATTGTCATTCCGTCGGGTTTGCCGTATTCGGGAGGTACGGCGATAAGCTGTCGGCGATTGGTAAGTGCTCCGGTTGTTGCATTGTAGTCAATCACGTCGATGCCGCGCGAGCTTGTGTCGATGTAGTAGACTTTCGTTTCATCCGGACTCCAGACAATGCCGTTCGAAACGGTTACCCCGCCGAAACACGGCTCGACCGTATAGTCCGGCGCCACACGGTAGAGTGATGCGCTGCCGGTTCGCCGCACCGTACTCATAGTGCCGATATAGAAGTGCCCGTTCGGTCCGCACTTTCCGTCGTTGGAGCGGTTTTCGGGCATGTCTTCCTCAACCGGGACCGATACCAGCCGTTCTCCGTTCTCCGGATTGATCACCGCTACCGAGTTTTCCAGACCGACGATCACATTTACTTCATCTTCCAGCGGTACGACGGTGGTGACCTGTTCTCCGATGTCAACGGACGTGTTGCGTCCTGTAGCGGGATCGAAGCGGTTCAATGTGCGTCCGGCGATATTTACCCAGTAGAGGACGCCGGCGCGATCGTCCCAGATCGCGCCTTCGCCCAGTTCCGCCCGGATATCAAGTGCAATTGTCGGTTCCTCGGTATGCAGACTCATGCGGTTCAACTCCGTTCAAGCAGCAGTGTTTCGGTCGGCCGATCACATACCGAAGCAGGACCGAAATACTGAATTGCACCGGGTGATGCGTATTCCGTATGAACCCGCCAGTGTTCGCGATTCTGAGCAAACTTTCCGAACGGTTTACCGTCGAGTTCTACCAGTGCCTTGCGGATAACCGGCTTCTTGCTGCCGTGGCGGCGCTCCATATTCATGAGCATTGTCAGCGGAATACCGGCTGCTTTCCAGGCGTCCGGCCCTTTCGCGAGATTCCGGATTGCCGCAATGTATCCGGTCAGTCCGTTTGCAACAAGTACAAAGGCGGTATATCCAAGCCCATAGCAGTAGTCTGCGTCGAAGTTCGACGGAAACGCACAGCGCCCTTCGTATCCGAAAAAGTGGGTCAGCGCACTGAACTTGCCCTTGAACTCACCGGCCTTCTTCATTTCCGAGAGTCTCGACTCGACCATTTCTACGAGCAGCTTCTCGGTTTCAATGCGCGAGACCTGCACGTTGCCATGCGGATCGCGGTCCATAAGAAGCTGTTCTTTAATGGACCCGGGCAGGGAGTCGAAGACTGCCTTTGATTCAGGCGACAGGCGACTGCTGACCGCTTCTATACGGTCCCCACCGGCCGCCTCGACTTCGGCAAGCGTATCATTTAACTCACCGATAAGGGCGTTCATTTCCGGCACGAACTCAATAAGTCCTTCCGGTATAATGGCAATTCCGAAGTTCTCACCGTTGGCTGCGCGGTCCCGAACGGAACTTGCAATTTCTTCGACAATGTCGGCGAGCGATCGCTTCTTTTCCGCAACCTCTTCACTGACAATACATATGTTGGGCTGAGTCTGGAGCGCACATTCGAGCGCAATGTGGGATGCACTGCGTCCCATGACGCGAATGAAATGCCAGTATTTCTTTGCGCTGTTCGCGTCTCGCCCGATGTTTCCAATGAGCTCGGAATACACTTTAACGGCAGTGTCGAAGCCGAAACTTGCCTCGATATATTCATTTCTGAGATCCCCGTCGATTGTTTTGGGAACCCCGATAACCTGGGTATTTACATTATGGTTGCGAAAGTATTCCGCGAGCAGGGCCGCGTTGGTGTTCGAGTCATCGCCGCCGATAATCACAATCCCGTCGAGGTCGAGTTCGCGGGCGACTTTTGCCGACTGCTCGAACTGTTCCTCGCTTTCGATTTTTGTGCGCCCCGAGCCTATAATGTCGAAGCCGCCGGTATTCCGATAGGCGTCGATCGTCGCGTCGTCGAGTTCCTTGTACTTTTTCTCAAGCAGACCGCTCGGACCTCCGAGAAACCCGAGAACACGGCTGTCCGTGTTGGCGGCCTTCACTGCGTCATACAGTCCGCAGATAACGTTATGGCCACCGGGGGCCTGTCCGCCCGACAGAATAACACCGACGGTCCGCCGGGCGTTCCCGGAGCTGTTCGTGCCCTCGGTGAACTCCGCAATGGGCTGTCCGTACGTTATCGGAAACATGCCCTTTACATCTTCGGCATCACCGGCGGCTTCAGTCGGATTCCCGAACGAGCACACCACCGAACCCACTGGTCTGGTCAATGAGTGAGGGAGCTTAGGTTGATATTTATAACGTTCCGTCTGTAGTACTGATTGTTCCATGGCTCCTATTCTACCGAATCATGGGACAATAAAGCGAGGGGCATCAGCCCGTACCCGAAGCCTTGTAACGCTTCCAGCCCCGAAAATTTCCTCCATGGCGCTTACAAAGTTCTGCCATTGTCCGATAGGAATGTACACCTGAATCGTTCCGGCGAATCCACCGCCGTGCACACGTGCGGCGCCCTGAAGGTCCCGTACGTCGAGAAAGTGCCTGGCCATCGTGGTGCCGATTCCTATGCCCTGCTCCTCCGGGGCGTGAGGCGGATAATAGTTCTGCAACAGCATGCCGCTCGATTCTCCGCTTTCCCGCACGAGCCGGAGATATGTTTCCGCGTTACCCTCAGCAAGCGCCTCGATCATGAGGCTTACCCGCCGGTTCTCACTGAAAAAGTGCAGGGCGCGCAGCACTGCCCGGTCCCCGCATTTCCGCCGGATTGCTGCGAGTCGGGCGTACAGTGAATCCTCTTCGCAGTCGGCGAGCACCTCGCCTCCGAGTTCCGACGCCACAGCCCGCATTTCCTCCGGAACTGCTGCATAGTCGGCAGTCAGGTCAGCATGGCTGCCTCCGGTATCGACGACAGCGAGGGCGTAACCGGCCGTGCTGAAGTCGAAGGCAACCGGCGTTATTTCCGGAGGTTCCAGCGAAAAGTCAATGGATATAATCCCGCCGTGGGCGCATGCGATCTGATCCATAAGTCCGCACGGTTTTCCGAAGAATTCGTTCTCCGCACGCCGGCCTGCACGGGCAACAAACAGAACATCGTCGCGGCTGAGCTCCTGTGTGCCGGGAGCATCCCCCATTCCGGGCAGAAATACGAGCGTGGTTCCCAGGAGTACCTCGAATGCCGCGGAACTCGAGAGGCCGCTTCCTGATGCAACATTGCTCGTGACCGTAGCATCGAATCCGGTGACCGCTCGTCCTGCCTCGGCAAATGCCGCTGCCACACCCCGGATAAGTGCGTGGGGGCGTTCGCGTTCCTCGGGACGCGGGGCAGTTGAGGAAACATCGACCTTAATCTCCTCCTCATATCCCTCACTTTCGATACGCACGAGTGAATCGCTTCGCGGCGAGACCACTGCGAGGACATCGAGGTCCACCGAGGCGCAAAGGACACGCCCGTTGTTGTGGTCGGTGTGGTTGCCGGCGAGCTCTGTGCGTCCGGGCGCACTGACAATCGCTGTCGGACTTTCAGGGCCAACTCGTTGAGCGTGGCGTTCGGCGAGTCGTCGCAGTCGTGCTTCGGCCGCTTGTGTATCGCCCGGAATAGACGAGATGACGGATGTACTCTCGATAAGGTCTTGCGCGTTCATGGGCATACGGTTGCCCGGTCCCGTGCGTTTCGTCAACGAGTTGAATTGACCCCGCGACAGCGATACGCCTACAGTATCGGCATCCATGAACATCGTACGGCTTGATAATCCGAAAAAAGATTATGCGTGGGGCAGTCGCTGTTCGCTGCAGACGCTTATCGGCGAAGCCCCCGACGGGCAGCCCTTAGCTGAAATCTGGATGGGTGCGCATCCGGCATCGCCGAGCCGGCTTCCCGACGGTCGGCCTTTGAGTGAGGTTGATGTTCGCGAGCGGGGCAATCTCAGCTTTCTGTTCAAGTTTCTCTCCGCTGAACAGGCCCTGAGTATTCAGGCGCATCCGTCACGCGAGCAGGCGGAGGAGGGGTTCGCACGCGAAGAAGAGGCGGGCATACCCATGAACGCACGCGAGCGCACCTTTCGCGACCGCAACCACAAACCGGAAATTATCGTGGCACTTGAGCCGTTTCAGGGGATGAGCGGCTTTCGCCCGCTCGAGGATGCACTTGCCTCGCTCATGGCCGCCGGAGTGCTGTCGCCGGAGGCGGCCGGCCGGGATCAGTCTGCGGCGGGCGGGAATCCGGGCGCAGGCGCAGGTG
>CAZMEV010000129.1:0-7637 GCA_964565375.1 uncultured Spirochaetaceae bacterium
GCATTTCCGAGCACTCGGAACATTCAGAGCGTTCAGAGCGTTCAGAGCGTTCAGAGCGTTCAGAGCGTTCAGAGCGTTCAGAACATTCAGGTGGCGCCTGCCGGCGCTCGTTACAGCGTGCTTTATGGCCGCAGCCTTTTCCGCAGGAGCAGGCGAGCCGAACCTGAGCCTTACAATAACGAATGAAACCGGCAATACCGTGGAGCACCTGTTCGTGCGACAGGCGGGCAACAGGTTGTTCGGGGGCGACCTCCTGTCGGTAGACGGTGCGCTTGATGCCGGAGACAGTATGTCGGTCGGTATCGCAAGCTCATTCAGCGAAAGCCTCTATGAGGTAAAGGCTGTCGGCAGCGACAACACCGTTTACCGCCTCGATTCGATACGGGTCGGGTCCGGAGGCGACAGCAGTACCGCAGCAATCAGGCCGGAGACTGCAACCGATTCGCAGGCGCCGGATATCGCCTCCGCGCAGGTGTTCGCATCCACCGACACCGATGTATTTTACGTATACCTCGAACGCATTGATACTCAGGACCTCGGCGCCAATCTTGCGGCCGGGAACATAATCCCTGAGGATGGTTCCGAGACCATTCGCTATATGGCCTCTGAAGCCGATCAGCTCGGCTCATTTATCCTTGTCGACAGCATCGGAGCGAGTATCCGTGTGGATGGTCCGGGAGACTAACCCGGACGGGCGGAGGCCGCAGGGCGTTTCGGCTTCGGAGGCAGGACGACCCCTCAGACCGGGCAGAGGCATGCGGGTCGGGCGCGATTGCTCGTTGACCGGCTGCCGCGGCAGACGAAGAGCTTCATGAAGCAGGGTCACACCCCGTTGTCCGGTTCAAATCACGGCCCCGCGGTAGAGGGGTACCTCCAGGACTGCCGACCGGACAGGCTTTCGGTTCGCAACGCGTGTTTCAGCAAAGGCATGAAGACTCCTCCAACGACGCTGCGATGGTGAAAACAGCGCTCAGCCGCATCGGTCGTCCCGTACCAATCGGAGAACGGTGTACGCGATGCGGTCTCGCTGAGATACCTCCACAACGGATCGACAAGTTCCCCGAGCACCACCTCATCGTCGCTCAGACTCGCGACCCAGACCAGCCAGTCGGCCTTGGTAAACGTATCCCGGTTGTCCAGCGGCGTCCCGTAGCGATTCGCCTTGCGCCGATACCAGTCGATCTCCCTTGCGTACACGCTATCGGAGAACAGGTGTAGATCAAAAATGCGGTCCCAGATGAGATTGTACTTCAGACTCCAGGTGCCCGGTGCGTCGAAACTCAACATGTGGTGATCGCCATCCAGGCTTTCCTGCTCCCAGCGTTCGGCGTACTCGTGAGCCAGCGACCGATACTCCTCCGCCTTCCCGGTTCGTCCGGTGCATTCGCACAGTTCCCCGAATAGATAGAGACCAAGTATGGTCTTCAATGACAGGTTCGTGTTCCGCGCGAGATGTCCGGCGAAATCGTCGGTACATAACTGATGCGACGGATCGTACCCGTGTTCGCGCAGATAGCTCGCCCACCGAATAAGCGTGTCCCAATGTTGCTCCGCGAACTGCGTGTTGCCGGTCAGTCTTGCGTGTACTCCACACAGAATGAGCATGTTACCGCACTCTTCCACGGGCATTTGACGGTTTTCGTCGATCTCACCGAGATCGACTCCATACGTCTGACCGGTAGCACGAGGATAGGTTCCTGCGTCGTGCGGAGCATACCGCTTCGGCCAGAGCTCGGACTCAGCGAGATCGAATATCGGCTGAAGCATGGCTGCAACCAGGTCGGGGTTAAAGAGAAAGAACAGCGGCGTAGAAGGATAGGTAACGTCCACGGTGGCGATCGATCCGTTCGAAAAACACTCCTTCGAGAAAAAGAGCGGTTCACCTCGTTTGCCGGCAACAAGCTTATGCGCAGCGATTGCCTGCCGGTAGGCCAGCGCGCAAATGTCCGCGAACGCGTGGCCGGCAATACGCGTAGATTCCTGCCGAAGCCAGGAATCGAATGCGGTGACTCGCTGGGCCATTTCATTCATTTCGTTGACAGTTTCCAGGAGTATCGAGTCAAAAGTTGCGCCATCGCGAAAACAGTAAGCGCGTAGACGCGAATCGAAATACTGAATCGAGTAAAGATCGTCATAGCCGAACACCACTCGACACAGTTTCTGTTTACTTCCCACGGATCCGAGATCGCAGACCGCCGCGAGTACCGGTCGGCGCTCGTTTACAGGTTCACCGGCTGAATGCAGGACCACCGTATCCTCGGGCAGATTTCCTGTAGATAAAAACTGTTCACGGGCTCCCTCCGCCGGCGATATGGAGGTGACGACAGCATCAGGGACAACCAGGTGAAGGTAGCCCCAATCAATTCGCACATCGTCGCCGCGGCGGCCGAGGATATTCTGTTCCCACGTACCGATATAAAGTGATTCCAGTTCAACCTCACGCTTACCGCGAACTGAACCGTTTCCGTCTTCGGCACTGTTTGTTCTGGTTTCACGCGTCGACGCTGAAGTCAGGGTATTTCTCCCCCAGACTACTCTCTGTTCCGGAGTGTCCACACAGGCCTCGGCGGAAATGTCCACGTATACCCGCACGTCGTGGTCCATGCCGTCGGTCGACTCAACGCCAACCGACAGGTACGAAGTGGGGCGAGAGAGTACGTCGAGATCATCGAGAAACAACGGGGTGAAGAATTTTGCAATCAGCCGGACCCCGGCAGCCTCGAAGGTATAGGTCGTTGTTAACGGGTCAACGCTCACGTCGATCTGCGTCATCGCCGAGGGTTCGCCTTGATAATACCAGGCCGGCGCCTGCGTGCTGCACCTGCCGCAGAAGCGCCATGGTATTCCGTCGATGCGAACCATTCCCACGATTGCCATAGGCGCCATTGTCCAATGGCGCGTATGGTCGTCGTACAGGCGATCGCCCGTCGACCATATGCTGAAGTTCGGGTCGACGGTAATAAGGGGATATGCAGGGGCTCGAAGCGCGGAAGGGGTTGAGTTCTTCACGGAATACCTCTATTTCGATTCAATTGCGATTCCGGCAGCCAGGTATTTCTGCATGAACAGGTAGACAAGAAACACCGGTAAACTTGCTATGACGCTGGCAGCCATAACCGGACCGAAGCGAACGTTCAGATCCCCTCCGGCGAAGGTGGCAAGACCGACCGGCAGTGTATACATGCTCGGCGACTGTACAATCAGCAACGGCCACAGAAACTCATTCCACGTATACTGAAAAATGAAGACCGACGCAGTCGCGATCGCAGGGACGGCCATCGGTGTCATGATCTGGAAGAGCAACCTGAACTCACCGGCACCTTCGACCCGGGCGGCATCCTCAAAGTCGTTATCTATAGCCTTGAAGAACTGCGTGAGAATAAGCACGCTTACCGGGTGGACGACAAGTGGTAATATGAGCCCACCGTAGCTGTTCGCTAGCCCCATATTCCGCAACATGAGAAAGAGCGGAATCATAATCGCGTGGATCGGTATCATGAACCCGGATAGTGTCAGCAGGAACAGAAAGTGCCGCCCCGGAAAACGAAGCCGCCCGAGCGAATAGCCTGCGAACAGAGCAAGAACAATAGTAATCGCAGTCGCCAATCCGGATACAACGATACTGTTAAGAAACCACCTCATCAGGGGAATGCCTTGAATCACGGTGGCGTAATTCTCAAGGCGCAACTCGGACGGAAACACCTGCATTGTCACAACTTCACGCTCCGACTTCACCGAACCACTGATCATCCAGTACATCGGTGTCATTGTTACGACGAAGAGTACGAGCGCAACGGCTGTTACCGTAATTCGACCAAGCCGTTTTCCTCCTATGCTTTGTCCGGGCTTGTACGTGACAGGCATATCAGTTATCCCCCTTGTCTATCATCAGTTTCACCTGGAGGAAGGCAATACCGATCATCATGAGAAAGAACACGAACGCGGCGGATTGAGCGTATCCCATGTTGAAGAAGCGAAATCCTTCATCGTAGATGTACTGGATAACCACCCGGGTGTGGCCGCCGGGGCCGCCGCCGGTCATGATATAGACCTGCGCGAAAATCTGAAGTGATGCGATGATCTGCAGGACTACGACAAGTCCGTGTGCATGCCGAAGCATTGGAACTGTTATCCGGAAAAGGCGCTGCACAGGGCCTGCGCCGTCCATTTCAGCTGCTTCGTAGAGAGACGGCGGAATCTGTTGAAGCGCAGATAGATAGATCAGAAAATTGAATCCGTACGTCCACCAGATCGTCGTTATCGCAATGGAAATCATTGCGTAACGCGGACTGTTCAACCACGGAATTCCCTCGAGTCCGATCGACCGCAAAATGGCGTTCATAAGCCCGTAGCTGCGATTCAGCAGAAGCAGCCAGACAAGACAGACCACGGACACCGAGAGGATGTACGGAAGAAAGTAAAAGAATCGGAAAAACGATTTCCAGTAGACGTTGCCGTTCGTTACCACGGCAAAGACAAAACCGATTACCACCAGCGGCGGTACGGTCAGAACCGTGAAATAGAGCGTATTCCGCAAGGAATACCAGAACCGTGGTGTGGTAAGGAGTTCCCGAAAGTTATCCAGCCCGATGAATACCGGGTCCGAGAATACGGCCCACTCGTGGAACGTCAGCCAGACCGAGTGTGCGAAAGGGCCGATTCGAAACGCGAGAAAGGCAATAAGAAACGGCGCAAAAAATAAATACCCGAATACAACTGGTCGTGCACTCGCTTTCATAAGAAGCAACTCCGGTGTTCACTGGGCCGGTGCATCGAGCGATTTACAAGCCCGATACACCGGCAGAAATATTGCACTATTCGCGACTGTCGATTTCTGCGGCGAGTGCGGCAGCGGCTTCATCGGGTGTATATTCACCGAGTATCAACAGCTCACCGATCTCCGACATTTCTTCGCGAAGAGACTCCCAGCCTTCGACCGATGGCGCGAGAATGGCGTTCTCTCCGGCGCCGAGATAGTCCTCCCGCATGTTCATATTCAGAAAGTCGGATGAGGACAGCACGTCGACATTGACCGGGAGGTGTCCGGCTTCGGCCCATGCAAGGGAATTCTCCGAAAACCATGTTGCGAATCGGGCAGCGGATTCCACACGGGAATCGTCGCGTTGCGTAGGGAGCACAAGCGCATGGCTGTCGGCCCACGTGTAATGTACGTCGCCCGCTACAAGCGGAAACTCGGTTACGCCGAACGCCTCTACTTCGTCCGGGTACAGCGCCATGGTCCATACACCGTTCAGCAGGAATCCCATATCGTCCGCCATAAACAGCGAGTTGGTTTCCTCGTAATCCGCAGGCCCTTCAGTCAGCCCTTCGTCGAACACCCGCATGAGCTGTTGGTATGTTTCGGTCGCAAGCTGTTCATCGAGTTCGAGCCGCCCTGTCTGCGGGTTGTACAACTGCCCACCGAGTTGATGGTAAACGGCGATAAACGAGCGCTCACCAAAGGCCGCATCCGTACCGGCATACCCGACCCCGTGACGCCCGGTTTCCTCGCGAATCTGAATACCGTATTCAATTAGTTCGTCCCAGGTGGTGGGAACAAGAACGTCTCCATTGTCATCTTCAAGACCCGCGTCACGCAGTACCGTTTCGTTGTAGTACAGAACAAGTGGGTGGGTGTCGATAGGAATCGCATACAGGTCTCCATTGAACGTTGCCGCTTCGACAATGTGTGCCTGAATCGAATCCGAGAAACCATCCGGAACGAACTGACCTACCGGCTGAACCACGCCCGCTTCGACGTAGTCGGGAAGAAGCGCCAGATGCATAACTCCAACGTCAGGCGGGTCGTCGGCAAGAACGCTTGTCATGAGCCGGGTGTAGTACTCCTCCCATTCAACAGGAATCTCGCTCACGGTAATGCCGTAATCCTGGTCATTAAAGTTACTTATGAGATTTCCCACGATCGCACCTTCACCACCACTGAACAGCGTGAGAAAGTCGATCTCTACTCCGTCGGCCTCTGCCTGTCCACCACCGAAACCGGAAACCAGCGGAAACGCCAATAATACAAGTGAAAGCAGCAACACTGCACCACTCTTACTGATTCGCATAACATCCTCCTACTGCGGACGCTCCGTCCGGAGAGCCCGACGAAAGTCACGTAACGCAACATTTGGTATATCAACTTGAACGGATATAATATCCGTAAATATTGATTAACACTTACAGTAGACCCGTTGGGGCGGATAGTCAAGCGAAATCTTGGAAGATTATATCCGTTTTTCTCGATTTGTTGCTCCGTTATCGCACTGAATGGATGCTTATATTGATATACTTAAAAAAGCGCTGATTGCGTATCCGTCGGAACTGATTTACTTGACGGGGGCGCTCGGCCTCCGTAAGCTGTATGTCAAATGAGCAGTACCGCAGCCGACAGCCAGACATTCACCGACGGGAGCCGCGGAAACCCGCGGATCCTTTCAACCTGTTTCGGTGATGAGCAGACCGAACGCATTATCGCAGCCCTCTCCTCACCGACCCGTCGGTCGATCGTCAGCTTGCTCGAAGGCGAGCGTTTGAATGTGAACGAAATTGCGGCAGCCCTGGACCTTCCGCAATCTACGGTTGCAACCAGCGTGAAGCTCTTGAGTGAAGCCGGAATACTGCGGATCGAGCGTGTCCCCGGAGCCCGCGGTGGTATGCAGAAGCTCTGCTCGGTCGCATACGAAGCATTGACCATTGAGTTTCCCTCACTGCAACGGCATCTTGACGAGCAACACGTGGAAATAGAAATGCCTGTCGGCCTATATGCCGACTACGAAGTCAGTCCAACGTGCGGCCTGTGCTCCACTGACGCAATCATCGGTCAGCTGGATGCGCCACAGACATTTTCCATGCCCGAGCGCTCACGGGCTGCACTGCTGTGGTTCTCGCGCGGTTTCGTAGAATACAAGTTCCCCCGTAATGTTGATCCGCACCAGCGTATAGAACGGCTCGAGATCAGTTTCGAAGTCTGCTCGGAAGCTCCGAACAGCGCCATCCACTGGCCCTCCGACATTACCGTCTGGGTGAACGGGTACGATATCGGCACGTGGACCTGCCCGTCTGAGTTCGGGGAACCGAGAGGTGAGTACACACCCGAGTGGTGGCGTACCAATTCTGCCCAGTTCGGAATACTGAAACACTGGTCGGTCACACATACGGGGTCGTTTATCGATGATGCCGCGGCAACATCGACAACGCTCAATGAACTCGGACTGTATGACCATCACTCGATTCGCGTGCGCATTGGAATCAAGGAGAATGCAGAAAACCTCGGCGGGATAAATATTTTCGGTCGCGGCTTCGGAAACTACGATCAGGATATACGAATGCGAATGGACCTTTCCCGTGGATAGCGACAGGTATTCCGGACTCGCAGCGAAACCCGATCGTTGACACGCCCACCGGCAACACGGTATACATATGCCCTCTGAGGGCCCGAGTGGCGGAACTGGTAGACGCGCTAGGTTCAGGGTCTAGTGGCCGCAAGGCCGTGGAGGTTCAAGTCCTCTCTCGGGCATAAAAAAGGGTGAGTGACCGACAGGTTGCTCACCTTTTTTTTGCTTCCAGCAGGAGAGGACTTGAAACGGAGTGCCGGCGCGACCGGAAGGGAGCGCGAATCGGCAGGAGGCCGA
>CAZMEV010000130.1:0-7631 GCA_964565375.1 uncultured Spirochaetaceae bacterium
CGTAATCCCTCTCGCAGGGCGCTGTACGATCGAACTCACTATATCGTTCATAACAAGTATCGATTCGATTATCGTGAGTTCTTGAAAGCGCAGAAGACGAACTTGAAGAGCCAAAGTAAACTCATATTTTTTGATCTGCTGCACAGTCGCGAAGAGGATGCGTTAGAGCTTTTTGGAGAGCTCTGCAAGCGTTCGGACTTCGATCTGCGGGAGCATCTCGACCGCGAAGATTACATGGATTGTACGTTCCTGCTCGCGGAACAATATGAGGATCGCGGGGACTACCTGTCGGCATACCGGCTGCTGCGGCGCCTCATCATATGCGAGGAAGAACGACCATATTTCCGCCATTTTCTCGAGGAAATCACCGAAAAACTGAAGACGATCACCTGTTTCAAAATGATCGAAGAGGAAGATCCGGATACCGTGCTCGGGTGTCTTGAGGAACTCATTTCCTTTGATTTTTCGCGAAAGGATACCGCATTCTTCCTGAAGAAAGCAGCTGAGATTTATTCGGATCGGGGCGAGTGCGAACGGGCGATTTCGTATCTGCGACGAGGACTACAGCTCGACGATAAAATGACCGGGATTAAAAAACTCAAGCAGAAAATCGGTTACCACGAAAACGGCGTGGCTGAGCGGTAGAAAATCCCTGCGCTTCCGTGCTATTTTGCCCAATATGAACATTTTACGTCGTTCGAGCATGCTTCTTCTGCTCTTCCTCCCCGCCTTATTGCTTATTCCGGGCGACGACGCACACGGACAGGTTCTTGACCGGTCGGTAGCCCGCGTTCGTCTGACAACGACTTCGAACATCGGGCAGCGCGCACTCCGCGGACAGATCGAAATGTATGAATCGCAAGCTGGACGCGAGTTGTCCTCTGATGAGCGTCGTGAAGTGCTTGAGATTATGATTAACGAAAGACTCATCGAGCAGGCGGCCGAACGCGACGGGGTGAGTATTTCGGACCGTGAACTCGAGCAGCATATACAGCAGGAGCGTCAGTCGCTTGGTGGACAGATGAGCCAGGAACAATTCGAGATGATTGTCGAGCAACAGCTCGGAATTGACTACGAAGAGTATCGAGATGAACTGAGAAAACAGCTTCTGCAACAGCGCTATATTCAGGAAGCGGAACGTCAGCGCTTCGCCGATATCCAGGAACCCTCGGAACAGGAAATCCAGGCCGTCTATAATGAAAATGTGCAGGAATTTATTAATCCAGCCATGGTTCGGTTCGAACACGTTTATGTTGATGCTCGCGGGCTCGACGATTCTGAACGCGAAACTGCGCGAGAAACACTGGAGGGTCTTTTCTCAGATATCGAATCCGGAGATATTTCGTTCGAGGAGGCGGCCGACCACGCCGAGGAACTCGACGAACTCGGAACAGCTGACTTCGGGTATCTGGCACAGAACGACAGGCAGTTGCGGCAGCAACTTGGCAGCGACTTCGTAGACGCCGTATTCGAGCTCGAAGATGGCGAGGTTTCCGGTGTGTTTGACTCGCAGGTTGGTTTGCATGTCGTACAGGTTACCGATAAGCGTGATCGCCGGTTTCTCGATCTCGACGATCCACTTGTTCCGGGACAGTCTGTTACCGTGCGCGAAAATATTCGTCAGTATATTCTGAATAATCGTATGCAGCAGGAGTTCGCTCAGGCGACCGAGTCGGTGCTGGCCGAGCTGCGAGAGGAAGCGGAAATTACGATCAATGAAGACAACCTCGAGTGGTGAGGCACATGGGCGTACGTCGACAGGGGCGGATCCTTGCATTCCAGGCGTTATACGCATGGGAACACAGTAAGGCGCAAGGCTTACCGCTTACAGAGTTTCCCTGGTACGACCACGCCGAAATGCCGGAGCGCGGGCGTGAAGAAGGACTTGCATTCGCCCGGTTACTTGTCAGCGGTACACTAGAGTGCATCGATGAAATAGACGAACTGATCAGAAATCAGCTCGACCACTGGGATTTCTCCCGCATATCAAGGGTAGACCTGTCTATCCTTCGTATGAGTGTTTACGCGCTGCTGTATGTGTCTTCGATCCCACCATCGGTAACCATCGATGAGGCTGTTGTTCTCGCACGTGAGTTCGGATCTAACGAGTCGTACCGTTTTGTTAACGGCGTGCTCGACGGCGTTTATAAGACGACCGAACGCACGGAGGCGTAATGATGCGTCGGGCTGCGCTCTTTATACTTCTGTCGGCGTTTGCGCTGGCGGTGAGCGGAGCGGTGTTCTTTATCGTCTGGCAGTCGCTGACGAGAGAACGAATTGAACGGGAAGTCATACAGAAAAGATCGCGTGTCGAGCGATTCATCGGTCTTGAACGGTGGAACGACGCCTTTGAAATACTCGAGGGTGTAACAGGGGCGGAATTTCCACATGAGGCGGCGTGGATTCCGTTTATCAGACAGGCACGACGCGCCGAGGCGTTGCTCGAGGATACCGGCGAACTGCCGGATTACGCGGAAATAGGCGACGGTGAGCTTTCCATCCGGCTTGCAGAAGCGGCTGTCGACGCAGTACCGGATAGCGGTCGCCTGCGCGCACTGTACACGTTGGTCCTGCTTGAGGCCGGGCGCAGGGAAGAGGCGTCCGAGCAGGCCCGTATGCTTCCGGAAGGCGAGTTTCCAAGTATACACGCTGAGCTCTGGTTGCATGGGTACCGTGAAGATCTGCCCTCCGGTAGTTCCGCGGCTGCACACATAGTCCGGGCGATTGATACACGGGACGTCGAGTCCTTGAGAGAGGCCTGGCGAGCGACGGGATCAGTAGTTTTCGGTCACAATGCTGTTCTTGAGGCCCTTGCAAGCGGCGATCGTGTCGAGGCCGGGCGAATACTCGAAGAACTCCCGGCCGATGAGCGGGTTGCACGCCTGGGGTTTCTGTTCGAGGTCGAGCGGGCTCTCGCCGGTAATGAAGGCGCAAGGGATAACGCGAGGCGCTGGTTGGAGCAGCTGCCCGCGGCCATGCAGGGCAATCCCTCGATTCTGTTGGCGCGCACCGACCTCGCTGCGCTCGACGGTGACCAGGGCCAGCGGGAGCTCCTGCTCGCCGACGCCCTTGCAGCCGGACCGGATTATTCAGCCGTACCCTATCTTGCGCTTTCCGAGCTTTCGGCGACTCAGGCGGATGCAATCAGGTGGCTGAGACAGGGATTACAAGTGCTTGAAGGCAATGTGGATATTGCTATTAACCTTGCCGCGGTGCTTCGCGACGTTGGAGATCATGAAGCGAGCATAGAAGTGCTTTCACAGACCAAGGATGCGCGTGCAGGAGACGAGGATGAACGCCTGGCGCTCGCATGGGTGCTCTCGAATCCCGATTTTTCGCCTGAACGCCGAAGGACCTCGCTGTGGCAGCTACTGGAACGGTTCCCGGAATCTCAACAGCCGGCAGGGGAGGTGACGTCAAGAACAGCCCGTTCAGGCGACCGGTCGGGGCTTGAAATCCTGCGCAGCCACTCGGGTGTTCAGGAGGCCGGCTGGCGCCATGGCGTGGATGCCGCGTTGGCGGTCTCCCGCGGTCAGCGAGCTGAGGCCGTGGCGGCATTTGATGACGTTGAGCCGGATACCTGGAATCAGCAGTATAATTACGCCCTTGCATTGCTGTTTGACCGTCAGTACGGTAGCGCTTCAAGAGCTTTTGAGAGTGCAATCGAAAAGGCAAGGACGCAGAGTGCCGCTTCGTCAGATCTGGCGGCTATATACGTGCGGGCCGGCGAAACTGCTTTGCTCAGGCGAAACAGTGCACAGGCTCGCGAGTACGCTGGACGTGCTCTGGAACATGAGCCGTCCATGGTGCGCGCACGACTGCTGTGGCGCATAACGGGGGAATAGAGACTGCATGTTGTTTGAAAAATCGAGTATACGGTTAAAGAACGAACGCCAAATAGCCGGAATTCGCGCTTCCTGTGCGTTGCTCGCTGAAACGCTCACGAAAATTCAGGAACTTGTCGTTCCGGGAGCTCGTCCTACCGATATCGACGCGGTAGCCCGGGAACAGATCGAGAAGCATGGCGGCAGGCCTGCATTTCTCGGATATCACGGGTTTCCCGCTTCTATCTGCTTTTCGCTGAACAATGCCGTTATTCACGGCATTCCCGACGATACTCCTCTCGAAGACGGAGATGTTGTGAGTATTGACTGCGGAATTGAGCTGGATGGTTACTACAGTGACTCGGCCATAACGGTTGCCGCCGGTGACCCCGGAGAGGAGGTGCAGAAGCTCATGAAAGTGACCGAGGAAAGTCTGCACCTTGGTATCGAGGCGGCTGTCGCGGGGAACCGTGTAAAGGATATTTCCCGGGCAATCTACGATCATATTATTCCCCATTCGTACGGAATTGTCAGGCCGTATTGCGGACACGGGGTAGGCTTAAGCCTTCACGAGGATCCTCAGGTGCCGAATTATGTCGGCCGCGGTCCCAATCCCAGGTTGAAACCGGGAATGGTACTTGCCATTGAGCCCATGGTTAACCTCGGGGATGACGATGTCGCGGTACTTGATGATGACTGGACGGTTGTCACAGCCGACGACTCGATCTCCGTTCATTTCGAACATACCATTGCTATTCATGACGGATGGACCGAGATCCTGACCCGTCGCAGCGAGTAAGGGATTGACACGAATACGGAACAGATAATCGAATCAGTATATAGATTCATGTAGCTGAAACGAGGCTTGTTTCGTATCTTTAGCTACATACTCCGGGGCGGCATCACCGCCCCAGACAGGATGCGCTCCCATGAACAGTCGTAAATTGTTGTTTTCGAAGCGGTTTTTTCTTCTTAATCTGGTTATGACCGGTGGTATTGTCGGTTTCAGCCTCTCGCTACTGCTTTTCAGCTGTGCCTCCGGTCCTGAGCCGCGCGACAGTGCTGAAGCGCGTGAAGACGTGGATATGGCGGGTGCTGAGCAGCTGCAGGCCTCGTTTCGCGATATTTCTTCGCAGATGCTTCCTGCAGTTGTGGAACTCGAAGGTAGCGGCGAGAGCACACCGGCGGACAACGGATCGCCCTGGTTCGACTTTTTCTTTGGAGAGCCTGAAGACGATGTGCCCGATGAAGCACCCGATCCTCCTGATATGAGGCCTCCCGGCCTTGGCAGCGGCGTTATTGTCAGAAGCGACGGTGACACCTATTACATACTCACCAACGACCACGTCGTGGGAAACGCCTCCGAGATTAATATCACGCTGAATGATCTGAGCGAATACACCGGAGAAATTGTAGGAACAGACAGCCGCAGGGATCTCGCGCTTGTAAAGTTTGAGACAAACGATGATTTACCTGTTGCGCCGCTCGGTGATTCCGACGATCTGCGTGTTGGAGACTGGGTGCTTGCGATGGGAAGCCCGTTCGGCTTCCAGAGCAGCGTCACAGCCGGAATCGTAAGTGCCACCGGCCGTATGGGTGGTCCCGCAGGCAATATCAGCGATTTTATACAGACTGACGCCGCCATTAACCGTGGAAACTCGGGCGGACCGCTTGTGAATCTGGATGGAGAAGTTGTCGGCATTAACACCTGGATTACGACGCAGACCGGCGGAAGTGTGGGACTCGGGTTTTCCATTCCGATAAACAACGCGAAACGGGCTATCGATCAATTTATCGAAACTGGGGAAGTAGAGTTCGGTTGGCTCGGAGTAAGCATTCCCGAAACCCCGCTTGAGATCAGGGAGCAGCTTGGTGCACCGGCGAATCGAGGAGCGATGATCCACAACATTTTCACTGACAGCCCCGCCTGGGAGTACGGGCTCCAGCCGGGTGACGTGATTCTCTCCGTAAACGGAGGGAATGTTCGGGGGCCTGAAGAGCTTACACTGTTCGTCGGGGATCTTATCGTTGGTGAGGACGCCACCTTTGAAATAATCCGATACGGCGAATCAATGGAGGTCACCGTCACAATCGGACGTCGTGACGAGGAACAGGTAGTTGCCGCTCAGGAACGCCTCTGGCCGGGCTTTCGTGTGGATGTCGCGAGCGAGGAAGCACGTAATGCCTTCAGTCTGCCACAGGACCCCGACGGGCTCCTCATTCAGGCCGTGGAAAGCAGGACCCCCGCGTCGGCAGCAGGACTGCGACGGGGTGACCTTATTACCGCGGTCGACGGAACCGAAATATCGGACGCCGCTGAATTATACAGGGCACTCGGAGAAGCGCGCGGGCAGGACCTTGACATTGAGTATCTGCGCGCGGACGATCAGCGGTCTACAACCATAGACTTTGAACCATAGACTTTGAAGGATAACGGACGAGGCCAGAGCGCCGGGGCCGGCACAGCATATGACAAAACAATTCATACCCTACGATACGATACGTGATAACGCGCTGCAGCTTGCGGCGCGTATCCACGAAGATGACTTCGTTCCCGACGTCATTTACGTAAGCCTTCGAGGCGGCGCGTATCTCGGCAACGTTATTAGCGAGTATTTCAAGCTTGTCAGACGCAATGCGCGCCGACCGGTCTTTTATGCGGCCGTTGTCGCCAGAAGCTACAGCGATATCCGGCAGCAGGAGCGCGTTATGATCGACGGGTGGACCTACAGCCCGGAGCACCTGCGCAGTGGCGACCGCGTGCTGCTTGTCGACGACATTTTTGACTCAGGTCGAACCGTCAACTATCTCGTGGATGTCATTCTCGAGCACGGCATTCCGCGCGAAGACGTGCGCGTTGCGGTTCACGATTACAAAGTGCGTTCCTTCAAGCCTGACCTCATGCCGATCAAGCCCGATTACTACTGCTGGAAACACGAGGTCAATTCTCCTGACGAAGATACCTGGTTGCACTACATGAGCCACGAGCTTGTCGGCTTAACGCCTCAGGAAGTTCGCGAGAACTACAAAAACCCCGAGGTGCAGAACACGCTAATCTCTATTCTCAAAGATTCTGATCAAGGTTGATGTTTCCCGCCTCGCGCATCAGCACCTTCGGTGAAGCCTCAGAAAGCCGTGTGTTTCGCCAGGCCTCCGGGCCGGCACTTGGCCGGGCACAAAAAAGCCCCGCCTTGTAAGCGGGGCTTTTATCTGCGTCAGGATCTGTTTGCAGGCAGCCGTGTCTGCAGGCCGCCTCTCTTTCACTGCGGAGACTTCACCGCAGTGACTCTACTCTCTGCGCCAGAGAAACTCGTTATCCGGATCGTCGTCCTCGTCTACTTCTCCGCGCCAGAGTCCTGCGGTTGCAGCACCGACGAAGATGTGCGGTCCCTCGCTGCGCCAGGTGCCGGCGTCTTCATCCACGAAGATGGAACGAACACCACGTCCTGACAGGCGGGTTGTCAGGAAGTTTCCGTCGCGACCGAGAAGGACGCGATTCGCACCTTCCTCGCGGAACACGAAGTTACCCCCGTTATCAGCCTCCGCCTCGTACAGTCCGTTGCTGCGGGTGCCCGCAATAAGAAATGCGCCGATGTCTTCCCGGAACTCACTTCCAGGATAGTAGCCGATTGCGGAGAACTGCACGTCGTCGTCGCCGGAGATTTCGGCTTCGGTCCAGTCACCTGTGGCATCAGGCGTACTGTCGGTGCTGAAAATGGCTTCCCTGGCCGCGGCGAAAAGGGTGTCGGTGCCTTCTATGTCGGCGACCAGCAGGTCACGGTAGGGACCGCTGCCGGAGTGGACTTC
>CAZMEV010000131.1:0-7526 GCA_964565375.1 uncultured Spirochaetaceae bacterium
TCAGATCGATCGCTGCCTGACATGCACGCTCAAGGTTCAGGGTAAGCGCATCCATGTAAGTGAGGTCGGAGAGTTCCGGGTCGCTCTCGTACAGCTGTCGTACCCGCCGGAGGGCGCGTTCGATTATGGCCGCTTTATTATAACTCACATTATCCGGCTGTATAGGCATTAAGCACTTCCTGTCGCTCCTCGTTGAATCGTACCCACATGCCGAGGAGGGTTGCCTCGGTCAGTTCAACGCGGTCGCGGTCGCGCGCGAAGATGCGGTTGCCACGGAGAATTACCTCTGCGGTGTACACGAGGTTTCGCGACGATACAACGCCAAGATCTATTTCTCTCCCGATCCGGCGTTCGAGTTCCAATGAGTAGTGAATCCGCGATTTGGTGTCGAGGTCGATACCCCGCTCGGTAAGCAGGCCAATGTCTATGTCGCTGTCCGGGCGAAGCCTGCCGGTCAAGGCGCTTCCATGGAGGTAAATCGCTTCTATGCGGCTGTCGCCTGAAAGCACGTCGCGAATGTCATCTTCCATGGGGCGTTCTGATTCCCTGGCGCGGTCGGGCATAGTCCGGTCCCCGGCTCTCTGTCATCCGAGCTCGTCCCGGGTGGGAATCGAGGGGCCTGCGCCGTGCCGGGTCACGGAAATAGCCGAGGCGCGCTGTGCAAACTCTATCGCGGCATCTACCGCCTTTCCCTCGGTAAGGGCGACGGCAAGGGCGCCGCTGAATACGTCGCCGGCTGCGGTAGTATCCACGGGAGTTACTGACGGGGCTTCCCTGAGAACAACGGGGCCCTCCCCTTCAGCGTAGGCCACGCCGTGTGAGCCGCGTGTAATACAAACGTTGGAAATGCCTTTCGCCTGGAGCGCGCGGATCAGCGTTTCGGCGTCGTACTCGCCGGCGTGGTCCGTGAGTCCGGCCATCATGGCTGCTTCGCCTTCATTGGGCGTAAACCAGGTAACCCCCCGCAGTGTCTTGTCGCCAAGTTCGGCGGCGGGCGCCGGATTCAGAAGTACCGACGTGCCGCATTCGCCGCTCACGCGGACGGTTTCAGCAACAATATCAAGCGGTATTTCAAGCTGAATAAGTACAATGTCCGATGCGGCAATGACTTCTCGAAATGCTTCGACATGATCGCTGGTAATCTGGTGGTTTGCACCAGGGTCAATGATAATGAAGTTGTCGCCTTCGTACACGACAATGGTCGCCGTGCCGCTTGCCGCGGCACCGGTTGTGTGCACGTGGGTGGTATCTATTCCCGCGGACTCGAGATTGGATCGCAGTTCGCCGGCGAATGCGTCTTCACCGACGCAGCCGAGCATTGATACCTGCCCGCCGAGCCTTGCGGCTGCAATCGCCTGATTACCACCTTTTCCGCCGCAGGCGGTCATAAAATCGCTTCCAATAATCGTCTCGCCTATGTGCGGTATGCGCGGGGTGTGCACGACGAGGTCCATGTTAATGCTTCCGACTACTGCTACGCGTCCCATATATGGACGTAAGCGTAGCCTTGCTTTGGCTCGAGCGCAAGCACCCTGACTGAGGGTGAAGGATATCTGCGTCAGCCCATCCTGCCGACGCGTATCCGCGGCAGCCCATGCTGCCGACACTGCGGTGGTCGCAGCGCGGCAGATGGTCTGTCAGGATAATCTGATCGTTTGAACGATCTTCCGACCGATCAGTTTATTTCAACAATGCGGAAATTGCCGAAGCTCACGGCAAGACTGTTTGTACGGAAGGCAAGGTAGTCGCCTTCGCGAAGCGTCGAGGCGTCGAGCGGTATTGTGAACCAGCCCGGACCGGTAGGATCGGCCACGCGGACGTCGCCGCTGACCGGATTGACGCGAATGCGCATGGGCAGCGCTTCTGACAGATGACCCTGGAGGTCGGCAAGTTCCATTCGTCCACCGGCTTGAGCGTAGGCGGCTTCCACGTCAATGCTCACGCGTTCATCACCGAGTGCACGTTCGGCCCAATCGGCGCGCATGAGATCCATGCTCACCGGACCATGGCTTTCGTATACCTGAGCGCGAAGTCCGTAATGGACCGGAAAATCGGATGCGGTCTGGTCGCGGGTGTCGAGGTTCATCCAAAGCAGGTAGCCTTCCCCTGCGCCCCAGCTTTCAGTGCCGAGAAGAGGATCCTGCAACCCGACGTGAAACCCGAAGCCGCCGTGCAGTTGGCCATCGGCGAGTGCCTGCTGATTCCGGTATGCGCCGTCCTCATAGCGGACGTTAAATCGGATCTCATATTCACCTTCGGCCGGCACTTCCCGGTCTACGCGCGCCATGAGCGCGGACGTACTCTGCTGGTGCAGCCTGTTCCCGGAAACTGTCCAGTCACCCGAGGCGACTGTCCAGCCTTCCATATCGTCAAAGCTCGTAACGTCCACAACAGTCTGACCAAATCCGGTCGCGACCGATATTCCTGCGACGAGAGCGAGCAGCAGCGTCAGTTTTCGAATCATATCGTCCCCCTTAGTTTGAACGAGTTATTCTGTTTGACAGCTATAAGCGTAGCAGGGGATTCGGGTCCCGGCAATGTCATGTTGGGTTATTTAGTAAGATGAACCGGTTTAACTCGCGCATTCAAGTGCGTTTGGACTGAACCAGGCCGCCGAATCCGGCGGGATTGTGGTGAAACAGCCCACGATCACGCGAAGTTGAAAATAATTAAGTACGGGCAACAAGATTTAGTTGACGGGCCTCGGGAACCGTGTGATTCTATAGTTGGTTTTAACACCAACTAACAGGCGCACGGCACGATTCCCGGGCGGCAGCTCCCCGGAAGCAACGGTCCGCGAGCCAACAGCCGGAAGAGGAGGGCTCCACCAGTGGCGCCTGCTGCCAAGCGGAATCGGGTTATGAATCGGTCTCGGGTTCTTCGTGCCGTGTGGCAGCGTCCCCTGCAAAGCCGCGTCGAAATCGCCGCGCTACTCGGGCTGGATAAATCCACCGTCTCAGGGATCATTAATGAGCTTATCGAACACGGGCTTGTCCGCGAGGTTGCCGAAGGGAATGCCGCGCCGAAAGGTGGCAGGCGTCCGGTGCACCTCGAAGTTGTTGCAGGCTTCGGGAGTGTACTCGGCCTGGATCTGCAGCCGGGTCTTTTCCGCGCAGCCCTGTGTGACATGCACGGCGCTGTGCTTCGCCAGTGGAAGGCCGAACGCCCCCGCGACGGGGCGAGTTTCGGCGACTACCTTCTGAGCTTGATCGACGAGATTCTCGAAGACCTCGGTGACGACCGCGCGAGGCTGCTCGGTATCGGTGTGGCCATGGGCGGACTCATTAATTCCCTGCGGAATGAGGTGGCCGGCTCCATTCCCATGCGGCTGCCGGAGTATGATTTTCAGCGCGAGATCTCCGACCGCTTCGATATTCCGGTTATCGTGGAGAATGACGCCAACGCCTGTGCCTGGGGGGAGCTCACCTTCCACCGCAGTCAGAATGTGCACGACTTTCTGTATGTGCTCGTGCAGATGCGGACTGAACCACACAGCCGCGAGTTCTACGGCGGTCTCGGAGTCGGCATAGGTATCGTCATTAACGGAACGCTCCATCCGGGTACGAACTTCGCTGCCGGCGAGTTTCGAAGCGTCCTGTATGACGGGCAGGGCGGTGGCCAGTTCTCCTTGACCGACGAGGAGGCCTTCCGCGTTCCCGTTGACGCGGAGGTACGCTCACGCTTTTTTCGCGAGCTCGCGGCGAATGTCGCCCTTATTGTAAATGTACTGAATGTGAACCACCTCTTTATCGGTGGAGATATCGTGGCGTATCGCGACGACGTTCAACCCGTGTTCCAACAGGAACTCCAGCGCAACTGGCCCTACGAGTCACCCGTACAGTGTGAACTTCACTTCTCTTCGTTCGGAGAAAACGCCGTCGTGTACGGGGCGGCGGGCATGCTTCTTGAACGGTTCTTTTCCGATCAGATCTTCCCCATCGGGGATATCCGAAATCGCCACGGGAGAGCGGAGGTGTTGGACGATTTCAACGACGCGCTTATGCGCGCCGATGAACGGTAGCCCGCGAACGGGCTGGGACTGAACGGGATCTCGGCGACGAGTCGTATCCGGCACGGAACCTTCAGAAACGGAGGGCTCCGAATCAATAGGAGGTAGCAGAAATGCTGCAAAGACGGTCATTTGTATTTGCCGTAGCCTTTGTGCTTACGGCAGGACTGTTGTTCGCGGGAGGCCAGGGAGAAGCGGTCGATGATGATGTGATTACCCTCGAGGTCATGCACTATCTTGACCTGGCCGACGATACGTCGACGGCGAACTTCACCGAGGTGCGCGAAGCGTTCGCCGAGGCGCACCCGAACATCAACCTTGAATTCAATTACCTCTTCGACGAGGCGTACCACAACAGGCTGCAGGCAAGTGCGGTCGCAGGACAGCTTCCCGACGTCATGTTCCTGTGGCCGGGCAAGCGCACCGGCGATGTTACCGGCGCGGGGCTTGTAAAGGATATTCGCCCGTGGGTGAACGAGGTGGAACATGAGTTTGCCCCGGCGGCGATTGCCGACCAGGGCCCCAACGGTGAAATGTGGGAGCTCCCCGAGCAGATCACCGCGACCCATGTCATGTTCACCAACGACCGCCTCCTCGACGAGTTAGGGCTGAGCTTCCCGGAAACGTTCGAAGAGCTGCTCGCCCAGGGCGATGTTATCCGCGATGCCGGCTATATCCCCATTGCGATGGACAACGCCGGTGGCTGGCAGATGCAGAGTACGCTGCTGAGCGCCCTCGTTGAGCGCACCGCCGGCCGCGAATGGTTCGACCGGGCCATTGTTGGTGACGCGAGCTTTACCGACGCCGAGTTCGTGGAAGCGCTCGAGGTCATCCAGATGCTCTCCGAAGAAGATATGCTTACCCCCGGCGTGAACCAGGCCGAATACGGCCAGGCACTCACCGATTTCGTCAACGAGCGGGCAGTGTACTTTATCGACGGCGGATGGCGGACGAGCAACCTCGCAAGCGAGCTCACCGCGGACCAGCAGCAGTACGTGAGCTACAACGTATTCCCGCGTCTTCCGAATGAACGTGGTCAGGCTTTGTCCACGGCCATTGTTCCGGGTACCGGCTTCGGTATGAACGCAAATCTCGAAGGCGAGAAGGCGGAGGCCGCCTGGGAGTGGATTTACTTCTTCTCGGGTCCGGTAGGCTCGCGCATCAAAGCCGCTCAGGGCTGGCTGCCTGCAACCATCGACGCGATCGATGACGACGCACCGCTTATGACGCAGAAGCTTGCAAACTTCCTCGCCGTGACGCCGGGTGGCTACGTCATTGACGCGGTCATGGATGCCGAAGGAATGGGCGTTCTGCACCCGAATATTCAGGAGATGATGTTCGGAGTACTGACACCTGAGCAGGTTGCCCAAAACTACGAGCGATGGGTTGCGGCAAACGACAGCGGCCGGGTGCGCTGAGGCCCGGATCAGTGGGCTGCCGGCAGTGGCCGGTATCAGTGGCCGCCGGCAGGGGCCGGGCGATACGCCCGATCACTGTTTTCGGCGCCGTGTACACACGGCGCCGGACGGCCTTGAGCCGGCAGCGCTGACGCTCACATTTCCGCCTGCCGGTACCGGCCGTGGCCCGCGTCCGGTCAACCCGGCCGGCGCCTCGTAAGGGAGTCTGCCCATGAATACATTAGCCGAAAAGCGCCTGGCCTATACCGTTCTTGTCGGGCCCGCGGTGCTCATTTACGCCGCCGTGATTGTCTTCCCCATCCTTTTCAGCTTCGTTCTCGGCTTCACCCGCTGGAGTGGGTTCGGGACACCTGAGTGGATTGGCATTCAGAATTACACCCGCATGTTCGCCGACAGCGTCTTCCGAATCGGATTGCGCAACAATATGCTCATTGTCGCCGTTTCCGTGTTCGGCCAGATACCATTCGGCTTTCTGCTTGCCTACATCATTTACCGGAAAATGGTCGTCGGAAGTAATCTGTTCGAGACAGTCATATTTCTTCCGATCACCGTTTCAGCGATCGTTGTTGCAAAACTGTGGAACCAGATCTTCTCACCCGCAGGGGTCGTGACGCAGCTCATGCGGATCGTGACCGATAATCCCCGGTATACCTTTGCCGTGTTCGAGAGTCCGCAGTTCGCGATTTTCCCGATTCTCGGTGTCGTGTTCTGGTACTACACCGGCATTTACATGGTCATCTTTCTTGCGAACCTGAACAAGATTTCGCCCGACGTAATCGAGGCCTCCATAATGGACGGCGCCAAAGAGCGTCAGATTCTGTTCCGGGTTGTACTTCCGCAAATGACCAATATCGTGTTCACCACCATGGTGTTCGCCATTGCCGGCAGTCTCAAAAGCTTTGACCTGATCTTTGCCATGACCGGCGGCGGGCCGGCCCGCTACACCGAGGTTATCGCCATCTACATGTACTTCAATACCTTCCGCTACTACAACTACGGATACGGAAGTGCCGTTTCGATGATGATTGTCGCGTTGAGCCTCGGGCTCATTACCGTGCTGCTCGCGGTCGTGCGCCGCGTCGAGCGGCGCTACACGTAGGAGGTTCGCTATGCATGGTGCAACATCACTTCGACATAGAAAAGACCTGATCGCGTGGCGGATATTCTCCTACATATTCATGGCTGTCTTCGCATTTCTCGCGCTTGCTCCGCTGATCTGGCTTTCCTACAGTTCGCTGAAACCGCACGCCGATATTGTGCGCAATATCTTCGCGTTGCCGACCGGGTTTTTCTGGCAGAACTACGCCGTTGCCTGGGAGCGGGGACAGCTCGGCATGCTTATCATGAACAGCATTTTCTACTCGGTTACCGCCACAGCGATCACGGTTATGCTCGCGTTGACCGCAGGGTACGGCCTCGCCAAGTTCGGCTATCGTATCTCCGGCCTTGTATACACCTTCTTTATAATGGGGCTTCTCGTGACCGCCCATTCGGTACTCGTGCCGCTCTTTATAATGGAAACACGCATGGGGATCGCCGATACGCGAGTCGGCGTACTGCTTCCTTACGTCGGGTTCGGACTGCCGTTCATGATCTTCCTTGCGACCTCCTACATAAAAGGAATTCCCGACGCGCTCGAGGAATCCGCCCGGATCGACGGAGCGACATATCTTCAGACCTTCTGGCACGTCATCCGGCCGGTCGCCGCACCCGTGGTCGCCACCATGACCATTTTCGCCTTTCTCGCGAACTGGAACGAGTTCGTCTTCGTGTTCGTGCTCACCAGTCGCCAGAGCCTGCGAAGCCTCCCGGTCGGCGTTCAGGCGTTCACCGGTGGCATGTCCCGCAACTACGGCCTGCTCTACGCGGCGCTCGTTATCGCGACGGTTCCCATGATCCTCTTCTACATGTTCTTCCACCAGCAGCTCAAACGCGGTTTCGCGGCGGGTGCGATTAAAGAGTAAGAGATTGGAGGTTGATGTTTCGCCGGGTGCCCGTGTAAGCGCGCGGCGTCGGGGTGGCGGTCGCTCAACCCTCCGACAGCGGAGTGAAGCCCACGCCGCGGTTCAAAGCAGTTTTCGGGTGACTGCTGCCCTGCT
>CAZMEV010000132.1:0-7462 GCA_964565375.1 uncultured Spirochaetaceae bacterium
ACGCGTAGACAATTACGTCCTCCTCGTCTGCCGTGACGGTGCTGCCGTCGGCTGTTAATTGCACCGTCTCAAATCCATCGGCGAATACCGCAACACCCATCTCCGCGTCAAACTCAAGCCACCTGTCACGGGCCTCGATGTTTCGCGGAGGCTCTATCCGCATCTCATGCCCGCGCCACACAATCCGGTCAGCAGCGTCGATATCATCACGGTATCGGATAACTATCCGATGAGTGATAACAGGCTCTATCCGCTCAGAAAACATCCGCTCTCTGCTCGATACAGGGGCCACGAATGCGCGAACCTCCGCGTAGGTTACCCACTCGACAAGGAGCCCACCGGCCCCGTCGGAGATCGTGTTTTTGCGCTGCAGCTTAACGCGCTCTCGGAGTTTGCTTGCGCCCATGTCACACGATTTCATAGCTGCACCGCCCATACGTAGTCAGCGTCCACCTCGACGCGAGATCCATACATATCATCAACCGCTCGCTTGACATCAGGGTGCCTCTTACTCCCGTAGTCATGGCCAAACATCCAACCGCCGGGCTTGACTTTAACTTCCCACGCTCTCACGTCTGCGATCACCCCATCATACGTGTGATCAGCGTCGACAAAAACAAAGTCGAGGCCGTTGGGTACATGCGATGCCATCTGCACCGTATCGCCCTGCACGATCTGCGCTCGCTCCCCGAATGGGGCGACAGCTTTGCGCGCTCTATCAAGTGCCTCATAAAACCATGATGCCGGTTGCCGCGTTACCCGTGCTCGTTTGAGCCTCTTATCCTCTGGATAGGCATCCCACCTGTCCACCATGTAGAGGGTTAGCTGCGGGAGTATACGCAGTAACTCCGCGCTCAATGTGCCGTAAAGGACGCCAAGCTCAGCGCCGGCCGTAGCATCCGGGCACCTGTCGGCGATAGCGTCCCATCGCAACCTCTCCCCCGGTGTTGGCTCTCTCATATCAGCGCCACCTTATATGCATCGTACATCCCATGAGCCCCGCTCTTGCGACCGGCCTCACTGCCATCACACTCACCCCGGTACTCGTATAGGTACGCCGCATGCATTAGTATGCCCTGCTCGATCACCTTTGGCACATCCTCATAGCCAGCCGTGTACTCGACTGCAATCGATGCAATCTCTCTGCCGACCGTAGCCTCATGTAACAGCACTCGGCCAGGGTCCGCCGCTATGTCTGCGGTGTACTGTGTTAACTCCACCTCGCTGCCGTCTGACAAATACGCTACGACTCTATCCACACTCTTAACCGGCGGATAGGTGAGTGTAAGGGGATTCCTCGCTACGTGCTCTCTGCGTAGCTGCGGTGTCCAATCGTACAAGTCCCATTGTCGCTTCCTCGTTGTCTCGACGAGGCTGCGCTGCATGTACTCTGCCGCATAGTTAGCGGCGACACGTATGAGAGATTCGAGATAATCGCTATCACCATCAACGCGCAAGTGTTCCTGCAGCCGCTCGACGGTTATGGGCAGGGTGTCCACCTCGCTAACTTTAACGCTCCGGCCGTTTGTAAACTTCAGGCCGCTTCGGTGTAGTCGCATATCTCAATTCCCTTATACGTCACGCGCCCATATCCATGACGCTCAAGTATCTCTGCCTCTTTGTATGGCAGCTTTTCAAGCTTGCCAACTTGACGGCCTTTTTTCTGTTTCACAAAATGCTTAAACCAAACATCTTGACTCGCGTTCAAACTCCCGCGCTTCTCTTCGCCGTCAATGTCCACGCGCTTACCACTGCCCTTGCCCGCCTGCGCCTGAGCTATGAGCACGTCATGCCATTGCGTCGGATAGCGTTTGACAAGCTGCCTCGTGTAGTAATGGTCGCCGCCTTTGTATCCCCACCACGACGCTTTTTTTGCTATATCGCCGCGCATTACAACGCACTCTGTTTGATATTGCTTCTGCTTGGCGTGAGGTGTGGCATTCCAAGTCTTGCCTTCCCCGTCACTCCATACTCCACGGTAAGCCATGCCGGTATGGATAGTGCCGTGGTCTGCCCCGTCGAGGATGCGCGAAAACACGTCGGCGCTCGCGTACTCATCATCATCATCCAAGAACGCTACCCAAGCATTCTTGGGAACGATCTTAAGCAGGGTATTGTTGTAGAGGTTATACGGCGCCGTGCCCGTGTTGGGGCTGTGGCACTCCGCCCGTACGACTATATCCCCGTCAACATAACTATCACGAGGATCGTCGGTGTGGACCACATGCACAACGCGCGGCCAGTCTAACGCGCGCACACTCTCACGGGCACGCGCGAAAAACTGTGGCCGCCCCGCCGTGCGCGTCAGCACGTACAGGGCGTCACTCATAATTATCAGGTCTCCGCTTCGGCGTTCAGCGTTCCCTTGATAAAGGCCTTGGGCCGATACACGGTCAGCGCCATACGGAGTTCAGCGAGCATTGCAAGCAGGTTTCGAGCAAAGTAATCGTCGTGACTCTCACTCACGCGGACGGTAGCCTGCTGCCTGTCCCAAACCTGAGCGCCGAGACCAAACGCGCCGGTGAGGAACTGGCCCTCTCCCATTACAGTCGACTCGATAACAGGTACGCGCCAAAGCCTCATTTCACCGCCGGCCGGAGGCGTAACCCAAATATAACGCGACTCATCATCCTTGAGCAGCTCAATGTCCGCCCAATCGCTCGGGTTAAGAATAACCCCAGTGGCCGCATACTCGCTAAGCCGAACATCGCGGATAGCTTTACGGATATGGTCAAGCGCAGTGTCGTCCCCATCAGGTGCGCCAATAGTCTGCACGCCATCGGTGTTATAGATACCTGTCATTTCACCGTTAGCGCCACTACCGAAGATGATCTGGTTCTCAAGCTCCTTCATGACCGAGTAGGTGAGCCTACCGTCAATGTGGCTCTGAGCCATCGCTGCATCATCGAGTATCTGACGCGATACCGGTATCCAATGCGCGATGGTCTTGACCGCCTCGGTAACAAGCTCCCACGCCATCGCCGCCTTCGTCTTGCTCGCGCCTTCGTTAAGCTGCGAGGTAGCGCCGTCCTCGTCGAAATCGGTTTCCCGAACAAACTCGATGCTGTTTGAGGTAGTCGGCGCGACGTTCATCAGGTCGAGCAGTCGCATCTCACGCTGACCGGGGTCGTGGAAAATTTCAGGTACACGCTCGGGGCGTACCGGCGAATCGGGCTGCTCGTCGCCACGAACCGGTTCGATGTCCTTTCGCTCAAAAAGCGAGCCGACATTAACAGCGCCGGTGCGGTCGTTCTTCGCGTTCTTGTACTCCTCGGACATAGCAAACTGCATACCCGGAGTCGCGCGAAAGCTCGACTTGCCATCATAGCCCGGCCGGTTAAGCTTCAGCTCCATCGCCTCGATGCGCTCGGAGAGCCCTTTTCGGTCCTGCTCAAGCTGCTCGTACTTCGCCTCAGCAGCCTTAAGCTGCTCCTTCGTCTCGGTCGACGTTCCGCCGATGCTCTTGATCTCCTCGTCCTGCTTCTCAAGCAGCGACTTAATCTCTTTGGTAGAGTCGACAAGCTCGGCTCGTACCTTATCAAAATCCTGTTGCGTATCAGCCATAGTGATAGCTCCTTGTCTTTAGTATTGTCGCGCAATCGGCAAGCATCGACTTTGCCTCGGCGGTTAATGTGAGTATACGAGTGTCTATAAGAGACGAGTCGCTACTTTTATGCGGAGTGTCGTTTGACGGGTCCGCCCGGTCTATCGCCGCCTGAAGCTGGCTTATCGCCTGCTTTACCTCTGCTATTGTTGCCTCGCCTGTCTGCCCCTGTCGCAGCCTATCAGCGAGCCCCTTGACTCCTGTTATCAGCGCCTGGTCGTTAGCCGCAAAATCAACCGGTCCATATTCGAAAAGCTTTATCTCTGTTAGGTGCCGGTCACCGCGCTCGCCGTAGCTTTTTACAGGCTGGTATCCAATGGACATCTCATTGATAACCCCATCGGATACAAGCTGCAACACCTCATCGCCTCGCGGTGTCGCACTGATTTTGCTCTCGGTGTACAGCCCTCGCTCATCCTCGCGAAGCTCCTGCGGCAAGCCAATCGGGTGCATATGATTGTAAAAGACTTTGACTTTGCGACCGCCGCCCTCTTTGTGGGCGTCAACCGTGCGCTTAAACGCGCCGGCCTCAATCACGTCGCCGTACGAGTCTTTGTTTCCAAACACCGCAGCATGCCCGGTGATAACGCGTTCTTTTGTATCGACATCCGAAACTTCGAACCGCTTAAACTCCATTTCCATCACAAACCACCTTTACACGAAATCATACGCATGTCAACAAAACCATACACCACTTATCTGGTTTCGTAAACCATAGCGCATCGGCAGTTGATTATATTACCCGGACTACCTGCCGGGTCACCGGGATGCCGCAGCTCTTCTCCTGAGACGCGGAAAGGCTCACCTATTGGCACAGGATCAACATTGACGTGATCGAATTCGCCTCGCCGTGTTCTATGATCATCGACAGGCACCCACACTTTCATTCGCACAATGCCGCTATCTTCGGCAACATCAAGACTCGCCGCGTTGGCGGCGCTATGCGTTTCGGTCCTGCTTATCATGTGGGCCCGGTACGCCGATATCTCCGGTGCGCGCCCGCGTATCATTGCGCCCACATCATCGACGCCAAGCCCGTCCTCTATCCCGCGTTGAACAGATTGGCGTATCCAATTTCGGGTAGTGCTCGAAATTTCCATTGCCTTAAACTCTGCCCATCGGCTGATAAAAGCATCGAGCGTGCGCCGGATAGCGTCGGGCAGCTCTTTGCGCTCAAGGCGTGGAGCGGACTTACTTGACTGCTCTATTTGATCAAGCACGCGCTCGCCTATTTGCGTATAGGCATCGGTATACATGCGCTCGATAGCGCGGCGTACCGCATCGTCATGGCTGGCGACCGCTGACTCTATACTGCTTCCTGCCTCGTATGCGTCCGCTCCGTCGCGAATGCTGCGTGATATCTCGCGTTGCAATCGAGTCTCAAACCGGTTGGCTATCTGTGTCTCAATCCTGTCCTGTGCGCGGCGCTCGGCCTGACGGTTATTCGGTATCTGCATCCGCGCCTAACTGCTCCGGCTCATCGGCTACATCATCAAAGCCCACCGGGAAAACCCCGCTCGGGATATACCCTGTATCAGCCCCCTGAATCTCGTCGGTGTCCAAGCCAAGCTCAAGCCGCTGGTTAATGGCAGACAGCGGCACGCCGATAGACCAGAGCTTTTGAGCCTCGTCAAGTTTCTCACTCAGGTTTTCTCGCAGCGCCTCGACATTAGTGAGATCATAGCAAATCCTATAATCAGCACCGAACTGCTCCACGAGCTGCGTGTTTATTTGTGATCGAATCTCATCGAGTACCGGTATTAAGCCCTCGCGCCACAGTATCTGACGTGCCGTCTCGATATTGGCAAGCGTCGCCTTCTCGTAGTCGCCAACCAGGGGAGGCGGCACAGAGTATGCGGCAAGGATTTCCTCGCGCGTCAATTTACGCGCGTTGGTAAAATCAAGATCGACGGCGCTGTGAGCAACGCTACTGATTTTGGCATTAGCGAGCACCCACGGTTTCCGCGCATTCTCCGGCCCCGACTGCTCGGCGACCCATTCCTTAACCGATTCGTACTCAGTTTGGCTTATCGACTCACCTTGCATCTCAATGGCGTGAGGGGGCATCCCCATATTTTGGAGGCTCGTTTTTTGCCAGCGCTCAGCTTCCTCGTCAATATCCACTGCGCGAGCAGCCGCCTGCAGTGGGGCAAGCCCGTAGTACGGCTCTCCAGGATGAGTGTATTTAAGATGCAGCACATCGGCCGCCGGGATTACGCGGGTGTGCTGCTGTTTGCGATATTTGTAGCTCTCCACCATGCCATCACGACCGGGAAGTATTTCCATGTGGTCAGGGAACAGCGGCCACAACTCTCGTGGCTCACCGGCCCCGTTGCGCACAACGGAGAAATATGCATCACCTGTCAGATCAAGCATGTAAACAGCACGCCTAATCAGCTCAGCCCATCCAAAACTCGGATTCGGGCGTGCAACAATGTTGGCGAGGGTCATGCCCTCCACCGACTCCCATTCGTCGCCTCGTCGCTGCTCGATGTGCCACGGCACCGATGCGCTGTTAACCGCTCGCAGCCGTATTGCAGCGTATAACCATACACTGCGCTCAAGCGCGTGGTAGGTTGCTTGATGCGTGGTAATGTCTGTCCATTTTGGACGCCACGATGTATGTGGCATCAACTGATACGTGGTATAGCTTTTAGTCGCTGCCGGTTTTGTCCGCTTGCTAAATAGTCCCATTATGCCCTTCCTACAAAGACCTGCTTGCCGCCCTGTTTAATCTTGTCGCTCAGCGCATAGCGGATTGCATCTATCCAGTGGTTGTGTGCGTCGATAACTACCGGCAAAACCTCACCGGTGGATTTGTCAACTTTGTACGAGTAATTGCGCATCTCTTCGGCCACGTTGTGACACCGCGAGTGCACCACTATCTCGTCAAAGCTCCGCAGATACTCAATGCCCGCCTCGACGCTACCGGACCACTTTTTAGCCGCCGCTATGTTATACCCCTCACGTTGCAAGTAACGGATAACCTCCGGGCGAGCCGCGTCGGCGTATAGTTTCCATTTGCGCGCGGTAGGCACTTTATCTATGACAGCCGGGTGCTGCTGTATCTCGACACCTGTGCCGCCAGCCTCTGCATCAACGTACAAAGTATTTGCAACTATATAGCACCTCGCCACGGCAAGAGGGTCATTGGCAAAGCCGAAGTCAACGCCATGGTAAAACCGCGCATCCTCGGGTGTGTCAAAATCCGTAACCCGCAGCTTACCAGCGAGTATCGCGGCCTCGCTTATTTTGCGGGGCTTACCGAGCCACACCCAGTCATACTTATCCGGATTGTTCTTCCTGTCCCACTCCGCAGCATCAAGTAGCACCTGCGGGGCAAACTCGTTATCGTATACGTTGGTATGCACATGGATGGTATCAGGCGGCGGGTTAACGACAAACCGTTGCCACGTCGCCGCGTCCTCATCAACCGGGTTAAGCGTAGCCCATATCTCAGAGCCCTCTTTACGGATAGTCGGTATCAGATAGTCCCATGACTCAGAGCTTACGTTGTGCGCTTCCTCTACCCAACATATATCAACGCCCTCGGTTGACTTAATCTCGCTCGGGTTGTGTCGCAGGCCCATGAATATAAACTCAGTGCCATTTGCCCCATATATGCGCGAGCGCTCCACCGTGTAGAAATTGTCGAGGCCGTTCGACTCAATCATGTCCTTGAGCGTCCGGTGTACGCTGTCCTGGATGCTGCGTTGGTACTCCCGAGTACACAGAATCCTCATCGGCTTGCTCATGCCAAATACGAGCAGCAATAGCGCCACACTCCACGACCGGCCACCACCACGACCGCCCTCGGCGACCTTGTAGCGGCTCGGATTGCGAAACGGCTTGAATGCC
>CAZMEV010000133.1:0-2660 GCA_964565375.1 uncultured Spirochaetaceae bacterium
GACTTCTACCGTGTGAAGGTAGCACTCTCCCACTGAGTTAATCGCCCGAATTGGTTGTTCTGACGGTGGTGAGTATCCTGTGAAGATACGCGAACTGTCAAGATGTGAATGAAGGCGTGGACTGCCCGCTCGGTCAGGGAAGCTCGGGTGCGACAGCTATTTCGGTGACGATATCGTCACGAACGACGAGTTCAATGTTCATTCGCGCGGAGGGGCTGTTTCCGTAGCTGAACACGTGCGATTCGTCCTGCACGAAGTCGGGCTCGCCGAGAACGTCCCTGGCAACGCCAAGTCCCATTCCGACGCGGAGGCCGATGTCTATTGCATAGTCCCCGGATTTAAGGACGGTGGCGGCAAGGATGTGAAAGTCTTCGCGGGCGGCGTCATAGAATATGAGCTCAAGCCCGTCGTAGTGGTAAATGCGACGGATGTCCGGTCGACCGTCGACCTCGGTGCCGGGAATTTCCACTTCTTCGATCTGATCGGGCTCGCCGAAACGCTCAACCGCCGCATCTTCAGTGATCTCTATGTCGAAGTCAGCCGGATACGAGAACACATTCGAAGGTTCAAAGGAGTCAATGTCCACGGGTTGCTCGTGCTCGGGCGTACAGCCGACCACGAAAAAACCGATAAGCAACCCTGCGACAGCCATGGACAGGAAGGAAGACGTATGGAGGATAGGGGATTCGAACCCCTGACCTGTTGATTGCGAACCAACCGCTCTAGCCAACTGAGCTAATCCCCCGTTTGCAGGATGGCAATATAGCGTAAACGTGGTGTTCTTTGCAAGCGAGATGCAGGTTTCGAGCTGGTCGCGAGGAGGCGATTCGCGGGCCCGCGAGCAAGCCGGGGGGAAAGCATCGACCTGAAGAACTTCAGGTAATTGCAGGAGGACCCCGTCTGCGTCGATACTATAAAGGACAAGGAGGCAACTCTGACGGTTCATTGTCTTTCGGTGCAGAATCCGCAGTCGTTTCTCGTGTGTGCCGGTGTTCAGGATGTGCTGAATATGCCGTTTAAGACCGATTATCGGGGCACGCTCTACATATATTCAAGCGGCCGCTTTGCGTACAAGGGTATGCCGGATTTTTCCGGGCTGCCGGTACCGGTTATTCATGAGTTCAATCGCAATATGAGCGAAATCGAAGAGATTGCGCGCGGATCGAAGTATATCGATATTCCGGAACAGGGTGTCCGAATCACCCTTAAAAATGAGGAGAAACAGGATCCTCGTACAAAACGGGAATACGATTTTCTTGCGCGGGTGTACCGCTTCTACCGACAGCATCCCGACGAGCCGTTTTTTATTACCGATGCGCTGGTAGGAAGGGTCGACCTGGTGGGAATTACCCATCATGCGGATTCACCGTGGGCGAAGTCGGAGCACTTCCACTGGGTTCTGCAGAATCCGCGATTGTTCCGCACTCCGATTTCCGGTGTTCGCGACCAGGGAATGCGCAGTATCTGGTCGGCGGATATTGCCGAAAACCAACCCGAGCTGTAAGCCCAGGCGCGCCGAAGCTGGGACGCGCGCTGTCCGTACGACCCCGGCCCGTCACGTCCGGCCGCGTCGTATCCTTGACCGACAGTCATGTCGTATCCTGGCCCGAGCGCCGCCTTGTGCCCTGGACCGCCGGCCGCGTTACAGCTGCTCGCGAATACGTTTGAGCCTGTTGCGAAGCTCCTCGGCGAGTTTCGGACGGGGCACAAAGCTCGAAAGTTCTTCAAGCCGCTCAAATGTCTTTCCGATCCGGTCGCGGGTCAGCGGTGTTTTCTGGCGTTCACTCGGCCAGGGCACGTCGCGGTGCAGTCCCTGTCTGCCGAGAAAGCTGTTTTTCAGCCGCTCGATACGGTACGGCATGTCACTGGAGTAGAAGCTCTCCGACTTCTCCGGCGGCAGCTCATCGGCAAGCGACTCGAGGTAGTCGAGCATCCGGGCCTGTTTGGTTTTCCAGTCATCAACGAAAGACGTGCCCTCTGACTCGTCAGGGGTTTCGGTTGGGGGTTCCCCGGCGGATTCTCCTGGCCCCTCGCCCGGGGTTTCGATGGCGGTTTCTGCCGGGGCTTCGCTTGCAGTTTCGCCTAAGGGTTCGCCCGGCGTCTGTTCACTGCCGGCCATGGGTTCCGGACCGGCATCTGCCGCCGGTTCGTCCTCGAAAGCCGGCTCCTCGAAGGCATCCTCGAGCCAGTCATCTGTATCCGGGGGAACCGGTTCATTGAACTCATCCTCTGGTTCAGGCTCCTCCACGTCGGCTGCCGGTTCGAGCTCTTCGGCTGGTTCAGGCTCCTCGGCCCCGGGCTCTTCCATGCCGAGCTCCGGCTCCTCGGCCTCGGGCTCTTCCATGCCGAGCTCCTGATCATCTTCGTCGACAAGCCCGAGCGGGTCATCGAGAACGGGTTCTTCATCGGCCGCCGCGGATTCGTCGGACTCATGGTCATCGGCCGCCGCGGATTCGTCGGACTCATGGTCATCGGCCGCCGCGGATTCGTCGGGCTCATGGTCCGGTTCGGTCTGCTCTTCAGCCGATTCAGGGGCTTCCTCGCCGGTCGATTCCTGCGGCTGTTGCTCCTGCTGCGATTGCGGCGGTGATTGAGCCTGCTGGACTGGCGGCTGCTCCTGCTGGGCAGGCTGCTCCTGCTGGGCAGGCTGCTCCTGCTGG
>CAZMEV010000133.1:2760-7314 GCA_964565375.1 uncultured Spirochaetaceae bacterium
TGGCGGCTGCTCCTGCTGGGCAGGCTGCTCCTGCTGGGCAGGCTGCTCCTGCTGGGCAGGCTGCTCCTGCTGGTGGGGATCCTGTTCCTGTGGCAAAGTTTCCTCCTGCTGGGGGCCCTGTTCCTGCGCCGGAGCTTCCTGTGACGGAGCTTCCTGCTGCTCAGGTGTCTGACCCGTGTCCGATTGCTGCGGGGGGCTATCGGGGGCGGGCGCCTCACCGGATGGAGCGGGAGAGGAAGGCCACTGTCCCTGCGGCATCTGCGGCGCCTGCGGCGCCTGCGGAGCACCGCCGCCGGCAGGCCATTGTTGCGGCTGCTGCTGGGGTTGCGGCTGGGGTTGTTGGGGCGGCTGCTGCTGGGGTTGTTGGGGCTGACCGCCGCTCTGGTTCTGCGGGTAATCCTGCGGGCGGCGCTCTCCTTGCTCCTGCGCCGAGCCTCCTTCTTCACCTTCGCTCCGGCGGTTGCTTTCGCCGCCATAGTCGGGAAGATCGAGCAGCGACGGTCCCTGCTCTTCGTCTTCGTAGAGTTCCTCGAGGTCATCGGAGACAGGCTCGTCGCTCATGTCCTCGTCTTCGACTTCGAACTCTTCGTCGCCGAATCCGAGAATAGGAATTGAATCTTCATCCTGCTCGCCGGTTTCCTCCACCTCGAAGCCGAGCGATGCAGTCTCCCCTTCTTCGTCCTCTTCACCCCGGGCAAGCCGTCCGAGCCGTTCGAGATTTCGCTCCCAGGCAGCTCCGTGATCCTCTTCGAAGGCGGCGACAGCTTTCTCGTAGAGACTGAGGCTTTCATTGAGCCGCTCTATATCGTCGGGGTCGCCGCGCTGGCCCTGAAGATTCACAAGATCATCGGCGGCCTGAATTGCCTGGTCGCGCTTGCCGAGCATCTGATTGGCACGGGCGATGGCAGCAAGGATTCGTCCGTCGTCCGGGTATCGCTGCCGGAGAGACTCCAGCCGCTCGAGAGCGGCGTCCACTTCCTCTTTATCGAGCAGGATTTTGCAGAGGAGGAGCTCGGCATCGCAGTGGTCGGGACGATGTTCGAGCACGGTTTCAACCTGCTGCTGCGCACGGTCGAGTTTTCCGGCCTCGCGGTAAATGCGCCCGAGCTCAACGCGGTATTCGCCGTCTTCGCTTACGCGTTCGGCGAGCCTTGTGAACACCTGATCGGCCTCGTCGGCGCGGCCGGCAGCGAGCAGCGTTTTGCCGAGCTCCTTCATCTCGTCGTTGTCGTCGGGCAGGTGTGCTATTGCATAATCGAGATGGCGTGATGCTTCCTCCAGCCGGCCGAGTGATACCAGCCGCCGGGCGAGACGAATGCGAACGCCGACATTGTCGGGGTTCTGCATGGCGAGCTGATTCAACTCGCTCGTGGCTACGCTACCTTCCTGATAGCGGTCGAGGAGCTGGCTCATGTTCGAGACCGCATGAGAATACTTGGGGTCGTTGTTCAGCGCCCGCTTGTAGAACTTAAGCGCCTCTTCATCCTTACCCTGCTTGGCGAGAATGGTGGCGGCGTTGTTCATTGCGATCGCGTTCGTGGGGTCGAGCTGCAGTATTTCGTCGAACGCCTCGAGGGAATCTTCGTAGCGCTCAAGTTTCTGATAGACAATTCCAAGGTTATTCAGGGCGTCAGTCCAGCCCGGCTGCCGCGTCAGGCTTTCGCTGTACGCACGCCCGGCTTCATCGAGCTCACCGAGTGACTCAAGAGCAATGCCGAGGTTGTAATGCAGCTTCGGGTGATGTGAATCGACGTTCAGACCCCGCCGGAAGACCTCCACTGCCTCCCTCGGTTTTCCCTGATGGTCGAGCAGCGTTCCGAGGTTATTGTACGCAAGCGGAAAATCTGGATTCAGTTCAATAGCTTTTTCGTAGGCGGCACGTGCATCTTCGTAGTTCGCGAGACTTTTGTGGACGTTGCCGAGATTGTAGTAGGTATCCGCGCGGTTCGGCGCAAGGTCTATGGCTTTCTCGATAGCCAGAAGCGCGTCGGAATACTGGCCGGTGTTGCGGTAGGCAACGCCAAGGTTATTCCATGCCTCAACGTTGTCGGGTTCGAGATCGCTCGCCCGCCGGAAGGCGCGCGCGGCTCGCTCGTGGCGGCCGGAAGCACTCTGGACAGATCCCATAAGCAGGTGCACCTGCGCTCGGCTCGGCAGTTCCCGGGTAAGCCTGTGGGCAAGGGATTCGGCCTCTTCGAGATCTCCGAGCTTGAGCGCGCGGGTCGCACGTGAAAACACCTTTGCGAGATCCTGTCGTCTTTGCTGTCGTTCCGCTTTCGTCAAAGCTTCGTCCCTTCTATTTGTAAGTTTTTACTTTTTCCGCTTCCGATACCGGAACCTACCGTGCTCTGACGCTCACCTCTTCGCTTGAGACGCCGTCTTCGTCGACCACCTCGTCATAGGCGACTACCGAAATATAATACATCCGTCCCGGCTCGAGGCCAGTGAGCTCAACCTCGGTTTCGTCGCCGACATCGACAGGTGAGGCACCCTGCTCAGCATCATCACCGAGATACTGACCCGGGCGTGTCCCATAATACACCCTGTAGCCCTGAACGTCGGCACCCGGCGCCCGATTCCAGCGAATCGTTGCAGATGCATCGCCCGCAGTAGCACGCACATTCCCTGGAGGACCGGGGGGCCTGTTGGGAAGATATCGCAGTGAAAGCCGCTCAACAGTCGGACTTTCCTGACCGGCTCCATCCGGATACAGCTCCATGCGGAATTGAACGAACCGGTCGATCCGTTCCCCGGCGAGATCATCGGAGGCATCGATCTGTTCCCATTCGGCGTCGATATTTCCGGACGCATCGATCGTGGAGCCGCTTCGAAAGAACAGGCCGGTGTCCGTTTCTCCGGGCGTGACATCCTCGAAGAGAATCTCACGCACTCGTGCGCCTGCGCGCCCCAGGTCGTGAGCCTCTGTTACAACACGGCCCGGCGATACGCCGTACCGTTCAAGCAGCGGCTCGGTCGGTGAAAACTCCTCAATGCGGAACTCGTCCATAAGCCCGGCGAAGCCGGCACCGAGCCTGAGGGTCGCAGTGCCGTCCTCTCCAAGGTGTGGAATAAGCACGGTACTGCCGGGTTCACCATCTTCGGTCGCCCAGGCGATTGCCTCCGCTTCTCCGTCCACAAGGTAGGCAACTTCTCCGGTATCAGCGTCGAACTCCAGGCGGTGATGGGACCACTGCCGCGGGACAATACTGCGCTGCGCCTGCAGAACGAGGTCAAACGCCTCGAAGTCCGGAAGAATAAAGATATTCTCGAAGCGCCAGCGCACTCGCCCCCGGTCGATGTCGACAACGACCCGCTGATCGAGCACGTCATCTTCGAGCACCACACCGCTTCTGAACCGCAGAATCTGTTCACCGTCCTGGATGCGTGCCGGATGCAGCCAGAACTCAATGGCTATGTCATCCCATACCCGGCCCGGCCTGAAGGCGGCCCGCGGCCCGGGTCTCAGCAGAAGCCCGGTCTCGTTGCCGCGAAAGCGCGCGGCGGCTTCACCTCGCCGGAAATTCGCGCTCGTAATATCCACGTCGGATTCGATCACCCGGTAATTCCCGGTAGCGTCGCGAAACGGGGATTCATTGAACTGCAGCAGCAGATCGGTGTCGCCAAGGGGCAGGTACGCCTGATCGCGCAGCACTGCCACGTCAAGCCCGCGGCGCCCGGAGCGAAAGCGCGTATTGGCTGCGCTGAGAACCTGCTCCCAGCCGGCCTCCCCGCCTATGACCAGTTCCTCGTCGAAGGCTGAGGCCGGCATCAGCATAGGGCCTGCTCCGAGCCCGAGCAGAAGGGTAAGAATGGCAATACGCTGTAATCCCTGAACCGCCGGTCTCACGGCGGCCACTTTTTCTCTTCGGTACATACCTCTATATTTTGAGTTATCGGCAATTATGAGCGAGCATGAAACGGGAACAGAGCACATCCGGGAGTCACTGCGGTATTTTCCGACCAACCCCGGCGTCTACATTATGAAGGACAGCGCCGGCACGATCATCTATGTGGGCAAGGCGCGCAATCTCCGCAATCGCGTAAAAAGTTATTTCTCCGGACGCAAGGATCCGAAAACCACGGTGCTCGTAAGCCACGTGGCGGATATAGACCACATAGTCTGCCGCAATGAGTACGAGGCCCTCCTGCTGGAAAACTCGCTTATAAAGAAACACCAGCCGCGATACAACATCAACCTCAAAGATGGAAAAACCTACCCGGTCATACGGATTACCAACGAGAAGTACCCGCGGGTATTCCGAACGCGCAACGTGGTGCGCGACGGGTCGACCTACTACGGGCCGTTCACCAATGTGGCGAACATTGACCGCTACCTTGAGCTTATCGAACAGCTCTTTCCGCTGCGAAAGTGCCGTGGCGCGGTAAAGCCGAGGCCGGCGCCGTGCCTCTACTACCATATCGGCCGCTGTACGGCGGTGTGCGCCGGCAGGACGAGCCACGAGCAGTATATGAACCATATCGAGCGGATTAAGCAGCTGCTCTCCGGCGACCGTGAGGCGCTGATCGCCGACCTTACCGAACAGATGCACGAGG
>CAZMEV010000134.1:0-7236 GCA_964565375.1 uncultured Spirochaetaceae bacterium
ACCGCCTACTGGCCGTCGAGTCCCCACACCCCCGGGGCGAAACGAGGGGACGCGAATGACCCCCAGAGTGGCGATGCCCACCTGTGGATGGTCTGGCACGGCAGACAGCCGTTTGAAGCGTACCGAGAGTGTGAGCACCGCTTTAACAGCGAGTTCGGGTTCCAGAGCTTTCCGGAGCCGGAAGCCGTTGCGCAGTACGCCGCCGCCGGTGAACGCAATATTACCTCGAGGATCATGGAGCATCACCAGCGAAGCCCCATTGGAAACGATACGATCGTTCAGTACATGCTCGAGTGGTTTCAGCTTCCGGCTCGCTCCGACATGGTTCTGTGGACCGCGCAGATCCTTCAGGGCCTTGCAATAACCTACGCGGTCGAGCACTGGCGACGGAGTGTTCCTCGTGGAATGGGTACCCTGTACTGGCAACTGAATGACTGCTGGCCGGTGGCAAGCTGGTCGAGTATTGACTGGCAGGGGCGATGGAAGGCGCTTCACTATATGATGATGCGCGCCTACGCTCCGCTGCTTCTCAGCAGCGTGGAAAATACCGACGACGGAACGATTACGCTCTTTGTGACCAGTGACGAAATGTCGCCCTGCGAGACACGGCTGGAGTGGCGCATGTGGACGGTGGACGGCGAGATTATCGCACTGGGGGAGGAGGATGTTGATGTTCCTGCCTCTGGTACCGTGGAAGTGGTGACGCTTGAGTTCGATGAGCAGATTGAGCAACTGGGTGCCCATAATCTTGTGTTTTTCGCCGAGCTGTTCAGGGGCGATGCTCGCGAGAGCGATACACTGGCCACGTTTGTCCGTCCGAAACATCTTGATCTTCGCAACCCCGAGCTGTCGGTACAGCGGCGCCCCCTCGAGGGGGACGCTGAAGCGTGGCAGATCAGTGTTGAACGTCCCGCCCTCTGGGTGTGGCCGGACATGCCGGGCTACGAACTTCGTTACACCAACCGGTTTTTCCATGTCGAACCCGATCGCCCGCGTGAGGTAATTGTTGGTCCCGAGGGGGTACTCAACAGTGACTGGCACGAAGCCGAAGGACGGGTGTACTCTCTGTTCGATACCGCGAGGGAGAGGGAGTAACCATATGGAGTATAAGATCATCGGGTCCACAATGCCGGTTGCCGAGTGCAGGCTGCGCGCCGGTGAAACACTGCAGTGTCAGTCCGGCGCAATGAAGTACATGGATGATGGAATCACCATGAAGACCGGCGTGCAGGGGGGATTCGGCGGCTTTTTCAAGCGGCGCATGACCGGAGAATCGGGTTTTCTGAACTACTACACCGCCGAACGCCATGACTCAGTTGTTGCCGTCGGTCATACGTTCCCCGGAACAATTCTCGCCGTGGACGTGGGAGCGGTGAGCTATGTCTGTCAGAAGCGGACCTTTCTCGCCGCCGAAAGCGAGGTGGATTTCGAGGTCGTCATTCAGCGTAAGCTCGGCGTCGGGATCTTCGGAGGCGAAGGATTTGTCATGCAGAGACTCGGTGGCCGTGGCACCGCACTGCTTGAAATTGACGGGGAACTCATCGAGCGAAATCTTGCCTCAGGCCAGGTTCTGAAAGTTGAAACAGGCGCGCTTGCACTTATGGAATCGAGCGTATCAATGGATATCGAGCGGGTTAAAGGCGTTTCCAACTTCCTCTTCGGGGGTGAAGGGCTTTTCCTGACGACGCTGACAGGCCCCGGTAAAGTCTGGTTGCAGACGATGAGCATCCAGAGCATGGCCGGCGAGCTGATTCCCTTCCTCCCGAAAACCGGAAGTGCAAAATAACCGGTTTACACCAGGGTGGTGAACAGCTGCGTGCGGGGCTTGAGGCACCCGGGTGGTAACCAGGGACGGGCCGGGCTTGAGGCACCAGGGTGGTGAACAGCTGCGTGCGGGGCTTGAGGCACCCGGGTGGTAACCAGGGACGGGCCGGGCTTGAGGCACCAGGGTGGTGAACAGCTGCCTGCCGGACTGGGGGCTTCAGGCCGGTGGACAGCGGCGGCCCGACGTCCCGGCAGCGTATGGCCGAATAAACATCAATTTCGTACTATATACCAATGGAATTGAAAGGAATGCATCATGTGACCGCGGTTACCGGGGACGTGGGAGTGAACGTTCGCTTCTACGTGAACACGCTCGGGTTGCGGTTGGTGAAAAAGACGGTAAATCAGGACGATCTTGGAGCGTATCACCTCTTTTACGCCGATGAGGTTGGCACAGCAGGTACCGAAGTAACCTTCTTCGACTGGCCGCATGTGCCGGAACGTTCCCATGGACCGGGAACTATCAGACGGACGCTTCTGAGAATACCTGATTCGGAAACGACGGTATCATGGTGGGAGCAGCACCTGACGGATGCCGGCGTCGAGGTTGAACGGGTCGAATATCCCGGCGGAAGGGATGCGCTTTTGTTCAGTGACCCGGAGGGACAGCAGCTCGCCCTTGTTGCCGACCCGTATCGCGGTGAGTCGAGTCCGTGGAAGGACGGCCCGGTCCCTTCTGAGCACGCGGTTCGCGGGCTGCTTGGGGCGGAGATACATTCTGCTTCTGCCGCCAACAGTGTACTTTTTCTCGAGCAATACCTCGGTATTCGCGAAGCAACGGGGCTTCCTCAGAGTGAGAACCGTCGCATATTCCGTACCGAAAGCAATGTAAGCGTTGCCGAGCTTCATATTGTTTCGGACGGCACAGGAACATTCGGTCGAGTCGGCATCGGCGGGGTGCATCATATCGCGCTTCGGGTGGAAAACGATGCCGAGCAGCGGGATTGGCTCGATTATCTGAACAACCGCGGAGTGCCGAACTCAGGTCTGGTCGACCGCCATTACTTCCAGTCGCTCTACTTCCGGGAGCCAGGCGGTATTCTGTTTGAAGTTGCGACAGCCGGACCCGGCTTTCTCGGCGACGAGGATGTCGAGCATCTCGGCGAACGCCTCTCCCTGCCACCGTTCCTCGAGCCGCGTCGTGAAGAGATAGAGGCGGGGCTCAAACCGCTTCCGGACAGCTGAGTCGCCGGCGCTCGCTGCGCCAGGATGCCCCGATAGATGAGTCGCCGGCGCTCGCTGCGCGAGGGGCTGCAGTGCAGCGTATTACCAGTTTTGCTTTACTACTCGAGCAGACGCTTCAAGGTTTCGGTGTCGGGGGCTACCGCAGCACCGCGATCGCACCTGATCGCCGGAACCTTGAGAAGCGAAGGGTCCTCGAGCAGCTCTTCCTTTGGGTCGAACTCCATGTACTGCATTCCCCGTTTGCGATAGCGCGCGGAGTTCGTATCCACAAGGTTTTCGTATCCTCCCGCCGCATTCGCGAGCGCGTCGAGCTCTTTCTCCGCCGGTGCCTTTTCGGCCACATCGATAAACTGAAACTCAATCCGTCGTTCCTTCAGGAAGCGTTCGACTTTCTTCGTTTCGTTCGATTTTTTCCGTCCGAATAGCTGAACAGTCATATATACGCGTTGAATGATACCCCACTTCGCGGCAGCCGACCAGAGCCGTGCCTCGCCTGTGACTGTGATTCGTTCGTTCGCCGAATAAATGCAAATAAAAGTGCGTTCCGAGCCGGTGTAGAGACTTGAGTGACACCAAAAAACATACCAAGATCACGACAAAGGATGTCGAAGGACAGAATGTCTTACAGATCACATAAAAATGCTTCTTTGGTCATAAAAATTCGTTTCGACGGCGGTTTCGGACATTTACAGCAGAGCACAGCTGTCGGAATATGGGGACCAGAACGGGAGACAGAGAGTATGAGTCTGAAAGTCATTGAACGCTCAGTTCAGGATTCGCTATGTTGACGGAGATACTTCCAGCAGTGCTGTTCATGGTGGCACTCGGAGTAATCCTCGCCGGCGTGATCGCCTTTGCTGTGCGAAAGCTGTATGTCTACGAGGATCCTCGTATAGAGCAGGTTGAGGAGATGCTTCCAGCGGTGAACTGCGGGGCGTGCGGCTATCCGGGCTGCCGGGCCTTCGCGGAAGCAACCGTGAAGGGTGAGGCTCCGCCGTCCAAGTGTACAGTCAACAGTGCCGAAGGAAATCAGCAGATTGCCGAGTTCCTCGGAGTTTCACTCGGGGAACAGGAAAAAATCGTAGCGCGCCTTGCCTGCGCCGGTGGTACACACGTGGCGAAAATGCGAGCGCGTTATGAGGGAATGCAGAGCTGTGCGGCTGCGGTGGTATCAGGCGGTGGCGGCAAAGCTTGTGCATGGGGTTGTCTCGGACTTGGTGATTGCGAGGTTTCGTGCGATTTCGACGCAATCCACATGAACAAGTTCGGGCTTCCGGTGGTCGACGAAGACAAGTGCACCGCCTGTAACGACTGCGTGGTTGCATGTCCGCTGGATCTTTTCAGCCTTCAGCCGGTAAGTCATAAGCTGTGGGTTGCCTGTAAAAACCTCGAAGAAGGTGAGAAGGCTCTTGAGGAGTGCGAAGTAGCCTGCACTGCCTGTAACCGCTGCGTAATCGACGCACCCGAAGGTCTTATCTCCCTCCAAAACAATCTCGCGGTAATCGATTATTCGAAAAATCATCTTGCAACACCGGTTCCCATTCAACGGTGCCCGACCGGGGCAATCGTCTGGATCGAGGAAGACGGAAAAGTCATTAAGGGCGAAGCCGCAAAGAAGATCGTTCGCAAGACGCCGTTGCCTATAGAGGGAGAGTAATGAACAAGTGCTTAAAGGTCGGCATCGGGGGCTGCTCGTCCCGAGGCGGACACATGGAACAAAACCGGGCTGACACGGTAATCCGCGAAGCGGACGGTCGGTACCTATGTTCGGGACCGAAAGCGTATACCAAACAAAACCACAAAAGGACAGGAAAATGAGCAAGACGAAAGAGAATACACCGAAATACCCGGGTACATCCGATGCGCTCGACGGGAATACAGCCGTCATTATGGTCGAACGCGAATCGAGTGATGCAGCCGGCGCGTACCCGATTACCCCTTCCACGCAGATGGGCGAATTCTGGGCGGAGGCCACGGCCGCAGGCCATATAAACATTTCAGGTCGTCCGCTCATTTTCCTCGAGCCGGAAGGTGAACACGCAGCGGCTGCTGTGACCGCCGGTATGTCAATGAGCGGCTTGCGCGCGAGTAACTTTTCCTCAGGCCAGGGCATCGCCTACATGCACGAGTCACTCTATCCGGCCGTGGGTAAGCGCCTGCCGTACCTGCTGAATATGGGGTGCCGTGCGATTACAAAGGCAACGCTGAACGTCCATGCGGGTCATGACGACTATCATCTTATGGACGACACCGGCTTCTTCCAGGTCATGGGCAAGAGCGCGCAGGAAGCGGCCGACCTGAACGTTATCGCACGCAAGATTGCCGAGCTATCGCTCACCCCGGGTGTCGTCGCTCAGGACGGCTTTCTCACAACGCATCTGATCGAAACCATGCGGGTACCCGAGCGCGAGCTTATTGCCGAATACCTCGGTCGCCCCGATGACATGATCGACACGCCGACTCCGGGACAGAAAATACTGTACGGCGACCAGCGCCGGAGAGTACCCATTCTCTGGGATGTGGATAATCCGGTTCTTGCCGGCGGTGTACAGAACCAGGATTCCTACATGCAGTCGGTCGCCGGCCAGCGGCCGTACTTCTTCGATCACATTCAGGAGATCGCCGACAAGTGCATGGTCGAATACGGTGAGCTTACCGGGCGGAAGTATCAGCGAGTATCCACCTACCGCGCGGACGATGCCGAATACCTCATTATTGGACAGGGAAGCATGCTTGGTACCGCGGAAGCGGTTACCGATTACCTGCGCGAGAAGCGCGGAGTAAAGGTGGGCGTCGTGAACATGACCATGTTCCGTCCGTTCCCGTCGGACCTTATTGGTAAGATTCTGAAAAATCGCAAGGGCGTAGTGGTGCTCGAGCGCACCGATCAGCCGCTTGCCGCCGATCTGCCGCTGATGACCGAGATTCGGTCTGCGGTCGGTAAGTGCATCGAAAACGGTATGGCCGACAAGAAGCATGGCTTGCCGTATCCGCAGCTTGAAACCTACAAGAAGCAGGAAGAAGTTCCGCGTCTTTATTCCGGATGTTATGGACTCGGAAGCCGTGACCTGCAGCCGGAAGGCGTAATCGGGGCGGTCGAGAATATGCTTCCGGAGGGAGCTCAGAAACGCTTTTTCTACCTTTCAGTTGATTTCCTGCATGATGAGCCATGGACACCGAAGCAGGAAATCTATCAGCAGGAAATCCAGAATCACTATCCGAACATCAAGGAACTCGCCATTAAGGGAAGCGAAAACCCGAACCTGCTTCCGAAAGACGCGATTACCGTTCGAATGCATTCGGTTGGTGGCTGGGGGGCTATTACGACCGGCAAGAACCTGGCGGTTACCCTGTATGACCTTCTCGACTACGACATGAAGGCAAACCCCAAGTACGGTTCTGAAAAGAAGGGGCAGCCGACAACCTACTACCTTTCGGCGGCGCCTGAGCCGATCCGCATCAATTGTGACTATAGTTATGTTGATGTTGTCCTTTCGCCGGATCCGAACGTATTCAGTCATTCGAATCCCCTCGCGGGGCTCAAGAAGGGCGGTGTCTTCGTTATTCAGAGCGAACTGAGCGACCCTCAGGAAGTCTGGAATAAGATTCCGCAGACGAAGCAGCGCTACATAATCGATCGTGATATCCGGGTGTTCTTCCTTGACGCGTTCAAGATCGCACGTGACGAGGCATCGGATGTCGAGCTGCAGTTCCGCATGCAGGGCAATGCGTTCCAGGGCGCTTTCTTCGCGACCTCGCCGGTTATGAGCCAGAACAACTTCACCGAAGAAACCCTGTTCAAGTCTATTGAGCAGCAGCTTAACAAGAAGTTCGGTTCCAAAGGGGCCCGGGTTGTAGAGGATAACCTGAGAGTTGTCCGCCGAGGCTTCGACGAAGTTGTTGAAATTACCGAGAAAGAGATTAACCGCGAGCGCGGTCAGGAAGTGAAGCAACTGCCCTCCATGCCGGTCATGCTCAAGCGCACCCCGGCAAGCGACGATCCGAAAACCGACATTCACCGTTTCTGGGAACAGACCGGGTCGTTCTATCTCGGCGGGCGGCCGAACGACAATCTCGCCGACGCATTCAACTCCATGAGTCTCATTCCTGCGGCTACCGGCGTGTTCCGCGATATGACACAGATCCGCTTCAACCATCCGGAGTGGATTCCGGAGAACTGTACGGCGTGTAACGACTGTTTCACCGTGTGTCCCGACACCGCCATTC
>CAZMEV010000135.1:0-5915 GCA_964565375.1 uncultured Spirochaetaceae bacterium
TACGCTCAGGACGACGACTGGTTCATGGATCAGCCGATTCGCGATATTACCTTTTCGAATCTGAATGCTGTAAGCGAATCGGAACTCGAAGGTATAGTCGAGCCCTATATTGGCGAACCGTTTACCGACCGTCGCTTCAACGAGCTTCAGAACCGTTTATTCGCCCTCGATTACTTTGTGGACCTGATTCCCGAGGCCGTGGAACCACCGGACGGAGAAGGGGTTATCATCAATTTCGAGGTGGAAGAACGCCCCGCCATCAGTGAAATCCGGTTCGAAGGCAACAGGAATATCCGTGCGAGCAGGTTAATTGACGAAATTGTTGCCGCCAGTGGAGATCTCGTAAGTGATTCGCGCCTGGAGTCCGACAGCTCCGCTATCGAAGAGTACTACCGGGCTCAGGGATACTCTCGTGCCGAGGTGGACTTTGAACTTGGTGATGTGGATGAAAACAACGAGCGCAGGGTCACCTTTCAGATTTCGGAAGGAGCCCGCACCACAATCGACGAAATCCGGTTTTCGGGTAACTCGTTCGCATCCGCGGGCAGTCTTCGACGCACAATCGAGTCTCGCGAGCAGAGCATATTCAATTCCGGCGTGTTCCGGGAAGGTAATCTCGAGCGTGACCGGCAGGAAATTCAGCGTTACTACGCTGAACGTGGATATGTCGACGCGGAAGTCGTGGAGATCGAGCGGGAAGTGGTCGAAGACGACGACGACCGTGAACGGCTGCGATTGACCTACTTTATCGAGGAAGGCGAACAGTGGGTGTTCGGCGGGTTCACTTTTGAAGGGAACGAAATTTTCGACGAAGATCAGCTGCTCGCCGCAACACGCTTGAGTGAAGGATCGGTGCTGAACCAGGTCCGCCTTCAGCAGGATTTTGACTCCATTCTCGATGTGTACCGGGAGGGAGGGTATCTCTTTAACGAAATTGACCTGCAGGAAGAGCGTGATCCGGATACAAATGAAATCTCCTACACGGTGCGTATCGTCGAGCGCGGTCGCGCGCACATAGAGAACATTCGCGTTCAGGGCAACGACAAGACCGCTGACAACGTAATTCTACGGGAGGTCCCGCTTGAAGAAGGGGATGTGTTCAGTCTTACGCGGCTGCGTGAAGGACTGCGCAACCTCGCCAATACCCAGTACTTCACCAATGTCCAGCATGACATTCCCGAGGGTACTGCCCCCGGCCTGCTTGACCTGGTGCTTACCGTCGAAGAAGCGCCGACAACCGATCTTACCTTCGGCGTGAGCTTTGGTGGCGGTGCCGCCCGGGGTGACGGATTCCCGATCAGCGGCCAGATAGGCTGGCAGGATCGGAATTTCCGGGGGCAGGGACAGACTTTAGGACTCGAGCTGAACGCCGCGCCGGGAAGTCAGCGCCTGTCTCTCAACTTCCAGGAGCGGTGGTTCCGCGATATCCCCTGGACCGTCGGCGGTGATATCAGTGTGGAAAGAGCGGTCAGGCGCAACGAGCTTCAGGACGCCCTCGAACCGATTGGTGCGGGCGTTCCGGATCCGTTTACCGGTGAGTATGTGTTTACCGAGGACACCACGTATGAGGGTACGGACTACAGTGCCGGCGATCCGTTCCCGGGCACCCCGAGTGAAGACGATATCGATACCTACGACCTTGCCACGGACTTCGAACAGGCCGGCGGAAGAACTGCTGTTCCCGACGATTATCGCATGTCCTACACCGAGTGGGACGTAGGCGTCGGTCTTAATACAAGCCGGCGCTGGCGCACACCCTACGGACAGTTCCAGCTCGGAACAAGCGGGCGCACGAGCGTAACGTATCTTACCTACGACGAGGATCAGTATCGCCCGTTCAGCGCCGATACGCGGGACAATCTGCGTGACTGGCGTTTTGTAAATCAGCTTGGATTCAGTGCGCAGCTCGACAGCCGGGATCTCAGGTTCAGCCCGTCGACGGGCGGCCTTGCGCGGCAGGAGGTGCGATTCTTCGGCGGTCCCCTTGGCGGAAGGCGCCACTATATTCGAACCGATACCCGGCTTGAGCAGTTTTTCACGCTTTGGGACCGTCCCGTATTTGAGAACTGGAACTGGAAGGGAGTCCTTGCCGCACACACCTCGCTTGGCGTGCAGTTTCCCACCTTCTACCGCTGGGATGACGGAGACCTTTTCGAGCCGGCCGGCGCCGCCGTTCGCATAGACGGTGCGACAACCGCCCGTGGATGGCCGAGTGCCGCCGGCCAGGCACGGTGGAACAACTGGCTCGAACTCCGCCAGCCACTGGCCGAAGATATTGTATGGTTCGATACGTTCGCCGATGCGGTGGCGCTCTATGACGAACGATCGGATATTCTTGAAACACAGGTACAGGATTTCCGGTTTACCCTCGGGGCGGGATTCCGCTTCACTATCCCGCAGTTTCCGATTCGCCTGTATCTCGGAAAACGATTCGAAATTGACGACGATGGTCAGGTGGACTGGCAGGGAGGAAACCTCTTTCAACGCGAGGGAGAACCCGATTCCGGTCTTGATTTCATCTTCTCGCTCGGCACGGAGTTCTTCTGATTCCCGGCCGGCACAAACGATACGGAGTAAGAAACACTATGAACTTCAGAAAATATGGTTCCGCACTTTTTTTGGTTGCTTTCGTAATGCTCGCTTCGCCTGTGTTCGGGGAGCAGCTGACCACGGTCGGTATCGTGGATATGGAACGCATACTGAACGAATTTTTCACGCAGAGCGAAGAGGTGCGTGAGTGGCGGCAGAATGTTGAAGCCTTCGATCAGGAGCGTCGACAGATCGAGCAGGAGATTACCGATCTCGAAGAGGCCAGACTGGAGGCGCTCGAGCAGGACGACGAAATGGAAGCTCTTTCCCTTGAGGAGCAGATCGAGGAACGCAGAAGCTTTCTCGATGAGTTCACCCGTATTCGACGGAATCAGCTTCAACGACAGCGTGAGGCGTTGCTCGACGGCGGCGATACGTTTTTCAGTCAGGTGAACAGTGCCATGTCGTTTGTGGCCCAGAGGGAAGGCTACACCATTATGATGGATGCGGATGCAGAAGGTGTGCTCTGGTTCGCCGACGAGGTTGATGTCACCGACGAGGTAATTCAGCGGCTCGAACAGACGCTGTAACGCCGCCTGTTCGAGCAGGTTTACACTGCCAATGTCCGAGCAGACCCCGATGATGCGTCAGTATGCGCATCTCAAAGAGCGCCATCATGATGCGATACTCTTTTTTCGCCTCGGCGACTTTTACGAGATGTTCCGCTCGGATGCGGAGGAGGGAGCGCGTCTGCTCGGGCTGACGCTTACTGCCCGGCAGGGGGTGCCCATGTGCGGGGTGCCCTATCACTCGGCGCGGGGATATATTTCCCGCCTGCTCGAGGCCGGACGGAAGGTCGCAATTTGTGAGCAGACCAAGATTCCGGCAAAAGGCCTTGCCGAGCGCGAAGTTGTCGAGGTAATTACGCCGGGTACGGTTACCGAAGAGGATTTTCTCGACCAGCGGCGGAACAACTACATTGCAGCATTATACCGCGAACGGCAGGCTATTCACCTTTGTTACGCGGATGTGTCTACCGGGGAGCTCGTGACCTCGCGGGTGCCTGCGGATGATCCGGCATCGCTGCGGGCTGAACTCGCGCGAATCGATGCAAGCGAGCTTGTGGTTCAGCAAACACTTGCCAATGAGCACTCTCCGGTGGGTGACGTTGTGCGCAGTATTTCGCGGGCAACGATCGATCGGATGCCCGACTGGCACTTTGATACGGCGTTTGGTTTTGAGTCGCTGACCCGGCATTTCGGCACGTCAAACCTCAAGGGGTTCGGCTACTCCGGGAACGAACCTGAACTTGCGGCAGCGGGTGTCGTGCTGCAGTATCTTTTCGACAATGCAGGCGGCAATCTGGCACACATTCGCTCCATTGAGCGTCGTTCGGATGAACGCTACGTCGTGCTCGATGAGTCGACCCAGGTAAATCTTGAAATCGTACATCCGGGGCCCCGGGGCGGCTATTCCCTTCGCGATACCATCGATGAGACCTGTACAGCCATGGGATCCCGTCTGCTTGCCCGGCACCTTCTTGCGCCGCTGACCGATCCGGAGCCGATCACGCAGCGACTCGATGCAGTCGGAGCGCTCTATCACAGTCAGGCGCTGCTGACAAAAATCCGCGACGCGCTTTCAAGCACTGCGGATCTCGAACGGCTTTCGGCGCGGGTTGCCATGCGGCGGGCACATGCGAAGGACCTGAAAGCGGTTGGCCGAAGTCTGGCCCGGGCGCAGGAAATAAGTGCGCTGCTCGAGCCGATTATCTCGGAAACCGGCGGGCAGGCGGGGAAACCATCGACCTTAAGAAATAATCCTCTTCGCGAACTCTCCGGTGCGCTTCATGCGCAGGGGCTCGATGAGCTGTCCGACGCTGTTGAACAGGCGCTGCTCGACTCACCTTCCACGGCCTCGAACGAAGGCGGTATGTTTCGACCGGAGTATGATTCGGAGTTATCGCGTCTCTACGGGCTTCAGCGTAACAGCCGGGAACTGCTTGATGAGCTGCTCGAAGAGGAACGCAGAGAGACGGGTGTATCATCTCTGAAACTCAAGCACAACCGGGTAATCGGCTATTTTTTCGAGGTCCCCAGTGCGCGGGCGGCGGATCTTCCCGACTACTACCGGCGGCGTCAGAGTATGTCCAACGCTGAGCGGTATACCACCGACCGGCTTGCCGGCCTTGAACAGGAAATCGTCGGAGCATACGAACAGGCGATCGAGCGGGAGCAGGAGCTTTTCGAATGTTTCAGGGAGTATGTGGCGGGATTTCACAGTGAAATAGCTGATTGTGCGAAAGCGATTGCCGAGCTCGATGTCTATGCCTCGCATGCGTATACGGCGACGCTGCACGGATATGCGCGTCCGGAGGTGGACGAATCGGTCGCGCTCGAGATAGATGCCGGGCGCCATCCGGTGGTCGAATCGCACCTTCCCGACGGGGAGTTCGTGCCGAATTCGCTTGATCTCGGAAGCGCCCCGTTTGTTCTTCTCACCGGCCCGAATATGGCGGGCAAAAGTACGTTTCTGCGCCAGACAGCTCTTATTGTGCTTCTCGCGCAATGCGGCGCGTATGTTCCGGCCGAACGGGCACATGTCGGTGCGGTAGATCGTATTTTCTGCCGGGTCGGCGCAAGCGACAACCTTGCCCGAGGCGAAAGCACGTTCCTCGTGGAAATGAATGAGACGGCAAATATTCTGCGGTTTGCCGGAAGTCGAAGCCTCGTGATCATGGACGAGGTGGGCCGGGGTACCGGCACGGTGGATGGAATCAGCATCGCTCAGGCGGTTTCCGAATACCTTGTACTTGAACTGGGCTCGCGCACGCTGTTTGCAACCCATTATCACGAGCTCACATCCCTTGATCTCCCGGGAATGCGGACAATGCGTATGGCGGTCTCCGAGGAGGCCGGGGAGGTAGTCTTCCTCATGCGTGTGGAAGATGGCCCCTCGCACAGGAGTTACGGCATACATGTTGCCCGCCTCGCAGGGCTTCCTGCGCCGGTAGTGCAACGCGCGGATGAATTGCTGAATACGCGAAGCAGGCGTGCCGGACAGACGGCAGAGTCGGCAACACCGGCGGGGACAGGTGCGCAAACATCGGCGGAAGCATCGGCCGGAATGTACGCGGAAACAGAGCCGGAAACAGAGGGTGCCTCAGCTGCAGGCTCCAGCGGCCGGCCCGAGCCCCGTGGGCAGTCGGCCGGGGATACCAGAAATCCACCCGACAGGCGGCAGCCTGATCTTTTCGCGCCGGAGGAGTGGCTGCCTGCGGAGGTTCGTTCGCTCGACCTCGACAGGATGACGCCGGTACAGGCGCTTTCGCTGCTCGATCAGTGGAAGCGTCTGCTGTCCGGCTGAGGTTGCTCAGCGCGGTAGAG
>CAZMEV010000135.1:6015-7097 GCA_964565375.1 uncultured Spirochaetaceae bacterium
ACGTTGCTCAGCCCGGTAGACGTTGCTCAGCCCGGTAGACGTTGCTCAGCCCGGTAGACGTTGCTCAGCCCGGTTCGCGCTGAAATTCCGCTTTTTTCTCTCCGCATGCGGCAATCGGCATTGTGCTCCTCACAGTAGTAAGGGGTGAGAGGAGCCATGAAACAGCTGAGAAGATCCATGCGTTCCCCCGGCAGCGCCGGGCGCCGCCGGCGCCGGATAACTACCCTTCGCTGGATCGGTGCTATCGAGGATATTGTTCTCGGACGGTGCTGCGCACTGTGCGGAGAGCCGTTGTATATTCACAGGACTCGACCGTCACAGATTTGCCGCAAATGTACCGGCGGTTTGTACCGAGTACATCTTGCGTATGAGTCTGCAGTATGTGCGATCTGCGGGAGACCGCTTCTGAGTGAGCACGGTACATGCACCTCATGTCGCAAATCAGAGCAGACACCGGCGTTTGACTCTCACAGAGCCGCGCTCGAGTACCGGGCCGGCGGAGAGTCGTTGATCGCGGCGTTTAAAATGCGGGGACACCGGGCGGTTGTGCGACTTGCCGCCGATCTTGTCATCGAAACTATTTCCGAGGGTACACTCGGGGGACACGAGCATTCGACGCAGGCGGTCTGCGTTCCGGTGCCTTCCGGAAGCAGGTCGGCTAAACGTCGTGATGTTCAGCCGGTATATCTGTTAGCCGGGGAAATCGCTCGAAGCAGAGGAATGGCAGTTCAGCACCTTCTTGCCCGGGTCGGAAAAGGGCTTGATCAGAAGAAACTCGGTCGAAAAGAGCGTACTCGTAATGTAGCCGGTATGTTCGCATTCTGCGGCAGCATGTCCGCAGTTCCTCCGGTTGTGTGGCTCATTGACGACGTATATACCACCGGGGCGACGGTATCCGAGTGTGCGAAGGTTCTCAAAGAAGCAGGCGTTAAGCAGGTACATGTTCGTACACTTGCCATGGATTAACTGCCGTTTCCTGTGATTGACAGGCTGCTTCACTGCTTGGTACCTTACAGCATAAAGTTAAAGCGGAACGCCCCGGAACAGAGTCGATGCCGCACCATCGACTCTTTTTTTGCCCT
>CAZMEV010000136.1:0-7020 GCA_964565375.1 uncultured Spirochaetaceae bacterium
CGCCGCATCGAATGGAGGCGCCGCATCGAATGGAGGCGCCGCATCGAATGGAGGCGCCGCATCGAATGGGGGCGACGACCCCGGCCGCGGTAGTGCTGGAACTTCTATCGCCTCGAATGCAGGCAACCATGAGGATGTCACGCCCCTGGAACCCGAGGAGTTTCCCGAAGAGCCCGATGAACCGCTTCTGCTCGGGTTTGCTGAATTCGGGGTATCCGGCGTGCCGGAGGACTACCGGTATCTTGCAAGCAGCATTCCGCGGAGCCTCCTGAACGAACTCGAAGACATCCCCGAGCGGGAGCGAAGTGAGGCGGAAGTGCTTGGCTCGGCGCGAGCGCTGCTCGAGAACCTTGCGGACGATCTTTCGCGTGAGGTTGCCGATCTTGTCTCGGAACGGGATGACCTGCTGTTCACCGAAACAGGAGACACACGGCGTGAGCGTCGCGCGGAGCTCGACGAGGCGCTCGCCGGGATCAGACGGGAACTTGCTGCGGTGCGGGCGACTGAACCTGAATCGCTTGCCGAACACATGAGCCCTAGACGGAATATTGAGGTATCCCGTCGCGACGACGAGCGGTCGCTCTATTCAGCCGGCGATGCAGCCGATGTAGCCACCGCAGCGGACGTCGATTTGTTGCTCGGGGGGGATCTGCGCTGGGACGATGGCTACCTTCTCGTCTCGGTGAGCCTGTATCGCGCGGCGGATGATCGACTCGAAACGATTACGCAGACGCTTGTTCGCCCCGAGGATGTCTTCGATGAGCTTGCAGCTGTCCGTCCTGAGATCGTCGAAACCTTGTTGAACCGGCCATTCGGTGAGCTTACTGTCGAAAGCAGCGAATCGACTGCGACGATTACGCTCGGCGGGGAAATCGTCGGGTTCGGCGAGGTGAATCTGCGGTATCTCGAGCCGGGCACTCACACCATCCGCGCGGCCGCCGCAGGGTTTGAGGATGTCGAAGAGACAGTAGAGATTCGGGAGTCCGAGCAGCGGGATCTCCAGCTTGCATTGCCCCGGCGGGATATGGAACAGGTTACCATTGACTCCGATCCGACCGGAGCGGATCTGTACGTGGGCGGCGAGTGGATGGGCAGAACGCCGGTTACTATCGATCGGCCGATCGGCCCGCGCAGTGCGGAACTGCGTCATGAGGACTATCAAACGTCGAGGTTTGTCCTCGAGGATCGCGGCCGCGAGGAGATCAGTCGAACGCTTGCTCCGGCGGATATCGATTTGTCGCAGGAGCTTCGTGACAGGCGGTCGGGGTTTTATCGAAGTCTCGGGTGGCTTGCGGTGAGCATTCCGGTGCCCCTGATTCTCAGCGGTGTATGGCAGAACCGGGCGGATTACTTTGTGGAAAACGCTGAATCCATGACTCAGGGCGAACAGGATCGCTTTCTCCGTGATACGGCGATTGTAGACGGATTGCGGTGGGGCGGGGTCGCCGTCAGTGGAGGCCTCCTGATAAACTCCGTCATTCAGGCGGTGCGGTATATCCGCGCTTCTCAGTATTATCATTTCGACTAAGCCCGGGCCCGCCTGAGGCCTTCAGTACGGGCGTCCGGGGAGTGGATCGTTACAGGATGTTCTGGAAGAAAAAAGAAAAAGCAAAAAAGCCGGGTCGGGGCCTGGGGGCACGACTGCGCGAATTGTTCTCATCGAGTGGTGTGGATGAATCACTGTTCGAGCAACTCGAGGATCTTCTGGTCGAAGCGGATGTTGGTGCAAAGACGACAGCCTCGATTGTTGATTCGCTGCGCGAGGAGGGACGGTTCGAGTCCAACGATGCGCTTGTCGCGTCGGTGCGTGAGCAGCTCGCTGCGAGGCTTAAAACCATCGAACTGAAACCGGACCCGAATTCGCTGACGCTGTATGTGGTGCTCGGTGTCAATGGAACAGGAAAAACCACAACGATCGCGAAGCTCGCCCGCTATTTCCGGGATGAAACCGGTGTTGACGGGGTTGTACTGGCAGCAGGCGATACGTTTCGCGCCGCTGCGGTAAATCAGCTTTCCATTCACGGTGAGCGGCTTGGACTGCGGGTTGTTCAGCAGGGACAGGATGCCGACCCCGCAGCGGTCATTTACGATGCACTCGAAAGTGCTGAATCGCGCGGCGAGCATGTTGTGCTTGCCGATACCGCCGGTCGAATGCACACTCGAAAGGATCTTGTGTCCCAGCTTCAGAAGATAGACCGGATTGTCCGTCGGAAAATTGATCCCGAAAACTACCGGCGGATCATGCTCATCGACGGCACGACCGGTCAGAACGGGCTTCGACAAGCGGAGATGTTTCACGAGGCGGTGGGTATCGATGCGGCGGTTATTTCGAAGTACGACTCTACCGCGAAGGGGGGTATCGCCGTTCCTCTGTGCGCCGAACTTGATATTCCCGTAGCGTTTCTCGGGACGGGTGAAAAATATGAGGATCTCCACCCCTTCAGCATAGAAGATTATCTCGACAGGCTGCTCTCCGGGTAATGGATACGATGGAACCCGTATGAAGTCTCCGAGACTTGTTGCTGTATTTCCGGTTGTACTCTTTTCGCTTCTCGCGATGCTCCTCCGGCCGGCGGTGCAGCTCGGTGCCGTAGAGCCCGGTGAACCCGGCTGGTATCGCTCCAATGCCCTGGCAATGCCGATTGAGCCGATCTCTGAGCAGGAGACCGGAGAACACGAGTACACACTGTTTGTAGAACGTGAACATCTGAGTGAAACAAGACGGCTGTACCGCGAGGGCGCCGAAGTGCAGGAAACAGTCCGGGAGTTTTCTGAGGATGGAACCCTTGTCTCTCAGGAAGACAGGGAAAATGGCCGTTTGCACAGCAGGCGGGAGTTCGACGAAGAAGGCAGGCTCGAGGCTGAATATGAGTATGAGGACGGTTCTCTTGTAACCGTCGATTTCTTTTCGTACCGTGACGGGCGATTGTTCGAGCGGCGCCGAGAAGATGGCGACGGAGAAGAGCTGTTTGTCGAACGGTACCGCTACACAAGCGACGGTCTCGTTCGGCGGGTTGAACGTATGTTTTCAACAGACAACGGAAGCGGTTCAAGTGAGTTTCTCTATTCCGGTGGCGAGCTTCGAGAGGAGTGGCACGAGCGGGACAACGCGTCGGTTCTCGTGCGATACGACCGCTTCGGACGGCTTTCGCGCACCGAAGAGAGAAGGGACGATGTGCTCGTCCTTTCCGAGCGCCTGTTCTATCGCGAAGGGGACGATAACCGCGATGCACCACCTGAGCGAAGTGAGCGCCGTGAACCCGAGCGTGGCCTTCGTACTGAGACGGTATACGACGAATCCGGGCGTGCGGTCACCGAACGCCGTTATGAAGACGATGAGCGAATTGAAGAGCGCGAGTTCCAGTACGAGGATGACCTGCTGGTCCTTGAAGTTATCCGCGATGACGAGGGTGAACAGCAGCGACACTACGAGTACGACGACGATGGAGAACGAGTGTCCGAGGAGCGTACGCGCGACGGTGTTACCGAGCGCAGGATTGAGTTTGACGGCGAGCGGCGAACCGAACATCGCTACGTCGACGGAGACCTTGCCCTTACCATAGAGTTCGATGGGGAAGACCGCGTGCGTGAGCAGGTCATTCGCGATGGAGAAGTTGTCCGTGAACGCGAGTTTTAAGCGCATCCGCTGGATCGCCGAGGTCGGCACACGGCTTATTCGAAGTCGGCGCGAAAGTGACCGCAACACTGCCAGTCGCCTCAGTATCGTGGGTATCGCCGTTGGTGTTATGGCGCTTGTGACCGTGCTGTCGGTTATGAACGGCTTCCAGCTGGGCACGATCGAAGCCATGCTGGAGGTGAACAGTTATCACTTGCGTATTGCCGGAGACATCGCCGATTCGTTTGACTCAAGCGACATTGAGGAAATCCGGGAGGTCGATGGTGTGCGCGCGGTTGTTCCGTTCTCGGAGACCGAAACCATCGCGAGAGGGTTTTTCGAAACGACCCGGGGAACGGTCGTCCGGGCGGTGCCGCCGGATGTGCTCGAGCGCGATCCGGGGCTTGCCGAAAACCTGGAGCTTATCGACGGACGCCTGGACTTTGGAGAGAGCGGGACCATTATGCTCGGAGCTGAATTGCGGCGACAGCTTGGAGTCCGGATTGGTGACACCGTTTCGTTCGTTACCCTCGGGCCACCGAGCGGTGGAGATGACCGTGCTTCGCGCGTTCCTCGAGAGGCCCACCTGAGGGTCTCCGGTTCCTTTCGAACGGGGTTCTTTGAGTATGATGCCGGCTGGGCGTTCATAAGCGAGGAAACCGCGGCGGAAACATTCGGCGCCGGGGCGGGTGAGCAGGTCGTCGGCATAAAGCTGGATGACCGCTTCGCCGAGGGGCGAATGCGGCAGCGTATCGCCTCTTCGCTTGGAATGAATATCGACGACATATCGACCTGGCGGGAGTACAACCGTGCCATTTTCGGGGCGCTGCGGACCGAGAAGGTCACCATGTCGCTGCTTCTCGGCCTCATTTTCGTTGTTGTCGCGGCGAACATATATCAGAGCCTTCGGCGAAGCGTGCATGATCGCGCCGAGGAGATATCCATTCTCAAGGCGCTCGGGGCGAAACCGCTGGATATCCAGCTCGTGTTCGTATTCGAAGGACTGGTTATCGGCTTTGTCGGGGCGCTTTCCGGTCTCGCGGTCGGACTCTTCGTTTCCGCGAACGTCAACGCCATGTTCGCAGGTGCCGAGCTTGTGGTTAATTCGCTTCTCGGTCTTGTCGGCGCATTCATTGGCCCTATTGCCGGCCGCGGAGCTGTCGAAGTGTTCAGTCCGCAGATTTTCTATATGACCGAAGTGCCGGTTGCCATTGTGTTCGGCGAAGTCGTGGCTATTGTCGCGTTTGCGATAGGCGCGGCGGCGGCCGCGGCCTGGCTTGCGAGCATGCGGGCAGCCGGGGTGCGGCCTGCGGAGGTATTACGGAATGAATGATATTCGGCTGACCGGAGTCGGTAAACAGTTTCAGAGCGGCCACGAGATCGTCGATATTCTGCACGACGTAAGTCTCGAAGTCTCGACAGGCGACTCGGTGGCCATAACCGGTGAGAGCGGAAGCGGCAAGAGCACGCTTCTGAATCTTATCGCCGGGCTCGACGAACCGACCACCGGCGACATCACCGTGTTCGGAACACACGTCTCGGGAAGCAGTGAGGATGCACTCACTGAGTATCGCAGTCATGTTATCGGCCTCGTTTTTCAGTTTCACTACCTTTTGCGTGACTTCAATGCCGAAGAAAACGTCATGATGCCCGCATTCATGTCGGGGCTGCCCCGCTCGCTGGCTGTCGAGCGCGCGAGGGAACTGCTTGAGCGTGTCGGGCTTTCGCATCGTCGCGATCATGATCCGATCCAGTTGTCCGGTGGTGAACGGCAACGGGTTGCCATCGCGCGCTCGCTTGTGAACGGGCCGCGGGTACTGCTTGCCGACGAACCGACGGGAAACCTCGATGAGCGTAACAGTCGCGTTGTCGAGGACATTCTCTTCGACGTAGTAGCCGAGGAAGGGGTAACGCTGTTGCTTGTTACTCACGATCTCGACCTTGCCGGACGCTGTACGCGGCAACTCGCCCTCGAGGGCGGACAGGTGAAGGCGCTGTAATGACCCGGCTGACGCTTGGATTGCGCCGTCTCGGTGCTTCACTCCTTCTCGGAGCCCACCTCATCTCAGGGGGCCGTCCCGGATCGGTCCGGCGTGTGCGTTCGGCGGTGATAGGCATCGGGCTGAGTCTGGTGCCCCTCGTGCTCGTCCTGCAGGTGGCCGACGGAATGATCAGAGGAATTGCCGACCGGTACGTGGAAGCAGGCAGCTACCACCTTCAGGCCGCACCGAGGTTCAGCGCCGAGGAGGGTAAAGTCGAACGCATAGCGGAACGGTTGTCCGAGATCGAAGGGGTAGCCTTTTCCCAGGCCGAGCGTCGGGGACTCGGGCTTGCCTATACCGGCGCGGGAAGGGCAGGCGCCACGGTGCGCGCGATTTCGCCCGGGCTCTGGGAAGAAGATGAGCGGTTCCGCGAGGTCATGGAACTCGAAGCGGGGACGTTCGATGTAACCGACCGGCGTGCAGTGCTCGGCCGGGATATGGCCCGCAGACTGGATGTGGAACCCGGGGACCCTGTACGAATTCTTACGGTGCGAAGTGCCGGCGACCGGTTTCTGCCGAGGGTTTCGACCTTCGAGGTGGCCGGCATCGTTTCGAGCGGCTATCAGGATCTCGACAGGCTCTGGGTGTTCGTCGACTTCGATCGCGGCGTCCGGATGCTTCCCGACGAATCGAGCTCAACCTTTATCGGAATGAAGATCGATGATCCCTACGGGATCGATAATCCGCTCTTTTCCGGGGAAGGGCGGGGTCAGGCGATACGAAACAGCGTTCGCGCGGAAATGCCTGCCGAGTGGCAACTTTCGACATGGTTCGAACTGGAACGAAGCCAGTACATGAGCTTTCTCAGCACAAAGAATCTGCTCCTGTTCGTAATGTTTCTCATTGTGTGTGTGGCATCGGTGAATATTGCTTCAACACTTGTGACAATGAGCATCGAAAAGCGTGAAGAGCTTGCTATCCTCAAGAGTACGGGCAGCAGTGCACAGAGTCTTCGAAATGCATTTCTGAGTGCCGGATTCCTGATCGGAGTCGCCGGCACGCTCCTGGGAATGGCTGTGGGTCTGGCCCTCGCGGTACGCGTCAATGAGGTGATTGCGGCGGCTGAGTACGTGATTAATTCAGTGGTGCGTCTGCGCGATCTGCTGGTTTCGCCTTTCGGGGTGCCTGCGGTCGGATCGGTCGATGTGATCTCAACCGAGTTCTATCTTGAGCATATTCCTATTACGATTGATTTCCCGAGTACGCTTGCTGCCTCGGTGCTCGCGATAGTGGTCGCCACGCTTTCGTCAGTGATTCCGGCGCGTCGGGCAGCAGGGGTTCGACCGCTCGAAATTCTCCGCCGCCATTAAGTAGTTACTGTCCACCAGACTGGGGGTGGACAGACGCGGCCGGCATGCAGGG
>CAZMEV010000137.1:0-6996 GCA_964565375.1 uncultured Spirochaetaceae bacterium
TAATCGCCCGCGCGGATGCCGCCTATCGCGAAAGCGTCACCTCGCGCGCCGGCCGCGGACTTGAGCTATCGGCGCTGAAGCCGCTCCTTGCCCCGACCTCGGTTATCGCCGACTTCAACGGCGGCGCCCGCGGCACCGGCATAGACGGCGAGCTACTCGAAGAGCTCGGCGCGACCCTGTATGCGCTGCACCCGACTCCCGGCGATATTGCCCACAGCATCGAACCCGAGGGCACGGCGCTCGACGAGTGCCGTGCCGAGCTCGAATCGCGTCTGGCCGCAGGCGAGCCCGTGCTCTTAGGCTACGTCGCCGACAATGACGGTGACAGGGGAAACCTTGTGTTTCCGCTGCCGGTCGGGGATTCCGGCGGGCAGCCCGCGTCGGGGCGGGACGGCCCGGCAGCGCGGTCGGCCGCGCAGTCCTCGTCCCAAGCGGCCGCCCCGAGCGAAGCGTCCTCGCCCCAGGCGGCCGGGCCGGCTGACCCGGGCGCGCGGCCCTCGTCCAACCCGGCCGCGCCCGGTAAGCAGTCGGCCGCGCAGTCCCCATCCCAGCCGGCCGCCCCGGGCGAAGCGTCCTCCTCCGGGCCGACCGGCCACGATAAGCAGTCGGCCGCCCCCGTGGCCCGCAGCACGGTTCTCGAAAGCCAGCACGGGTTCAGCCTTGCCCTTATCGCCGAGCTCGCCTGGATTGCAGCGCGGGGATATACGGGAACGGGCGGCGGAACTGCCGGCGACAGGGCGACCGCGGGGCCGGGCGGCGACGCCGGCGCCGCGGGTGCGGGCGCCCCTCGAAAGGCGAACGGCGGCGACGCCGGGGCGGCCGGGGGCGCGGATGCCCCTCCAGCGACGGAGGCCGGCGACACGGGTCCGGCCATTGTCGTGAACGGCGCCACGTCGCTGCGGATCGAGGAGATCGCGGCGCGCTTCGGTGTCACGGTCTTTCGATGTGAAGTGGGCGAAATTAACGTCGTTATGGCGGCTGAGCGGCTTCGCGACGGGGGGTGGTTCGTTCCCTTCGCCGGCGAAGGGTCGAACGGCGGAAACATTACCACTCCGGGAACGATCCGGGACCCGATATCGACCGCTATATCCATGCTTCGGCTTTTCGCGTTTCGAAGCGACGCGGAATCCGAGCGCGCGTTTCACGATCTACTTCCCGGCGGGCATCCGCTTTTTCTCGCAATGCGAGCGCTCGGGCGCGCTCAACAAGTGGGCAGCAAGCCTCACGGCACCGGACAAAACCCCACGCATGCGGAGGCGTTCGCGGCCCTTGACTCGGTACTTCCTCCCTGGACGACAACACCCGTCACCAGTTCAAAAGCGCGAATCGAAGTCGGGGCGATCGCTCACGCGACACTCAAAACACGCCTCGAAGACCTCCTGCCCGAAGCCATGTCCGATGCTTACGCTCTTATCGAGAAACACGGTAATGCAACCCCCACTCGCTGGGAAATCCGCAACTTCGAGGGGACCGAGTGCCATATCGGTGCGGGATCGCGCGATCCCGAGGGGGACGGGACAGGCGGATTCGCTGTCTGGTTCTTCGACGCCTCCGACAGACCGTTCGCCTTCACATGGATGCGAGGGTCAAGAACCGAGCCGGTATTCCGCACACTTGCCGACCTTCGCGGCGGCAGCGAGGCGGGGTGCGAAGCGCTTCTTGAATGGTTCCAGACGTGCGTCCGACAGGCGGCGGGCTGCTGAACCGCAATCAGCGGATCCGCCAGCGGCGACCGGCGTCCGACGACCGACAATTTTCTGCAGACGTCTTCAACTCATCGGCTTTTTCAGCGGCGCTTGTCTCACCGGCCGATTCACGGCCGGCTGATTCCAGGCCGACCGGTTCCACAAAGCCCTCGCGCCGCAGATCAAGCAGCACCGAATGAAGCCGTTCATGGGCAAATCCCGTCTCATCGGCAAGCGTCTGCTCGGTCGCGAATGCAACCGATGAGAGCACCTTGAGTATCGCCCCACGCACTTGCCGTCTCGAGCCCTCGAAGCGACTCTGTCGGGTGTAGTGCGCACTGTGCCGATTCGGATTCGGTACGTGAGCGGAAAGCGCCTGCCCGTAATCCATGAGCGCATAGTTCCATTGAGCCGGATACGCACGATCGAGTACCTGTTCAGCTATGTCCCGTACCTCACGGTCGTGAACCGCTTCAGGCACCTCGCGAGGAAGAAACTCTTCCCGGCGTTCAGGAAAATCTGCCGGACGAATTTCGCTCCCGCCCGAGTCGGCGGCAAAACGCTGCGAAGGGCTGTCCCCGAATTCCTTCGAGAAGAATGAGTAAATGATTGCACGGCGAATGTTCGTTTCAATTACAGCGACAGGAGCGCCGAAGGCAAAACATGCGACCGCCGAAGCCGTATACTCCCCGATTCCCGGCAGCGCCCGGAGAGACGGGATATCCTCAGGCAGCCTCCCGCCGTAGTCACGGACAACAACGCCTGCGAGCTCATGCAGAAACCGCGCGCGACGGTTATAGCCGAGCCCGCGCCACGCAGCGAGCACATCACGCAGCGATGCCGCGGCAAGCGCTTCAAACGAAGGAAAAAGGCTTAAGAATTCCTCGTATCGCACCGCCACCCGCGAAACTTGAGTCTGTTGAAGCATAATTTCGCTTAAGAGAATCCAGTATGGATCGTCTGTCAGTCGCCAGGCAAGCTCATGCCGCCCTTCACGGCGATAGAACCGGTAGACCGCAGCACGAAAGGCGTGCACTTCGTCATCGGATAACGTCATTGCTTTGAAAGCTCTCTGTTACATGCTTCCAGGAACAGGGCATGCAGGAGCAGGCACCTATGCCTGCTGTTGCGCCTTTTCCAGCTTCTTGCGCCGGCTTTCCGCCTTTCTGGAAATACGGTTCCAGGTTCCCGTGAGTCCCATAGCTTTGCGGGCAGCAACTACCGTTTTTCTCGCTTCCTCACGCGCAATCATAGTTCCATCGTAGATAACCTGGTCGACATATCCAGTATCCTCGGCGGCACGCGCCCGACGCTCCCGAATCGGGTCGAGAAAGGCATTAATCGCTGCAGCAAGCTTCTGCTTTACTTCCACGTCGCCGACACGCCCCGCCCGGTAGCGCTCCTTGAGGTCCTTTACCTCTTCGCTGTTCGGGTTGAAGGTATCGTGATACACAAAGACCGGATTTCCTTCGACAGTTCCCGGAATATCCGCCCTGACCCGTTTCGGGTCGGTGTACATATTGTACACTTTCTTATCAACCGTTTTTGCATCGTCCGAGAGAAGAATTGCGTTTCCAAGACTCTTGCTCATCTTTGCCGAGCCGTCGGTCCCCACGAGGGTACCTCCGCCTCCAATGAGACTGTCAGGCACAGGGAACGTTTCTCCATAAAGGTAGTTAAACCGTCTGGCGATTTCTCGGGTGAGTTCAATGTGACTCTCGTTGTCTTTGCCCACCGGCACAAGGTTTGCTCTCGGCATAAGAATATCGGCTGACTGGAGCACCGGATAGCCGAGCAGGCCAAACGGCATTTCGTTCAGGTGGGCGGACTGTGCCATTTCTTTGAGGCTCGGCATCCGCTGAAGCCTTGGCACCGTTACAAGCATTTCAAAAATAAGATTAAGCTCGGTCACCTCGGGCACAGCGCTCTGAAGATATATGCTCGATACCGAAGGGTCTATGCCGCACGCGAGATAATCAAGCACCATTTCCCGAGCATTCTCGGCAATGCCGTCTATGTCATCTTTATCCGGTTTCGTGGTCAGAGTGTGCAGATCGGCAATTATGAACATGCACTCGTATTCGTGCTGAAGCTTTACCCGATTGGAAATCGAGCCGACGTAGTGACCGAGATGCAGCTTCCCCGTAGGTCTGTCTCCGGTCAAAATCCGTTTTTTTCCCGACCCACCTGTATTATCCATACGTTTGTCCCCGTTTGCCCACCGAAATCCGATGCGCATTCTTCCTGATTATGTAGTTTGATGTCTCGAAACGTAAGCGCCGAACCAATTGCATGCGCCGGCCTTCGACGCAACGGCCACCCCGCTGTACTCCGAAGGCCGTAGACTGTTCACCGTTTAATCCCGGAGCCGGCAGCCTCGTGCAGGTGACCGCCTTCGACCTTACGCGATTCATTTCTCTGGCGTATCCGGCGTTCGCGCTCGCGGTAGTTTCCCGTTCCCATGAGAATACCGATCCACTCCATTCCCGGCACATTCTCGAATACAATCTTAATTCCGACCGTCAACGGAACCGCAAGGAACATACCGATAACACCCCAGATCCATCCCCATAGCAGAAGTGAAAAGAGAATAATAACCGGGCTGAGATTAAGGCTGTCACCCTGCATCTTCGGATCAAGAACATTCCCGATCATGAACTGCGTTACCGCCATGGAGGCGAAGGCGGCGAGCACAGAGTTCCACTCGGGTGCAAACTGCAGAAGTGCAAAAACGGAGCTCAACACAGTAATAGCAATTGAACCGATGCTTGGAATGAAATTGAAGAGGAAAGTAAGGATCGCCCAGATAAATGCAAAATCAACACCTATGATGGAAAAGCTTATATATACGATAAGAGAAGTCATGGAACTCACCATGAGCTTCACGCTGAGATAGCGTCCGATTTGAACGCTGATGCCTTCGACGATTCTGGCAACCCTGTCGGTACGAGGTCCCTTTAGTGCACTCATGACCTTCGCATGCATATACGGCTGCTCAAGCAGAATAAACAGCACGAACACAATTACCATCATGAGGCTGCCAAGGAAGCCCGCGATGTTTCCACTTATCGCAAAAATGAGCGAACTCAAGTTTCCGGCTATATTGAACTCCTGCACAATGTTGGCAGGCAGGTTTGTCATTTCGATAAAATCGCTGAGCAACTGGGCAATGCGAGCCTGGTACACCGGAAAACGCCTGACAAGACTCTGTACGCTCGTATAAAAGAGGAGCCCGACAAGGACACTGAAGCCCATGAGCAGCACAAGGACACCCATGACGGAAATTCCTCGAGGCAGCCCGAGCCGGCGCAGGTATCCCACAACCGGATTAAGAACGAAACTCAGAAGGATGGCCACGACAAGCGGAATAAAAATACTGGCGGTCAGCCGCAGGACAGCCCCTGCGGCGACCAGCACAAGAACAAAGAGCAGACCGTTTGTTATGTTAACACCACTTCGCTCCTGCATACTCACAAAACAATCACGCCCTTACGCGTGTATCACCCAGCCTTCCGCGGATCTGGCGCCTTCCATAATTGCTTCGGAAAGAGTCGGATGTGCATGGATCATAGTGGCTACGTCCTCGGGAAGCAACTCCGACTTCTTCGCAAGAAGAAGCTCATGAATGAGCTCCGAGGCATCCTTTCCGACGATGTGTGCAGCGAAGATCTCATGCGTATCTTCATCGTACAATATTTTGACCAGCCCTTCCGACTTCTCGATTGCAACTGATTTGCCGGCTCCCCGGTACGGGAAGCTGCCTACCTTGTACTTCAGCCCACGTTCTTTGGCTTCAGCCTCATTGGGTCCGAAATAGGCAACCTGGGGCTCGGAGTATACGGCAGACGGAATCTCATCGGCTGCAACCCGCTTCTCAGGACTCTTGCCCGCGAGGTACTCTGCCACAATTTCTCCTTCCTTACTCGCCACGTGGGCAAGCGGGGGAGTGCCGACCACATCCCCGATAGCAAAGACGTTCGGAACACTGGTCTGATAATAATCCTTCACCGGAATCAGGCCTTTTTCCGGGCGAATGCCGACATTCTCAAGGCCGAGATGTTCGGTATTCGGATCACGGCCTATCGCAACAAGCAGCGACTCTGATTCGAGAGTTTCTTCGCCCTTCTCGCTTTTGAGCGTCAATGTAAGCTTGTTCTTGCCCTTCTTGAGCGATTCGACCTTCGTGCCGGTCTTGAAGATCACACCGCGCCCTTCAAACTGTTTGCGCACAACTTTGGTCACTTCTTCGTCGGCCGCCGGAAGGATGCGCGGAAGCATTTCTACAACGGTGACATCCACACCAAAGGCGTTCATAACGAACGCGAACTCCATGCCTATGTATCCTCCGCCCATGATGACAAGGCTCTTCGGGAGTTTCTGCAGATACAGAAGTCCGGTAGACGAAAGCACCTGTTTTTCATCGAACTCGAATCCCGGTATTTCCTTCGGCCGACCACCAGTAGCAATAACAATATTGTCCGCAGTGACCTTCTTGAGATCGCCCCCTTCGAGGGCGAGTTCGTTCTTATTTACGAACGTGGCATGCCCCGAAATCAGATCCACCTTGTTCTTCTTCAGAAGCCCCTGCACGCCTTTGCTGAGCGTATCGGCAGCAGTCCGGCTGCGCTCGTAGACCTTAGAGTAATCGAAGCCGCTTGTATCGACCTTTACACCATAGTCGGTCAAATCCTTCTGGTGCAGGAACGTATCGGCATGATGAATAAGCGATTTGGACGGTATGCACCCAATGTTCAGACACACACCGCCCGGCTTGTCTTTTTCTATTACCGCAGCCTTAAGCCCGAGCTGCGAGGCGCGGATCGCCGCAACATACCCTCCCGGTCCCGCACCGATTATCGCTACATCGTAATCAAATCCACTCGCCATAGCTTTACATCTCCTTGAAGCCGCGCGCGTTCATGACAACGTCCATTCAGAAAAGCGCCCGTTTAAAACAGAGCCCGCGCGGGGTCTTCCATCATGCGCTGCAGGTCGTGCAGGAACCGGGCGCCTGCAGCACCGTCGACCACGCGGTGGTCACAGCTGAGCGTCATTTTCATCTTCGGCACAACGCTCATATTGTCGTTTTCATCGAACACCGGCGTTTTCTGCGTGTTGCCGAGCGCGAGAATCGCGCTTCCCGGCGGATTGATAATCGCAGTAAACTCCTCGATCCCAAAGCTTCCCAGGTTGGAAATGCTGAACGTGGCCCCGGAGAACTCTTCCGGCTTAAGGCTGCCCTCTCTTGCCTTCTCGATAAGCCCTTTGAGCTCGGCATCTATGTCGATAATACCGCGATTCGCGCAGTTTC
>CAZMEV010000138.1:0-6934 GCA_964565375.1 uncultured Spirochaetaceae bacterium
GGTGCGGTGGATGCGAGCGATCTCGGGTTCACCCTCCCGCACGAACATGTTCTTGTGGATTTCATAGGCGCCAGAGAAGTCGGAGCTCATCGGTACGATGCCGACGATGTGGTCGCGACTATGGATCCTCCGCTCAGACAACTCGTGGAGTTGGGCGTACATGCGTTCGTCGACTGTACGCCAATGTATCTTGCGCGCGATCCGGGAGTCCTGAAGAGACTGTCACAGCAAACCGGACTGAAGATCATCACGAACACCGGGCAGTATAAGCCGCCATATCTTCCGGATCGAACGTTTGATATCAACGCCGAAACGCTTGCAGGTGAGTGGATTGCGGAATGCAACGACGGCATAGCCGGAACCGGCGTGAGTCCGGGCTTTATTAAAACTGCGGTCGACCCCGGCGTGCTCCCAGACATTATACGCAAGACTATCTCCGCTGCTGCGATCACCTCGTCTGAAACGGGACTCACTATCGGCACGCATTGCGGGAATGGGCTTGCTGCTCGTGAAATACTCACGATTCTAAACAGTTATAATGTCAGCCCTGGGAAGTGGATATTCATCCACGCGCAGAACGAATCCGATCACGATCAGCTGCTTAGGGCAGCTTCCGAAGGTGCTTGGATAGAGCTCGACGGGATCGGGCAGGGTGAAGACGAGAACCACCTCGTACCGCTTCTGAAACTTCTCGATGCCGGATACGAGCGCCAGGTTCTGCTCTCGCAGGACGCCGGATGGTATGAAGTCGGCAGTTCTCCCGATCATCCGCGAAAGCCGTATACCTATATCGTTACTGACTTTCTTCCGATGCTCGGACGCTACGGAATCGACCGACGAGTTATAGATCAGATTATGGTCGACAATCCCGCGCGCGCGCTCAGGATCGGATCACCGGTGTGAAACTGCGACTGGGGAGACAACATCGACATTGGCTACCCTCTGCCCCTCGCTCAGTACTGCTTCGCTCACCTTAATGCTGTCGACCCGACAGTGGCCGAAGCGCACGGGCACCGATAGTGCCGTGAAGAAATCCGGGCGGTCCTGCACGTGAAAGTGAAGGTGGGGTTCGGTTGAGTGGCCGCTGTGTCCGCAGAGGCCGAGTTCTTCTCCCGCGGTGACGCTGTCGCCGTGCTTGACGCTCAAGCTGCCGCGCTGCAGGTGAGCGTAGAATCCGTACTCGGCCTCTGCATGGCGTATAACGATATAGTTGCCTCTGAAGTCACGGCAGAATATGTCGGCGAGTGCGAAACCGACCGCGGGCGAGGGGCGAATCCCGTCACGGACCTCGATCACCTCACCGTCAGCTGCGGCGAGAATGGGTTCTCCGTAACAGTAGTAGTCGGTTAACCGTGTGCCGTGGTTGCGGTGGCGGCTCAGGTTCTCATCGACCTTAACAAAATCATATGCGTACCGCTGATTGAGTACATCCCATGAGTGGGAGGTGGACTCGGTCGGTCCGCCGTTTGCGACAATCCATTCGCCGTCAAACGGAAGGCGATAGTCTGTAGCGTAGTGCGGAACACAGTCTGAGTCGCTTTTCGTCGCATGCTTCTCGGTCTGCATGTGGGACTGAGGCCACATGTTGTCCTGCGTTCGGAGGCGGCGTGCTGCCTTCGACTGGCCGACCATGTGACGAATCTGCTGCGTGCCCTGAAACGGGTTTAAAAAGCTCAAGAACGCAGTAGCGCCGAAGACCCATTCGACGGCACGAGGGCCCAAACGTGCTACCGGCCCTGAAACCGGCCACTGAGCTGCAGAGGCGGCTTCCGAACAGTCCTGTTCGAAAATGCGAGACCACAGCCATTGCGTAAGCCCGAATGCGAGCAGATACAGGAGAAGTATTAACGGTATACCGGGAGGATTGCCTGCTTCAGCGAGCAAATAGGTAATGAGAAATACAGCCGAGAGCGCTACGGCTGTGGAAACAAGCGGTTTCATGGGCAAATCCAATCATGGCGGGGCGGACCGGGCAAGACAGCATGGTAGTCCGGGAATGAAGTTGGTGGGCGTGGATGAAAACATCAACCTTAATTTTTCTTAATTATTCGGATTTGGCGCCGGACGATCTGCGTGTGTATTCTCTCGGTGCCCGGTCGGACAGAACGACCGTTAGCATAGAGGAGTGTTTATGAGGCGAATCGGCTGGAACAGCATTGCGGGGAAACTGCTCGCGTTATTCGGGACAATTATTGTTCTGCTTGCGGCCGTTGTAACAGGCATAAGCCTGTTTGCGGTGGAAAGTGTTTCCGAAGAAGGGGTCATGACCGTGTCCACGGACAAAGTGGATGCCGACCTGAATGCGGCACACATGTACGTCGACGAAGAGTTTGGAACGCTGGAATTGGTTGATGATGAGCTTCGTGACGATGCGGGTGATCCTGTAGAGGGACGATTCGCCGCCGTTGATCGGATTACCGACGAGCTCGGTGTTGTTGCCACAATCTTTGTTCGCGATGGTGCCGATTTTCGCCGTATCGCTACCAGTATTCGTGACGATGCAGGCGACAGAGTGGTCGGTACCTACCTCGGTGAAGATAGCGCTGCGTACAACCCGATTGTCTCCGGCGAGCGATATGTTGGTGAAGCCGACATTCTCGGCCGGCCATTTCTTACCGGCTATGAAGCGATAGTGGAAGACGGGGAGGTAATCGGCATTCTCTTTGTCGGACTGGAAATGGCGGAAGTGCAGGGGATCATTGCCGATGGCGCTCAGCAGGCCGCCGGATTCATCATAGGAGGATCGGCGGTTGTTCTGCTCGGGGCGATTCTGCTTGGCGCCGTTGCCATTCGACGAACAGTGTCGAAGCCGATCGCCCTGGCTGCCGGACACGCCGCGGAAATCGCCGGTGGCGATCTTACCCGGGACGTTCCTGATCAGTTTCTCCGAAGGGGAGATGAAATCGGCACCCTTGCCGAGACGAATCAGCGCCTGGTTGATCAGTTGCGCGAAATGGTCGGGCAACTCAAAACCTCTTCCGAGCAGGTTGCTGCCAGCAGTGACCATCAGAGCTCGGTAGCCGGAGCGCTTTCGAGCAGGGTGGCACAGCAGGCAAGTTCCGGTGAAGAAGTGAGCAGCTCCATGGAGCAGATGTCGGCATCCATAAGCAGGAATACCGAGAGTGCCCAACAGACGAAAGAGCTTGCCGAGAACGCGGCCAGTCAGGCCAACAGTGGTCGGAAGGCGGTAGACAAAACGCTCTCCGCCATGAAGCAGATTGCTGACCGAATCCGGATTATCGAGGAGATCGCGCGCAATACGAACCTGCTTGCTTTGAATGCAGCTATTGAAGCGGCGAGAGCAGGGGAACACGGCACCGGCTTTTCGGTTGTTGCAGGAGAAGTTCGAAAGCTTGCAGAGCGAAGTCAAAGCGCCGCAGTGGAGATCAGTGAAGTATCGGACAACAGTGTTGCGATTGCCGAGGAGGCCGGCAGCGCAATTCACAAGGTTGCCGACGGAATAACGCGTACCTCGGAGCTGGTGCAGGAAATAAGTACGGCAAGCAACGAGCAGAACTCCGGTGTTGATCAGATTACACAAGCGATCTCACAGCTCGACCAGGCAACACAGCAGAACTCCGGTTCGGCCGACGAGCTCGCGGACAATGCGCGGCAGCTTGCCGATCTGTCGCAGCAACTCGACGAACATCTGGCATACTTCAAGTTGCCGAGGCGGTAGTCAGTTCAGCAGGGCAAAAGTATGCTATTCTGTCGAACCAATAGCGTCTGATTGAATGCGGGGATTCGACCGGTGAACCGAGAGCGCTCAAACCAGAGTCACATATTACTCGTGGAGGATGAAGCCATTGTCGCAGTTCGCGAAAAGTGGAGGCTGCCCGGTAATGTTTCATCTATTGTCGGCATAGCCTACGACGTCACGGAGGAAACCGAACGGTCGGAATACAAGGGACTTTCTGTTGCGGGAGATGAATCACCGGATTAAAAACAACCTGAGTCTCATGTCGTCGTTTATCAACCTCAAGGACTCCGATGTAGGCGGGTGCTGTGACCTTTCTGATTTGAAGAATCAGGTTCAAGCAATCGAAAAGATACATGCGACCTTCCAGACCCGGGAAGAAATTACCCACGTCGCATTTAAACCGTATATCAGCGAAGTGCTTTCCAACGTTTTCGAAGCGTCCGGGGGCAATCCGGTGAATACGCGCATCGAGATTCCGGATTTCTCCGTCAGGACGAACGTTGCCGTAACCATCGGCCTTATGATAAATGAGACAGCAACGAATGCGTTCAAACACGGCTTTCGCACAGCAGACGATGCGCGCTTTACCGTTACGCTTGATGAATCGGTCGACGCAGACGACTATATCCTGACCGTCAGCAATAACGGGACTTCGTTGCCTGAAGAGTTCGACATTAAAGGCTCCGAGTCGTTGGGAATGACCATCATAAACGCTCTCGTTTCTCAGCTTCGTGGCGAGCTGTCCGTACACCGGGAGCAGGCTACAGCATTCGCAATCCGGTTTCCGAAAACGGTTGTTTGATGGCGGAGTTGTTCAGGTGCCGGGGCGAATGCTACGGGCTGAACCGGACGGTTACCGTAACCCCGCCTTCTGCGGGAGTTTCAAACCGCGTTCCCCCCATCCATTTGCTGCGATAGCGCGCGAATGACGAGGAGACCGAAACTTTCAGACTTTTCAGCATCTACCAAGTCCTTCAACCCAACCCCATTATCACTGACCGTCAGAATCGCCGAATCGTCTTTCCCTCGTTTTAACGATACCGTTACTGCTCCGCTGCTTCCGTCGCGATACGCGTACTTCACAGCATTTGTCAGGAGTTCAGTAAGAATAACGCCGACCGGGAACGCCTGAGTTCGCCCGAGCGTAATATCCTCGATGTCGGTTTCCAAATGAATCCTCGCATTGGCGCCGAATACATCGATCACACTTTCGGTCAGTTCAGTTAAATATGATGCGGCACACACATCCTCGCTGTCTCGAGCCGAGAGAAGTTTTACATACAGAGGGCGGTTATTTGACGTCGTAATAACCGCTTCCTGCAATGCTGCTTCAACCTCCGGATGACCGGCCGCCCGACTCTTGAGCGTAAGTAATCCTTCGATGCCTGCGAAACTGTTCTCGATACGATGCAGTGAATCGCGCACAAAAACGGTCTTTTCATGATTGCTTTCCTCAAGCTGTCCAATAAGCCGTTTTGCGTGTCGGAACTGGGTGGCGTAGAGCAGCAGCACAATGAAACAGAAAAGCAGGATTGTGAGCGCTCCGAGCATAATGAACGCCTCGACTCGACCCTCATGGATGAGGCCAGTGTTAATCTCTGCCTCTAACACGAATGGCGTATTGGCTATCGGGATGTGATAAATACCGCTATTCTCAGTATTGGTCGCTGAGTCGGCGTAAGACAGGTCAAACCGGTCGATCTCTTCCGGTCTGCTACCAAGAAGATGATCTGCATTGAACGCCGCTCGTCCTTCCACATAATCAAGAAGAAACTCCCGGATAGCCGTGCGGCTTCCCAGAGACCTTGTATCGGTAATGAAGCGGTCGACCTAGACGCTTACAGACTCCGCTCGTATTTGTGCCGCGCTAACAGCCTGTGCATGAGCTTCGCTCGTTACCGTGTTATTCACCGGAAACAGAAATACGAGAAGAGCTAATAGCGCAGCAAGGAACGATGCGATCAAGAGCGAGGCATAATAGAAACGCTCAAACTGTCGAGTACTGTTCGTGGCAAATTTTCCGACTTTCTTCCCGTCATCCGAGTGCATGAAATAACCGCATTCTCTATATGGTAAAAGTAAGAGGGTTTCAAAGCTGTATCAGGCAATGTCGGGAGTGTTGCTCAACAGAAACATATTTTCTTTATGTGCCCGATGGGCAAGCGCGTTCCCTGTTGCCGTCTGTGTCCGATACGATTTCGACCATGGGTGTCGTTGAAGTGTATCAAGAGAGAGCAGATCGATGTTTTGCCGCTGCGAGTCTCAGGAGCTCCGGATTTGCTCCATGACTCGCCCAGCCTGATCGGCAAAACCACGCAACAGCGTAATTTCTTCAGTATCAACGGCACATGGTTCGCCGGTTGAAGAGATAATCAAAACGCCAAGTACCCGCTCATAGCTACGGACAGGAATGTATACGATCGTTCTCAGATCGCGCAGTCGCACAACATCTTGCTCAGCTTCGGTGAGGTCAGCTAACGCCGTGTCCGGTATGTGTACGTTCTCTCCCGTGTCAATCGCGTGCTTGATATGCGGGTGATCGCATAAAGAGGAAGTGCGCAAATGTTCCGGGAAATCCTCTGGTAGTGGTGGAGTCGTTGCGGAAAGTCGTATCGTTTCGTCACTGTGCTTCAAATAGATGGCATTGTTCCGAAGCGGGGTTACATTCGCAGCACTATCGACAATGTACTGCAGAAGTGCCTGAGTATCTCTTGTCGTACCCACCTTTCTGCTGATCTCGAGAAAAGCTGCGAGCCGCTGATTGCTTTTCTTCAAAGAGTGCTCCAGACCCTTACGCTCAGTTACGTCGCGGGCTATACCTTCGATAGCGATCATAGTACCTGACTCGTCGTATACCGGGACATTATTCTGCTCAGTCCAGATGACCGTGTTATCCTTGCGCACCCAGCGAAGCTGCACCGGTTGATGAAATGCACGACCACTATCCATAGCCTTCTGAAAATGTTCCTTGTCCGAGGGATATATCAGCTTCATACCGAGGTCCGGATCGGTATAGTGGTCTTCAGGGGTATATCCGGTAAGATCGTAGGCTGAAGGGCTGACAAAGGTAAAACGGCGTTCGGGGAACAGATCGATTCGATAAATCAGGTCGCGTGCGTTCTCGGCTAGCAGACGGAATCGTTCCTCGCTGCCACGAAGATTTGTATTGGCTTCATGCAATCGGAACGCCATCTTTACAGAGGCGCGAAGGACTGTTTCCCGGGAAGTCTTCAA
>CAZMEV010000139.1:0-6918 GCA_964565375.1 uncultured Spirochaetaceae bacterium
AACACCGACCCGCTCTACCAGAGCATTCCTGTCGCCGTGCGCTTCAGGCCCGGCGGCGCCCCGCAGGGCGAGCCCGTGGCCGCCGATCACGCTCTGCCCGATGAGCGCGCAGCGGCCGCCGGCACCCCTCAAACTGGGGACGGATCTGGCAAAGGCGCCGCGCGCGACCACGCCCCGGTCGCCACCGGCCTTTTCCTGGATTACCCCGGCGCGAGCTGGTTCGATGTCGACTCGAAGGGTGACGGGTGCATGAGGATACATCAGCCTGAAACAGCCATGAATCTGTACATATTCCCCGGCCCCGGGCTCGACGATGTGGTCGAGCAGTACACCGCGCTTACCGGGCGCATACCGCTGCCGCCGAAGTGGGCGCTCGGATTTCACCAGAGCCGCTACAGCTACTTCACCGCCGAGCGCGTGGAGGAAGTTGCCGGGACCTTCCGCGAGCACGATATTCCGATCGATGCGATCTACCTGGACATAGATTACATGGACGGCTACCGGGTGTTCACATGGAACCCCGACACCTTCGGCGATCCGGCGGCGCTGACCGCGAAGCTTCGCGAACGCGGCATTCGCGTGATTACCATTGTAGACCCCGGCGTTAAAGCCGACCCCGACTACCGCGTGTACCGCGACGGACTGAAGCGCGATGTATTTGCTCGCCGCACAAGTGGAGAGGTGTACCACGGCGAGGTCTGGCCGGGCCCGTCCGTCTTCCCGGATTTCACGAAGAAGGAAACACGGAAGTTCTGGGCCGAGCACCACGCGGCGCTGCTCGGCGAAGGTGTAAGCGGCATCTGGAACGACATGAACGAACCGGCGGACTTCACCGGTGAAGGCTTTGACAGAACGGGTTTCACGCCGCCGAAGGAGCTCTTACTCGACGGCGACGGCAATCCGAAGGGACACGAGCACTACCACAACGCCTACGCAAACGGCATGGCGCAGGCCACCCGCAAAGCGTTCGCAAAGTACAAACCGGATGAACGCGGCTTCGTGCTTACCCGCGCGGGCTACGCAGGCATTCAGCGTCACGCGGCCGTCTGGAACGGTGACATAGATTCCTCATGGCATCATCTCGCGCAATCGATTCCCATGTTTCTGAACATGGGTCTCTCGGGCGTCGCCTTCGTCGGAAGCGACATCGGCGGATTTCAGTACAACGCTTCTCCCGAACTCTACACCCGCTGGATGCAGTTCGCCGTGTTCTCGCCCTATCTTCGCGCGCACACCGCCGTGGATACCGGCGACCACGAACCGTGGTCCTTCGGCGAGCGAGTCGAACACATCGCCGCCGAGGCAATCCGCACCCGCTACCGCTATCTGCCCTACATTTACTCGGTATTCCGCGAATGCTCGCGCTCCGGCCGGCCGGTCATGCGCTCGCTTGTCTCCGCCTTTCCCGACGACAGCCGCGTGCACGCGATCTGGGATCAGTATCTGTTCGGGCCGTCGCTCATGGTCTGCCCGGTCGTGTATCCGGATGTCCGCTCGCGGCACGTGTATCTTCCGGAGGGACTCTGGGTCGATGTTTACACAGGCGCCGAGCACGAGGGCCCATGCGATATCGTCGCCGATGCCCCGCTAGAGCGCATCCCGGTGTTCGTGAGAACCCCGGCGGTGCTCCCGGCGCAGCCAGTCACCGCCCACACCGGAATTACGCCCGAAACGCTTTCGCTTCACGTCTTTCCCGGTGTGCCGGGATCGAAGTGCCGCTTCGACCTCTACGATGACGACGGCGTGAGCCACCGCGCAGCCGACGGGGAATACCGGGTTGTACGCCTGGCGCTCGAGAGTGCCCATGAAGCCGGCAGGAGCACAGACAGCCCGCGGTCCGGGCGTTCCGCCGAGCCGCCACGAGCGGCAACGCTCTCGCTTTCGCTAAGCCATAACGGGTGGAACGAAGGACCACAGTCCATCCAGGTCGTCCACGGTGGAACGGTGGTGCAGGAGCTTACGGCCTCGGAAATCCCGGTTGGCGCGAATGCCTCATCGCTTACGATCGAGGTCTGAGGGCTGCTGTGTCTGACAGGTGCTCTGCTCGAACGGCAGTCTGGTTACGAGGGCAGTCTGGTCAAGATGGCAGTGTGGTCAAGAGGGCAAGCTACTGCGCAGTGCCGGCGCGTTGCTGCGCCCGACAGGCCCTGACCACCAATCTGGTGAACAGCACCGTCAGTCTTCGACCTTCCGCGCGCTGTCGAGGTCGACAAGCCCGTCGCGCACATCGAAGCGAACCGGCGCATCCGGATACAGGTCGACGCGGCGGCTCACGCGCGAGGCCAGTGTGCCGCCTTCGGCTGCGGCCGGTTCAGGTTCGCCGTCTTTGCCTGCCCACTCGCCCTGCTCGACATTGCCCTGCTCGACCTGGCCAATGCGCCCGCGCGGCGCCACCGAAAACACGTGGGCGCGAAGCGCGCCGTGCCCGCCGTCGGGCCAGCCGACGAGAGTGTTTTCATCGAGATCCTCGCGGTCGATACCGGTGACCTCGAGTGTGTAGTCGCCCTCGCGCGGAAAGCGTATCAAAGCGTTCTCGCTTATCAGGCGTACATCCACGCCGTCGAGCTCATCCACCGCCCGCCGGCGACGCTCGTCGCCGCTTCGCTCACCCTCCCCGTCTGTGAGGTACGCGGCGTGTACGTTTTCCACCAGGATGACAGCCTCTTCGCGGCGCCGCATATCCGCGGCCATTTCAGCAATAACGCGGGCAAGGTCCAGCTCGGAAAACTCCGGTTCCTCTTCGAGAACGTCGACCATGAAGAGTTTGTCCGCTGTTTCGTAGGCCCGTACCGGCGCGTCGAGCCAGCGGGCCTTTCCTTCGTCGAGGTCCACCTGCACGACCACCGCGTCGCGCGAATGCAGATTCTCTTCCTGATCCCGCCCCCAGTTGTTCGCAGCCAGAAAATCAATTGTCTGTGACCCTTCCCGCCGGATATAGCCGTATACAAGCAGCGCGTGGTGCCGCTCGGGCGCGAGATACGAGACGGTTGCAGTCTCTTCTCCATGCAGTCTCGTCCGCACCCGCGAAACCTCGCGTCGAAGGTCCTCGCGGGACTGTTCATGCCACGGATCCCGCTCGCCTGCGATAAAGTGCCGAAAGACGATATCGTTCTGGAGCAGGTTCATGTCATCCTGATGGGAACGGTCGAACTCGTGGATATCGTAGGTCGTGTCGTAGGTGTCCGGCCGGGTGCCGGGGAAGCGCGCATACCGTTCTTTCGAAGCGGCAAACGCATAACAGCGGCCGGTCGTTCCCTTGAACACCCGGTAACTTTCCCCATACAGAAGCACTTCCGCCTCTTCGGAGAGTTCCACGTCCGGGTAGCGTTCAGTAAGCCACTCGGATAGGGTTTCGGAATACGGTTTGACCTCGCCATGGCTCGAGTCCCCGTCATTTCCGAAATTGAAGTTGTCGCGGCCGAAGCGAAAATCGGCAAAGGCTACGGTAAAAGACTCGCGGGCAAGGACCGTTTCCCCGGACGACGATGCATGGGAGGCGGGCGCTTGCGCCGGGCGCGAGGTTGCGTCCCCGGAGGCGGGCGCTTGCGCCGGGCGCGAGGTTGCGTCCCCGGAGGCGGACGCCTGCGCCGGGCCCGAGGTTGCGTCCGCGGAGGCGGACACTTGCGCCCCGCCTGTGGCGGACGCCGGTTCCGGCCCGAGAAGTTCGATCTCGAGCGTGTGCTCTCCGGCGGAGACAAACGGGGAAACCCGTGTTTCGAACGGAAGCCCGTCGGGAATAGCCTTCTCGATTGTGGTCTCGCCGCTTGAAATACGGATGCGGGAGGGAGTCGCGTCCTCGGTCCCCTCTGAGCTCACGCCGGCGTCATTCGCCTGGTTGTCACCCGACGGGTCTGTATTCGCGTTTCCGGCTTCGCGACGTTTCACGGTTACAGTCAACAGCAGCGGGGCGCCGCCGGAATTGGAAACATCGACCTTAAAGGAATCTTCGAAATGAAAATCCTCCCCGCCGGCCGGCATTACCGGCGCGACCGACAGGGCTGCGAGGAATAGCGTCAGAGAAGCAGTTCGAGGTAAATGCCGAAGAAAAAACACACGCTGCCTCCAAGCACAAACAGATGCCAGATTGCGTGGTTATAGGGAAGATTCTGCATTCCGTAAAAGGTGGTGCCGACGGTGTAACTTATGCCGCCCGCGATGGCCCACCGGATAAAGGCCATACTGACGCTGCCGATGACATCTTCCCAGATAATCACGATCATCCAGCCCATGGCTATGTAGAAGATAACATGCAGAACGCCGTATCGTCCCCAGAAGGCAAGGGTGAAGAGGATGCCGATAACGGTAAGCACCCAGGCGATAATGAGGACGTTGCGGGCGGCCGGAGTATCGATATAGACCATTACAGGCGTATAGGTTCCGGCAATCAGAAAATAGATACTCGCGTGATCCATTATGCGCGCGATGCGTTTGGCAACCGGTCCCTGCACGAGGTGGTATGCGGTAGAGGATGTGTACAGCACGATCATGGTCAAGCCGTACACGATACTAGCGGCGGCGAGTGTACCGCTTATTATCCCCTGCGCTGTAAGAACCACAAACATTACGGTCGCCACAACCGACAGGGCGATACCGAGGGCATGGGTGAGCCCGTTTGCCAGTTCGTATCGCCACGGGATGGCGGGTTTGAGGGTGATGTGCTCGAACAGCCACCTGGTGATCGGTCCTTCCTGTCTGTTCACGTTCGTTGTCTCCTTGTGCCTCTGTTCACGCTCGTTGTCTCCTTGTGCTTCTGTTCACGTTCGTTGTCGGCTTGCGCTTTGCGAGATCGCTGTCGACATCCAGCCGCTATCGGCATCCGGTCGCTATCGTCGCCCGCGAAAAAGTCGCGAGAGGAATGATCCACGCAGGGACTTCGCTTCGGGTACGCGCGATCGCCCGATCTGTTCATTCGCAGCCTGCCGCAGCGATTTTCCGATCACTGCGTCCTCGGCGCCGGCCATTTTCGCAACATCCTCTTCTCTGGCCACCGCGAGTACGGTATCGCCCGGCTGAATGCGGTGCGTCGGCTCAATAAACCGATACTCGACATCGGTATGATGCCGCACGGCTATGACGTTGAGCCGGTGCTTGTTCCGCAGATCCGCTTCAATAAGTGTCTTTCCGTGGAATTGCTCAGGAAGCGCCAGTTCGGCGATTACCATTCCCTTGCTTATGGGAAAGTAACTGGCAAGCGAATGAGAGAGCAAGGGAAGCGTTATGCGCTTAGCCGCCTCCCGATTGGGATAGATCACGTCGGTCGCTCCGACAATCTGTAGAATCTGGCCGTGCTGGTCTGTCTCTGCTTTGGAGATGATCTTCCCTATTCCCATTTTGGCCAGGTAATTAGTCACAAGGATTGATGCTTCGGTCGTATGTCCGAGGTCGACAACTGCAGCATCAATCGTATCCGGCACGATGCGGCGAATAAGGTTCTCCTTGATCGCGTCGACGACGTAGGCGGCCGCAACTTGATCCTTGTAGTCCTCGATGAGCTGCTCGTCACGATCGATAATCATGATCTCCACATTCTGCACGAGCATTTCGTCGAGCACACGAACACCGAAATTCCCGAGCCCGATAATTGCAAACTGCTTCATAACCTCACCCCACCATTATTTCACCGGTCGGATAGCGTACCGGCCCACGCGCCGCCATGCCCCGCGGCATGGCCAATGCAATTAATCCGACCCTTCCGGCGAACATAGTCAGTATTACCACAACCCGGCCCGCGGCGGACAGTTCCGGGGTAAGCCCGGTCGAAAGCCCGACCGTACCGAACGCGGAAAACGCCTCGAACAGAAGATCCGAATAGTCGAACGTCGTTGCCGGAAGGTGGCGCTCGGTAATGGTGAGCGCGATGATGGCAACAAACAGGAGCGCAATCGCCTTGAAGAACAGTCCGTGGGCTTTCGCGACGAGTTCAGCCGGCAGACGGCGACGGGCGAGCACGAGCTCTCCGTCCTTGTTCGTTCCGAACAGGGCTGCCAGAAGTACGATGACAAAGGTGGTGACCTTGATTCCCCCGGCGATCGATCCGGGGGCGCCACCCGTGAACATGAGCCCGAGTGTCAGCGTACGGGCGGGCGCTCCGAGCAGTTCCTGCCCGACCGTATTGAAGCCGGCGGTTCGCGGCGTAACACTCTGAAACAGGGAAGCGGATAATGCCTGCCCCGTTTCCATGCCCGCGTATGCTCCATGGTATTCGAGAAGCAGATACCCGACGGTTCCGGTGACGATCAGTGCCGCCGTGGTTACCAGCACCACCTTTGAATGCAATGTCAGGCGGTGCCCACGGCCGACTCGAGCCTTTCGATACAGGTCGTCGAGCACCACGAAACCGATTCCGCCGAGTACGGTAAGCGCCATAACGGGAACGGTAATACGTTCGGCATGCGTGAAGCCCTCAAGACTGTCGGCGAACAGTGAAAAGCCTGCATTGCAGAACGCCGAAATCGCGTGAAATACGGCGTTAAAGCCCGGGTGTTCCACCTCGAGCGTCACAAAACCCGCATAGAGCGCGAGAGCGCCAATGGCTTGAAGCACGAACGTCACGACAAGTATTGCCCTGACGATTCGGGCGGGATTGAAATCCACCTGATCGATATAGTACTCGCGGATCAGAGAGCGGTTGCGCATGGAAATCCGGGCGACCGGCTGAATGACGAAAACCGTAGAAAAAAGAATAATGCCGAGTCCGCCGAACTGAATGGTAATCATGATTACGATCTGGCCGAACACCGAGAAATAGGCAGTGTTCATGGTAATGAGACCCGTCACGCAGGCGGCGGACGTGGCGGTGAACACGGCATTTAATACGCCGATTCCACCGTCACCACTCCAGGCAACCGGCAAAGCAAGGAGTACGGAACTGACCGCGATCAGCACGAGAAAATAGCCGATAAGTAGAGCTTTTGCCGA
>CAZMEV010000140.1:0-6894 GCA_964565375.1 uncultured Spirochaetaceae bacterium
CACTACGCCGCTCTCGCGCAATCCGGCGATTGCGCTGCGCGGCTTCGTCCTGGGCGCTACTGGATTCGAACCAGTGACCTCCTGCTTGTAAGGCAGGCGCTCTAACCAACTGAGCTAAGCGCCCTTGTCGGGGTAAAGACGGGTATGTAGAAAATCGTGAGCCCCCGAAGGGCGTGCACAATACGGCGGCACTTTACCGGCCCGCTGTGGGTGTGTCAAGTCAATGGGTATTGGCTGCCGGCAGGCCCGCACGACCGGCCGCAACGGGTTCGCTTTAACGGCGCGATGCCCGCCCTTCGAAGGCGAAAGGACGGACGTCGCGGAAGTCTATGGATCAGAATGTCTCGAAATCCGAATCGTCGTCATCGTCTGCGCGAGCATAGTCTGAGTCCTCGAGCAGGTTTATTCCGGTTTCGGCGCGGCCGCCTTGACCGGAGCCCTGACGTTGAGACCCTGCACCGGCGCCACCACCGGTTTTCTGTTTCCCCTGGTCATTACCTGCCCGCCCGGTGGCGGCTCCACCTGCGGCGCCGGTGCTTTGACTCCTGGATGCTGTCTGAGCACCCTGTTTTACGTGGGCTACGTTTACCTGGTGTGCTCCCTGTGCCTGGCCGGACCCTGCCGATCCTGCCGATCCTGCCGATCCTGTCGATCCTGTCGATGCAGCAAGCCGGCGGGTCTCTGCTTCATCGACTTTGAAGAAGCTCATGCTGGACTTGAGCTGGTCTGCCTGGCTGGTAAGCTCTTCGGCCATGGATGCCATTTCCTCGGAGGCGGAGGCGTTCTGCTGGATGACCTGATCGAGCTGTGTTATGGCCTGGTTAATCTGGGTTGCACCGGAGTTCTGCTCTTTGCTCGCCGCGCTGATTTCCTGTACGAGCTCCGAGGTTTTCTGTATATCCGGTACTATCTGACGCAGCATTTCGCCGGCCTCTTCGGCGACGCTCACGCTGCGCTGGGAGAGGTCGGATATTTCGCCGGCGGCTTTTTGACTGCGTTCGGCAAGCTTTCTGACCTCTGAGGCGACAACGGCAAAGCCTTTGCCCTGATCTCCGGCGCGGGCTGCTTCGATTGCCGCATTGAGCGCGAGGAGGTTTGTGTTGCGGGCTATTTCGTCGATTATGGAGATCTTCTCGGCGATTTCCTTCATTGCGGTGACCGTCTGCTCAACCGACTCACCTCCCTTTTGGGCGTTCTCAGCGGTTTTCGAGGCGATCTTCTCGGTTTCCCTGGCATTGTCGCTGTTCTGCTGGATGTTGGAGCCCATTTCCTCCATGGAGGAGGCTACTTCCTCACCGGAGGATGCCTGTTCGGCTGCACCTTGAGAAACTTCCTGCGCGGTCGAACTCATCTGCTGACTGCCTGAAGCTACATTGTTCGAGATCATCTGAATTTCGCCGACAATCTCCTTCAGCCTGTCTTGCATAGTGCGAAGGGCGCTTACAAGTTGTCCGATTTCATCCTTTCGATCTATTTCGATGTCTGTCGTCATGTCGCCTCGGGAGATGGCCTCGGCGAACTGGACACCCTTGAACAACGGCTGCGTAATTGCACGGGTGAGAATAATCCCGAGGATTATGGCAATCGTGAGACCGATAAGAATGCCTGCGATAATCATGATCGTAACGGCATTTATCGCGTCGAGGCCCGCCTGAACTTCACGATCTCCTATTTCGGTGTTAATCGCCTGCAGCTGATCGAGGTTTGCCCAGATTGCTTCAGCCTGTTCGGATATCGGACCGATGACGAGGTTGGTAATTTCATCGCGAAGCTGGTCGGCCTGCTCGGCAAATGCAAGCATTTCCTCGAACGACTCAAATACTTCATCAGCAGCGGGCATCATTTCGTTCTCAAACAGGTTAAGGGCGGCCGCCTGGTTTCCGGCATCCAGTTCTTCCTGGATATCACGAATGACTTCGTGGAACCGATTGTGAGGTTCCACGGTGTCTTCCACAATCCGTCTGAGTTCCGCGTTGTCGGTTTCGAAATCGGAAAGCCACTCGCCGTAGCGGCACTCGGTCGGATCGTAGGCGATAACCGGAATTTCTCCGTCTGAAGCAATGGTGCGCAATACGGTAAGCTCAGTCTGATAGTGATCGCCGATAAAGCCCTCAACGCGGCCCACAAGTTCTCCTGGATCAAGAACACCGATCCCCTCGAACTCATCGGTGAGCTCTACCCACTCATCGTTGAGACGGCGCCAGTCCTCGAGCTGACGGTCGATCTCGTTACTTATGCGAATTTCTTCCTCGGTCGCAGGAAGCGTCAGGAAAAACTCCCAGAACTCGTAGAGCTCTTCGCGCATGGTATCGAACTCGGCCCGTTGTCCACGTCTATCTTCTTCACTTAACAGCTCCGATAGCATGGCGCGCTGGGCGAGCATGACTTCGTCGGTGGCGACTTCGGTTTCGAACAGCGACTCAACACTTGGAAGCCGCACCGTACCGATTTCCTCGATACTGTCTCCGAGTTGCCGAGCCCCTATGAGACCGATAACTCCCACTATGAGCACGATTAGTGCCACCGAAAGGAACCCGGCCAATAGCTTTACGCCTAATCGAATGTTTTTCACGTCATCCCCCGACTCATAACAATATGTCTTATAGTATCACTTCTGATGGTATGCACAATGTCTGTATGGGCCCTTGAGCGAAAAAAACGAAAAACATGCGGGCGGAACAGAGGAGAACAAACCGCAACCGACACACTTGACGACCGGCAAAGAGAGCGTTCATAACGTGGGTTACAGAAGACCTGCTGTAAGGAGCTAAAACGGGTATGGCAGACCTCAATACAACGTATCTCGGCTTGAATATTAAGAACCCTATCGTGGCCTCGAGTTCCGAGATAACCAACAGAATCAGCGGAATTAGAGAAGTTACAAAAGCCGGTGCCGGCGCAATCGTTCTTAAGTCATTGTTCGAAGAGCAGATGAATGTCGAACTCGGTGGCGGTCTCGGGCATGCGGGTATGGTCTATCAGGACGAGGCGCAGTTCTACATGGAAGAACTCGGCAAAACTCATGCCCCGCAGAAGTACCTGGACTTTGTCGCCGAGGCCAAGCGCACGACCGATGTTCCGGTGATTGCGAGTGTTAACTGTATTACCACCCGCTGGTGGATGGATTATGCAAAGCAGATCGAAGATGCCGGGGCGGATGCGCTTGAGCTCAATATCGCGCTCATGCCGGTCCGGCTCGATGAAACGGCTTCGGAGGTGGAAAACCAGCTCTTTGAAATCGTAAAGGATGTGCGAAGTCGGGTAAGCCTTCCGCTCGTTGTAAAAGTCGGCCCGTATTTCACCGCCCTGCCGCGCGTTATCCAGACGCTGCATTCGCTCGGTGTTCAGGCAGTTGTGCTTTTTAACCGCTTCTATCAGCTGGATATTGATCCGGAAACACTCACTCCTGTCCCGGGATATCAGCTGAGCAGTTCACAGGAACTTCACCTGCCTCTGAGATGGGTGGCGATTCTTTCGCCGAAGATCGGCTGCGAGTTCTCTGTTTCCAGTGGTGTACACACCGCCATGGACACGGCGAAATCACTTGTTGCCGGAGCGCAGATCGTTCAGATCGCATCGGTCCTTTTTGAGCGCGAGGTGTCGCATATTTCGACCATGATCGACGGGCTGAATGACTGGCTGGATTCGCAGGGCTACGCAAGCGTGAACGACGCACGCGGGCAGCTGGCCAAAGCGGGAAAATTCCAGCCGGAAGAACTCGAACGTGTTCAATACGTCGCCGCACTCGCCGGGGCCGGCTGGTGAACACAAGCCTTAGCCTTAGCCGCAGCCGCTGCAGCGGCTGCAGTATATACAAGTCGTTGAATTGCATGAGTAGTTGAACTTCTTACGCTTTCAGGCTGGAAGCTCAGATTACGATTAAATGCAGATCGGCACATGGGTGCGCGCACACGTTGGTTGCTGCGTATCCATGTGCTATCCTCACTCTCACGATGCGGCAGCAGAAGTCTCACCCGGGCGAGTTGCGGAATAAAGACGGATCGTTCGAACTCTATTACCACGAAGGGTACGCGTGTCTTACGGTGTATCCTCCCCACGGCTCAGGCCGTCCTGTGTATGCCGAAGACGTAGAAAACCGAATGAAGCTTCTCGGTATGCCGAAGGTTCCACGCACGCGGATCAGGGAGGTTATCGAGAGCGCCGACCGCATTCCCGTGCCGCTTGTACAATGGCCGGAAGGCGAAAGTCTGAGTGCGGAGGTCAAGGTCGATGTTTCGGAGGACGGTCTTGAGGCACGGCTTACGATATCGCCTCCCCGCAAAGGGGGTGCACCGCCGTCGCGTAAAGAAATTGACCGGGCACTCTCTGAGAAGGGCGTTGAGTACGGTATAGATGAAGCGGCGCTGCGATATGCGCTTGAACAGCTTCCGTATCACACACCGGTTGTCGTTGCCGAAGGCAGCAAACCGGTGCATGGGGTTTCAGAGCGCATTACGTATCATTTCAACACCGACCGCCTCCGACCGTACCTGAAAATGCCGTTCGACCGTATTGACCTCAAAGAGCTCAACTTCATCGAGCACTGCCGGGCAGAACAACTCCTTGCAGAGCTCCTGCCTCCTGTTGAGCCGGTGGACGGCCGCACGGTCACAGGAGCGGTAATTCCGGCTGAACGCGACAATTCGCGGGTTGAACTGATTGCTGGTCCTAATACAACGCTGAGTCACGACGGGAAGCAGCTTTTCGCCGACTGCGATGGCAATGTGCGGCTCGATGACCGTGGCAATGTCACCGTCGAACCGGTGGTCGTGGTACAGAATGTAAACTATGAGACGGGGAACATTCGCTACAACGGCTCGGTAATCGTCGAGGGAACGATTGCAGATGGTTTCGTTGTCGAAGCAGGTGGTGATCTTCAGATCGGAAAGGGCGTCGGAAAAGCTCACCTTCGGTCGGGAAGAAACCTGATCGTAAAAACCGGAATTAACGGAAATGGAGAGGGGCTTATCGAGTGCGGAGGCGACCTGTATGCCCGATTCCTGGAAAGCTGCACTGTTCATGTTGAAGGCCATCTGTTTGTCGAGGAAGCGATTATGCATTCCGAGGTTACCGTCGGAGGCAACTGCGCATTCAGCGGACGGCGTGCGGAGCTCATAGGAGGTCGACTCATTGCCGGAGGAAGTGTCTGGTGCCGGAAAGCAGGAAACGTGAACGAGGTCGGCACCCGTGTGGCAATTGGAGTTCCACCTCGTATACTCCTTGCCTACTACGAAGCCCGCCGGGCGCTTTCGGAGGCTGAAGAGCAGGTCGACGACACCGAAGAATCCATTGCCAAGCTCGATAAAGCGGTCGAAGAAGGCCGACGCGACGAGCGTATCGAAAAAGCACGTACACAGCTGAAAGAGCGGCTGCCGGCGCTTCGCGAAACGAGACGGCGGCTTCGGCAGGAAGTTCCTGACCGCCGGGAGCAGATTGTTCCAGATCGTCGGGCCATGCTCGTTGCCGAGGAAACTATCTTTCCGGGAACGGTCGTCACTATTGGAACCCGCGAATATCGCCCGGCAGGTAGCGGGTCGCACAAGACAATTCTTCATCTCGGAACAAACGCAATTGTCGAGACGGGGTTCGATCTTCGAAGTCCACCCTCGATGGACTTCGAAGCTACGGATAGTCAGTCCTGAGACCGATACTGGTACATGAGGAAGTAAGCAAGTGGACAGCCGGACCATCGAAGAAATTCGAGCCTACATCCCTGATATTATTCGGCAGCAATACCCGGTACAGGTGTGGTCCATGCAGGAGCACGGTGGCTACCAGAACTGGGTATACCAGGTATCCTGTCACGACCGGCCACTTATTCTGCGTGTCACCCCGGCAAGCCGCAGATCGCTGACTCAGCTGAAAGCCGAACTTACGATTGTTAATGCTCTTCGCCAGCGTGGAATACGGGTTGCCGCACCCCTGCAACTCTCCGGCGTTCCAACGATTAATCGCGTACGTCTTTCCGAAAATACGTATTTCATTATCGTGTTCGAAACTGCGCCTGGAATGACATGGAGTGAGCGTCCCCAGCGGGAGGAGGATTTCTTCGAGGCAGGACAGGTTCTTGCCCGCATTCACGCGGAAACCGAACAGATTCCACGGGGGTTCGAACGGCCCAAATGGAATCGGAATTATTATCTGCGTATCGCAAAGCGGGTAATACCCCGTGAAAGACGCTGGGTGCTCCACCGGATGAACGAACATATTGAAAAGCTTCACGAATATGAAGAGACCCCGGGAGAGTTCGGACTTGTACACGGCGATTATCAGTTTGCGAATATGCTCTACTCGCCGGAGGGCATAACAGTTATCGATTTCGATGAAGTCGAATATCACTGGTATCTCTACGATATGGCCGTGTATATTTTCTATTATCTGCTTGGGAAAGACCCCTCGACGATCGATGTGGATGCCAACAGGATTGTCTGGCGCAGATTTGTCCAGGGCTATGAAAGCCGGCGAGGGCTGCCTTCAGATATCGAACACCGGCTCCACGATTTTCTCAGACTGCGTGAGTTTATGCTCTACAGTTCCCTGTTTGCCAGCCTCCCCCGACGTCCCTGGGGTGACTGGCAGAAGAATTACGTTGCGGAAACCGAGCGTCGATTGAAGGCAGGCGAACCATTTGTAGACATTGAGCGGCTTATCTGAGGTCGGTAACACCGGTGCCCAGGTGCTGCATGGGGAAACCATCAACCTGAAAAAATACTATTGCCCCTTACGAGTTATGCGCGAAGCGCTTTAGTGCGAGTACGCTTTTGTGCTACAGTGCCGGCGCTTAACTGATCTGACGAACGATACGCGGAGTTCCCATGAACGTAACAAAACGACGAAATATCGGCATTATGGCGCACATAGATGCCGGAAAGACCACGACGACCGAACGGATTC
>CAZMEV010000141.1:0-6858 GCA_964565375.1 uncultured Spirochaetaceae bacterium
CCGGGAATAGGCAGCAGCGCCCGCACCGCCGCCACCGCCACCGCCGATAATGCCGGAATTGTTAACCTCTATCTCGTGCGTTGCTTCGAAAGCAGTGCCTCCGTCCCTTCCTGCTCTGGCGTAAATTGTAATGTCAGACGCGCTAACTACATATCCGTCTCCGCCGTCGCCACCTGCTCCGACAATATAAGAGCCGTCAAATATAGAAAGGCTTATGAATGCATCGGTAGGCAAGTCGCTCCAATCCCCGGTAACGAGTGCGGGAACATTTGTACTCGTGGAGCCAATGCGCACGCCGCCGCGTACCTCAAAGCGAACCTCATCTCCCTCTTGCACGTCTGATATGTTTCGCACGCTGTTAAAGAGGTTGCGCAAATTAACATTGTTGGTGTTGCTCGCGAGTGTAATCTGGATTACATCCGGGTCTCGCTCGATAGGCTCAAAATCACTGCGGGTTATTTCCTCGGCCTCGCACGTCCATGTGCTATCGCTTGCCTTAATCGATGTAAATTGACAGCGCAATGTCTTCGCCTCGCCGGTTTCGTCCTGTATTGCAAAGGACCGAACGTTTGCCGCCGCCCCAAGCTGAGGCTCAGCCACCCCGCTATCCCGAAGCAGCTGAAAATTAAACCGCCTCGGAGGCTCGCCGTATCTCGCGAGCAATAGCTGCGTGACTTTTCGAGCTACCTCAAAACCGCCTTTTGGTATCCATCGGCTAAATATCTGACGCACTGAGTCAGTACCATATCGCTGCACGCTCTCCGGCGACTGCTGTACAACAGCCTCACGGTAGTTGGTCGGCTCCTCGCGAGACTCAAGCGGGTCGAGTTGCGAATAGTAAACCCACGCTTGAGACACCCTGGTATCCGGCTGCTCTTTTTGACTAAAGGTCCCCGCAAGGATAACCTCATCATCGTACGGCCTGTCAGGTATCGGTAAAAACCGCAGCACTTGCAAACGTATCGACTGCCCTATATCGTCCCAAAACAAGCTTATACCGGCTTGCTCTGACAGCTCGTTAACAAGATCAACGACTCCTTCGGGCTCGGTTATTATCCCCGTGTACACCGCTGGTATATCAACCGTGCCTAAAAAGTCGTTAATCTCTGCATCCCAGTTTTCCTTGTTAATAAACTTCTCGGGGATATTACCGTAATCGACCATCAGCGCATAGATTATATCCTGCGGTGGCGTGCCAAAATAATCGAGACAGACCTGCACCCGCTCTTCGGCGTCGTGCTCTATCGCGTCGGTGTTGAACTCCCCTCGCTCTACCGTGAGTTGGTCGGACTCAGTATCTACTGCCGTGACCCGCATCACCTCTTCGCCGGCCACTGCAATAAAAAACGGTGTATCAAAGTTGTACTGTTCCGCGACAATACCCGTCGGGTTTATCAGGAGTGTTGTGTCATCGTCGGCTACATCGCCGGCAAGTACGCCGCTTGATATTTTGGGCGCTCTCGCCCTCTTATCATCGAGTAACGTGAGAGGGTCTTTGGAGACCAGTTTTACACGGCCCTGCGTATCAGGTCCCTCTATGCGGTCAATAACAAACTCTCTCATCTCAAGATTTTCGAGCCTGTCTGATGTATCTCCGGTGTACCACCGCAGCGCACGGCCTCGCAAAAATTTATAGCGAGACACAAACTTGCCCCAAAAGCTTCCGCGCTCGTACGGGTCATACCCTCTATCATCTCGGTACGGGTCACCACCCGCGCCGGTATCCGGCGTTGGATGGTCTCTGAATGTTACCGACAGCACACTGCGCGCACCGATACCCTCGCCGAGGTTTATCTTGGGCGGAGTGTAGTCAACACCTGCGATACTCGGTATTGCATTGATATCAGGATTGTTGTCGAGGCTGGATGTGCTAAAGCGGATCACCTGCGAATCGGGGTCGAAGTTATCTATGTCTTGGCATGTGGCGAGCGTATTAAAACATTTGATATCACCAGTCACGCCTAACTCTGCGGTACACGGTGATACGCCATAGCTGAGCTGACATACCGGAAGGTCAATTTCTACATAAGATACTCGGCTCATGCTATCGCCTCAAAGTCCATGCTTATTTGCATCATCCCGTTGGGCCTCTGATTGCTCGGGCGAGGTGAGCCGGTTAACCACACATATCCTACCTCGGCGCTGTATTTGTCGGGACGCCATGCAAAAAACGCCGGCGCTCGCGGCCTCTGCGCAAGGAACGGGTCAAGCTCTCGCCTATACCAATCGGGTGTCAGGTTCTCAAGCTCGACACTCGTACTCCGGCCTTCGCGGCGCACAAGCTCACCCAGGTACTGCCCGTTTTCCGAGAACCCGCCAACCGTCTGAACATCTCTGCCGAGAGTCACCGGCGTATGGCCAACGTAGATATTTCGCTGCAGCCGTGTCGAGCGCCCGATATACACAACACCCAATCGCGGAGCCTCGCTGTTATTTCGTATCTGTATTTGCACTTCCTGCGGCGCTGCATCGTTGATAAGAAATAAAACAGTCTGTCTCTTTCGTGACAGTCGCGTCCAATCAACCACGGTAGTGTAAACCCCATTACCCAGAACACGGATGCGGATCTCGCCATTACCGCGCAGATTGTGCCGCGCAATACCGATATAGTCGACTGACTCATTGACCGTTATATCGATTTCTTGCATATCAGTTGACGCCGCTTGCCAGCCGAATGCTGTTGATGGATTCGCAATGTTGGTTACAGGCTCCTCGTCAACCGAGCTTGTGGCGCTTACGTTTTGCTCGGTTACAATATTGCGCCAACAAAGGCGAGGTGCGGCGGCGTCGACGAGATCAATTTGCCCTAATACTAAAGCATCACTTATTACTGTCGCCATTACGCAAGCACCGCCTTGTAACCATCCTCTTGAGCCTGTGCTATCTCGTCCATAAGCGAGCGAACCGCCTCACCGGTAAAGAGTTGATTGGGCTCCATGCCCGATACAATTAGACGCCGCTCCTGTCGCTCGCCGCCTCCATCACGAGAACCCTCTTCTGTTCCTCTATCTGATTGACTCGGAGAAGGCACGCTTCCGCCACCGCCACCGCCTCCCATTGTCTGACGGCTAATAGCTGCAATCTGCGCGGCTCCACTCGCTGCAACAGCGGCGGCATTAGCAAAGTTAAGCGGAGGGGCTGCGCTTGATAGCGCACGCGTGACACCCTCGGCAGTGTTGACTACAGCAGAGGCAATGCCTGCTGCTTTACGTGAGCGAAACTGCTGCTCGTCGCTAGACGCGGATGCATCGGCGATATAACCAAACGCATCAGCGGCATTGTTGGCAATCGAGAAATACGCCTGCTGCCTCCGGCGTGCCATGCGCTCCATGCGGCGCTGTTCTTCTTTTTCTTCGCGGTCAAGTATGTCCTGACGCTCTTGCGCCGCCTGCTCCTCCATCTCTCTGATCTGGTCGTTGTACTCCTGCCGAGCCTGTCGTAGTAGCTCATGGTACTCATCGGTTTCGAGTAGGTCGCGCTCTCGGGCTTCTCGTAAAATCTCTATGCGCTCGTCTCGCTGCTCGCGCAGTGCCTCAGTTTCACTCAGAAGAGATTGACGAAACATCTCAAGCCGGTTCTCAATTTCCTCGTCACTCGGCCCCGCTTCGAGCTTCTTAGCCTCTTCTCGAAGCTGCTCGATAAATCCTATTGTGTCGTTTGACTCAGCTCGCCATGTCTGACCAATCTCAGCTACCTGCCTCGTATACCTCTCACCGGCTGATATTACTTCCTGTATTCTTTCGCGCTCTGATATTAACCCGGCCTCTGCGAGTTCGTTCGCTACACGACGGGACTCCTCGTATTCTCCGAGTATATCGTTATACTGCTGCTGAGACTCGGCCGCATCCTCCATAGCATCGACTTGATCTTGCGCCGCTTTATCGCCTTCGCGCGCCTGCTGCCACAACTCGTTATACTCACCGCTGAGTTCTGACAACTGCGCCCCAAGCTCGCTTTGCGAATCTTCAATTCTGCCTATGGATTCTTCTGCCTGCCTTGCTCGGTTCTGGAATGTCGCACGCAATCGAGCGTTGCCGGCCTCTTGAGCTTGCGCTGACGCTTCGGCTGCCTCTTGCTCTAACTCGACAATCCGCTGAGCGTTTCGCTGTCGCTCTGCGACAATCGCATTTCGTGCCTCTTGTATGTCCTCAAGGGTTCTCTCTTCTCCCGCCTGTATCCCCTCAAGGACACCCTGTGCTTCGGCAAGCTCGCGAGTCTGCCGAGTTGCCTCACCCATCGACTGCGACCACCTGCCGATTGCACTCGATAAGCTCACAACGACACTCGCCACATGCTCAATAGCAGGAGCAAACGCGCTCGCTAACTGCATGCCCGCACCGCGTATCGCCGCGCTCATAGTCGAGAAATCATCGTTTATCTGCTCAATCTGGTCTGTCTGTGTCTCGTCAAGCGCAAGGCCAAAGTCGTCGACTTCTCGCCGCGCTCGGTCGAATGTATCAGCCGCATCATCGAGCAGCAGGAGCATTCGCTGTCCGCTGCGCCCAAACAAGTCTGCTGCGATACTAGCCCGCTCCGCCTGAGAGCCGACCCCTGACAATGCATCGCCAAGCGTTTCCATTTGCTCATCAGGCGCCATGTTTTCGAGGTCTTGCGCGGTAAGTCCAATCCGCTCAAGTGCATCGGCTGCCTGCCCGCTGCCGTCTGCTGCATCACCGAGCCTGCGGTTAAGGCGCTCCATGTTACTGGTAAGCTCACCTGCTGACATACCAGACAGCTCAGCCGCGCGCTGCATAGTGGCTAGTCCTTCGTTGGTTATGCCAAGCTGTCGAGCGAGCTTTGCCTGTTCGTCTGCGGCCTGTAGCCCTTGCCTAACTAAATGCGCCGCGTAGGCTGCCCCTGCCGCTGCTGCTGCTGCTGCAACGACTTTAGCTTTTGCTGCGACACGCCCCATACTTCGCGTCATACCGCGAGATGAGCGCTGCACACCTCGGTCGGCAGATTGAGAGGTGTTTTGCACGCCCTCGATGGATTCGGAGGCGTCCTGCATTCCACGCTGCAGGCCGGATGTATCGGCGGTTATCGTTGCCTGTATCGTTCTTGCATCACTCATATAAGTTTAAGCAACCCCTCTACATCCTCTTCGGTCAAGTTTCTCCATACACGAGGGCCGCGATTCCCGTTCTTCCCATCGACTGCTTCGCAAACTTCTGCGACAGTCGCCGACCAGAACTCTCCTGGCGGCCAACCCAACTGGCCCACCGCTACTCGGTAGTAGCTTCGGAGGACTCCGACGCGCTCGACGTCTTTTCTTGCTCGCTCCGTTTCGCCTTTTGCGCCGCTATCTTTTTTTTTACTTCCGGCCACTTGTTGCGGTTATACCCGGCAAACATCATATTAACCGCCAGCTCACCGGCGTACACTTGGTTCCGCTCGTCAAGCATCCATTCGCCGATCTCTTCGTATGTAGGTGCCTTCTCTTCGCTACCGTGCTTGATTGCGCAGTAAAAGAGCCACGTCAGCACCGACACGCGAGGGCTGTCTATCTGGTCCCAAAATTGTTTTTGGGACACTCGTTGCTCCCACGCCTCGATAACTCCAAACGTGATCACAACCTCATAGAGATTGTCACATACCTCAATCTCAAACGTTGGTCGCATATATTAGCTTGCGCCCTCGGTATATTCGACAATGCCACTCGACATAAACGTACCTGAGAATGTGACTGCTTCCTGCGTCTCTGCGCCAAGCTCGAAGTTTCCAATAAACCAATCGGCTGTCGCCTCATCGCCCCACGGGAACTCAAGGGTGTACTTAGTCAACGAGGTGTTAGGATTAAACGCTTCTCGCAGCAGGTCAAGGTTACCCGGCCTGACGATGCCTTCGGCGCTAATTTCCCAACCGAGCTGCCCCGCTTCGCCGAGCAGCGTTCGAAACCCATCCTCGTCGTTTGTCGTAACATCAATCTCTTCGCGGTTGACGGTGATGTTTGTCGCGTTAAGCCCTGCCACCGCGTTCCCTTCAGTGTCCTTCAGCACGATCTCACGTGCTATGTATCCGTTAATTGTCCCTGGCATTTACTCGCCTCCAATTATGGCACGGAAATCTATCCGACCACTCCTGACTACTCCATCCGGCTCAACGGCCGGACTCCGAAATATCATGTGCACCGTAACGACGGACCCGCCATAATCAGGCAGCACAAGCTCAGCGCGATTAAGCGCATCCTCAATATCGTCAAGCAGCTCGTTGACTGCTAAACGCCCTGCGGTGGCAGTATAACAATGTATACGCGCCTCCGCAACATAACCCATCGACTCGTAACTCTCCCAAGCTCTTAGGTCCGTATCGCCGATTACAACAAACGGATATTTCCGCCCTTGCGGTACGTGGTCGAAAACCGGCACGTCAAGCGCGGCTACAAGATGTTCGTAAAGGCCTCTTTGCAGTGACGCTCCAACAGCCATTACCATCCCCTCGATGCAAGTTCTTCATTAAACGCTCGCGTCAGCCATGGGCGACCGCCTCGCTCGGGGGCCCGTAGCTCAAGATAGCGCGCATAGTCAAGGTTGGAAAAGACTGTTGCCGATGTTTTGTCAGTGTCTACCATTACGCTTGATGCCAACCGTCCGGTATCGCTCATAGGATATTCACCCGGCGCGGATGCGGTGTGCTCCCGGCTCGGGTCGCTCATTTGATATGTCTCTCCGCTCGCCGGGCCGCGCTGAATACCCTCGACTGCTCGGCGATGCACGCCAAAGCCAAAGCCGTGCACATCCTCTGCGACCGCGCGCGTCTGGAATTCCTGCATTGAGCTTTGCAGGTCAACAAGCGCTTGCCCCGCATTATCAAGTCGCACTCGCACTCTCATGCTCGCCCCACTAGTGACATGGAGTTAAG
>CAZMEV010000142.1:0-6822 GCA_964565375.1 uncultured Spirochaetaceae bacterium
GGTTGCGGCCTTGCATCATCCCTTCTCCTCACACAAAAGCCCACGGCGCGGCACCGAAGGAAACTCCCGCTCCAGGTCTGAGGCAAGCTTCGCTGCGGTGGAGACCTGCAAGGCCTTCATCCCCAGTTCCCGCGCTGCACGGATATTCTTCTCGGAATCGTCGAGAAAAAGCACCTCGGCTGCTTCGAGGCCGGTTCTCGCCAGTGCCTCTTCGAAAATACCGGGGTCGGGTTTGTTTATGGCAAGATGCCCAGAGATAATGTGCGGGTCGAAGTATCGCGCCCACGATTGCCGCTCGATGAGTACTTTATACGCGGAAGTTGACATGTTCGACACGATGAAGCAGTGGTAGCCGGCGGCAGGCAGCGTGAAAGCCCATCGCAGGACGGCGGTGTTCATACGGCCCCAACCCACTGCGTCGAGCTCGGGAAGTACCTTCACCGCCGCGGTGCGATCGACTTTGCTGCCCCCGGCCTCCAGAACGGCGTTCCAGTATTCGGCCGCCCCCAGTTCGTCGCTGTCGAACTTCGGACGCAGTCTCCAGTAGGGCTCCGCAAACACCTCCCGTGAAAGCCCCGCGGCCCCGGCCATGTGGCATATCGTATCCTCATCCATGAAGTGGGCGAGAACACCGCCGTAGTCGAATGCGATTGCGATCGGCGCGCTGTCGTGTCGCGTCATGCTGCGTTTAACTCCTTAAGACCGTATTATCGGGCGCGAGAGCAGGTTTGTGTACCGGTGTGTTTCCGATCAGGTGCGGACGCACTCATGGTCGGGACAGCCGGCAGCGAACCGGGCAAACAAACGGGTTAAATTTTCGTTAGCATGCGAAGAAATTTTTGTTAGATTGCGTTGTGTTTCCTTGCGTTTTCCTTTTTGGCGGGTGTAGCCTGTGGGCAGAAACGGTGCGGGAGTGAACCCGTACGCTCGATTCAAAACTTCCACAGGGAAAAAGGGTCATCCGATGAGTGGTGACACCTGCAAAGGGAGGCTTGTATGAAAGGAAAGGTAATAGCTGTTCTCGCAGCGTTGCTGTTGGTTGTCGGAGGCGCATTTGCCGCAGGTCCGCCGGAGACGGAGTGGCCCGACCCGGATGAGACCATTACTGTTGTGGTTCCGTTCAGTGCCGGTGGTGGTACCGATCTCATCTTTCGGGAACTTGCCCAGGAAATGGATCAGGTGACCGAAGCGGATGTAATCGTTGAAAACATATCCGGGGCCGGAAGTGCGACCGGAACAAACGAGGTGCTGAGTCTGCCTGCCGACGGGTATACCTTGCTGGCCAGTGGTGCACATACCGTTACGGCCACACTGCAGGGATTAACTGAAGGCTACAACGAGCTCGAGGGGATTATCGGACTGAACTGGGATCCGTTCATTGTTGCAGTCCACGAAGATTCGCCGTGGGAGAGCTTTGACGAACTGCTCGAAGACGCCCGCGAAAATCCCGAAGAGCTGACTTTCGGTAATGCCGGAATGGGTGGTGCAACCGGTGTTCTTACAGTCGGCATGAACCTCCATTTCGACGAAGTATTCAACGTGACTCCGTTCGACGGCGGTGCAGACCTGATATCCAACTTCCTCGGCCAGCATGTAGACATTGGCGTCTTCTCGCAGACCGAGGTTGCAGAGCACATGGACAGCATGCGGCCTCTGATGATGGTACATCCGGAACGAAGCAATATTCCGGAAGTCTCCGATGTACCGACGTTTGAAGAACTCGGCTATGAGGACCTTGAAGTTCCGTTCGGTTCGTTCCGCTCCATTTCGGTGCGCGAAGGAACTCCCGAGGAACGAAAGGAAGTGCTTGCTGAGATCGCAACCCAGGCATTCGAATCGGAAGGCTTCCAGTCGTACATGGAATCGGAGGGCCTCCTGCCCGAATATCATCGGCTTGAGGAACTCGACGATTACTTCATGGAACTCGAGGACACCTTCTTCCCGATCCTCGAGGCAGCCGATCTTCTGGACTGATGGCGAGTAACACCTGAACGCACAGGAGCCCTGCATGAAGTTACCACGCCTGCGAGTCATGCCTCTGGCATGGCTCGCGTTCTCCATCATGTATCTGATTACGATGCTGAGCATCGAAGAGCGACGCATGCCCGGTGCTCAATGGGATCCGGGTAGTACAGCGCTGCCGTTGGGCGTTGCAGTCGCCATGATCGTCCTGGCCGGCCTCCTCGTGGTCAGAGATACGAAGTTGCCTTCTGCGCCGGGACAGTCAGATGCGTCAGCCGCGGAGCCTGAAACGGCCGAGGACCTTGCGACAAGACGGCTGACGATCGCTACGGGCATTATCACCATCGGCTACATTCTCATATTTCGACAGATTGGTTACGTGGTGAGCACGACGCTCCTGGTGTTTTTGCTCACGTACTGGTACCAGCTTGGCAATGTTTCACTCTCATCCGTTGGCGTTCTCATAAAATACACAGCCGGTAGCGTGGTTACAGGTGCTGTATCGTTTGCAATCGGTGTCTGGTTGCTCGCATGGGTCCGGTACTTCGGACGCATATGGGAGGTTGATATCCTGCGCAACAGAACATTCGCCGCGTTTCTCGGTCTGGTATTCTGGTCTGCGCTGCTTGTACCGCTGTTCCGATTCATGATCCGGCGGGCCCCGGCCGGCGATTCCAAGGCCGATGCTCAATCAAGGGCGGCACGAGGTGCGTTGATTCTTTCGGTCGCTACGACTCTTCTCGTGTATTTGATATTCCAGCAGGTTTTTCGAGTTTCACTTCCGGAGGGGATACTGTAATGCCTGAACTGTTGGCCGGTATCATGCAGATTATTCACCCAGCCACGATTCTCTGGATAGCCTTCGGCGTATGTCTTGGCATTGTGCTCGGTGCTATTCCCGGGTTGAGCGCCACCATGGGAATAGCCCTGATGCTTCCGCTTGCCATCCAGTTTCCAACGGCGGTGGGGATGGCTCTGCTCCTGTCGGTCTACAGCGGAGCGATCATCGGTGCCTCGGTTCCGGCCATATTGCTGGGTATACCGGGGAATCCCAACGCAATTGCGACGATCTATGACGGGTATCCGATGACCCAGAACGGGCGAGGTGCCGAGGCACTTGTCGGTGCCACCATAGGCTCTTTCATCGGCGGACTCGGCAGTCTCGTTCTTCTGGCACTGTTTGCACCGCTTATCGCGCAGTTCACGCTTGAGTTCGGACCGGCTGAGCGGGCGGCGCTCGCGTTAGTCGGATTAACGATTATCGCCTCCATAACGGCGCAGGATTTAGTAAAGGGTCTGCTCATGGGAGCCTTCGGCCTGGCGCTGGCCTTCCTCGGTCCCGACCGGATAACCGAGACTATGCGACTGCCGTTTGCAGATGTCACTGCGCGTACTCCGCTGGCAAATGGTATAGGTCTTATTCCAGCACTTATCGGATTGTTCGGCATTTCGCAGGCGCTTATCGATATTGAGCGTCTGCATGCGGGCACTTTATCTCCGCCGCAGGTAAGCCTGCGCGGTTCGCTGCCGAAACCGCGTGTGATCGCGCGCATGTGGCGAATGTTGCTGGAGAGTGTTGGAATCGGCACTTTCATCGGCGCGATACCGGGCGCCGGGGCCTCGATTGCGGTGTTCATGGCGTATCAACGCGCGCAGCAGGTAGCCGCCTCGGCTAAGAATAAACTGCGACAACTCGGTACCGGAGTAGTCGAGGGTGTTGTGGCGCCCGAGACGGCCAACAATGCGTGTAAAGGCGGAGCTCTTATCCCCGCGTTGGCGCTGGGAATCCCTGGTGATGCCGCCTCCGCAGTACTTCTTGGTGCGCTCCTGATCAAGGGAGTGGTGCCGGGACCGAGTCTGTTTATCGATGAACTCTCGCTGGTGTATGCGATTCTTTTTGCAATGCTTCTGGCGAATTTCTTCATGGTCTTTTTCCAGCTTCTCGGGATTCGTATCTTTCCCAAGATACTCGCCATTCGAGCGGCCTATCTCCTGCCGCTTATCGTAGTCTTTTCAATGATCGGCTCCTATGCGGTCGAAGGACGGGCAATTACCGCAGCCACTTACAACATGGGCACCGCGGTTGTGCTGGGAATTATCGGCTACTTCATGAAAAAGAACGGCTATCCGATAGCTCCGGTCGTACTCGGGCTGATACTTGGAGACATGCTTGAGCAGAACTTCCGACGGGCTGTGCGTCTCGCCGGAGGAGACTACACGGTGTTCTTCCGAAGTCCTATTGCAGTCGCCTTCATCGTTCTTGCGATTGTTTCCATCTGGTACGCCCTGCGCAGCGCGCGTCGTAAGAGAGCGAGTCAGGCGGGCAGCACCGATTCGGACAAAAGCGGAGCGAGTCAGGCGGGCAGCGCCGATTCGGAGGACAGCGAGTTATGAGGGTTCGCGAACAACATCTTCAGTCAAAGACCGGGGATGAACGCACATGCGAGGACGCGATCTTTGTCAGTGACACATTTGCCGCCGTTATTGACGGGACGACGAGCGCAGTACCCGACTCCGGCAATGAAGCCCCCGGGCGCAAAGGGGCGAAGCACATTCAGGCTGCAATGGCAAACATCCCGCATGATGCGGACGCCGAATCATGCTTTCGCATACTGAATGACGAGATAGCCGGGATGTATCGGAGTGAGGGCACCTACGAAACGGTTGCGCGAAACCCGGAATACCGGGCAAGTGCCTCAGTCATCGTGTACAGCAGGTACCGGTCGGAAGTCTGGTTGGTTGGCGACTGTCAGGCACTCGCCGGTGACACGCTTATCAGTGCATGGAAAGACGTAGACCGTGTGCTTGCCGAAGTCCGGGCCATGTACCTTGAGTCCGAGCTTTTGCGCGGGCGAACCATTGAACAGCTTCTGTCAGAAGACACCGGGAGGCAGTACATAAATGAGCTTCGCGTTCGACAGAAGCTATTTCAGAATAACGAGCAAGCCTCCGGCTACGGCTTCTCCGTGGTGGATGGATTTCTCGACGCCGGGCACGAGGCAGTTCAGGTACACAAGATCCCAGAGGATCTCGAAACGCTGGTGCTTGCATCCGACGGCTATCCGGAGCTGCGCCCGACCCTCCAGGAGTCCGAACAGGCCTTAGCCGAAACAATCAGGGAAGATCCGTTATGCTTCCGTCGGTTCAAGTCAACGAAAGGTGTGTATACCGGAAACGTTTCGTTTGACGATCGGGCATATCTTTCTCTGAATCTCTCGGAGTGATAGCTACACGGGTAAGGAGCGAACCGTATGGAGGTCATATTTAACGGAATAAGTGGCGGTGTTATGCCGGAAGGAGACGCAAACACCAGTTTTTGTGTCCGCATGGAAGATCTGAGTGTGCTGATCGACTGCAGTGGAAGCCCGGGGGCCTCACTCCGGCGGGCCGGAACGACACTCAGTGATCTTGACCTGCTCATTCTCACCCACGCCCATACCGATCACCTGTACGCATTTCCTTCGTTTATTCACGGAGCATGGCTTGAAGGGCGTACAAAACCGCTGCAGATTATCGCCAACCGGCATACCACGGAGCAAGCGAAACGGCTGCTCGATGTATTCGGCCTCATAGACCGGAAGGGAATGTTCCCGATCCAGTGGGAAACCACCGGCGAGGGCAGACTGACGCCGGTGACAGCACACTCGGACCAGTTCGTACGCTGGTTTACCGTGGAGCACAGTACTCCGACAATCGGGATTCGCCTCGACTTCGCCGGCCATTCTCTCGTATACAGCTGTGATACCGCCCCCTGCTCTCGCGTTCGGGAGGAGGCTGCCGGCTGCAATCTCCTGATTCATGAATCCAACGGACCGCACGAAAAGGCCTCGGACTTGAATGCTGCCGGCCATGCCAGCGCTCAGCAGGCGGGTGAAACTGCCGCGGCGGCAGGGGCGGGGAGTCTTGCCCTTGTTCACTTGCCGCCCACCGGGCGGGAACAACTGCTGAAGGAAGCGCAGGAAGCATTCGAAGGAAAGACATTTGCACCGCAGATCGGTGTTTCGTACAGTGTTATGTAACAGCATCGCGACCGTACAGCGTGTATACGTACTCGCTGCTTGTAGCTGTTGAGACCGGCACGTATAGTTGGTGCAATGACTCATATCGAAAGAAAGCGTCGCATTCTCGAGCGGCTCGAAAACGAAGGGGGCGCCAGGGTCGATGAGCTCGCCGATGAACTTGGCGTCACCAAAGTGACAATTCGATCGGATGTCGCCGAACTCGAAAAACGCGGCCTGGCAGTGCGTTCCCGCGGCGTTATACTCCTGCCCGAGCGAACGGATCTTGCCCGGAATGTCACCAACACCATCCACGAGAATGTCGACGCGAAGAACGCCATTGCCCGAAAGGCACTTGAACTCATAGACCCGAACGCAACGCTCATCCTCGATTCCGGAAGCACCAACGCCGTTCTCGCTCAACATCTGCATGATATGGAGTTGACCGTTGTTACCAGTTCCGTCCCCGTAATACTCGAGCTGGCCCGGGATAAAAACATCAGCCTAATAGTAAGTGGCGGTGTACTAAGAAGGCCAAGTATGGCGATGGTCGGAGAGTTCTCGCGACACCTTTACGAACACATCCATGCGGACGTGGCCTTTCTCGGCGCAACCGGATACACCGTTGAACACGGCCCGAGCAGCGCAAACCTCCTCGAAGCCGAAACCAAGCGTGCCATTATCGCCTCCGCAGCAACCACCTGTCTGCTTGTGGATTCCTCCAAACTCGGCAACCGGCAAATGGCCGGCATCTGCGGCTGGGACAAAATCTCCTACATGATCACCGAAACCATGGACGCGACCGTGCGAAGCCGCTTATCCGAACTCGGCGTGGCAGTCAGCCTTCCTGATGATGAATAGG
>CAZMEV010000143.1:0-6805 GCA_964565375.1 uncultured Spirochaetaceae bacterium
ACGCCACCGCAGGCAGGCTCTTACCATCGGTGTTTGTGGGCGATCAGGAATCTCCGGTGCTCTCGGCCTGATCACATTTCACTTTCCAGCCTACACTCTCCCTGTAACGATGTCAAACAAAATGACCTGACCACAGAGGCTACGCAAATGACTTTGTCGAAATCTCATGATCGATCGGCACAGGGAATACTTGCACCACGGCTCCCGACAATCGGTTGCCAGGCACACTGCGAGCACAGCGATGATCAGTGCAGTGCAGTGCAGTGCAGTGCAGTGCAGTGCAGTGCAGAGAAGTGAGGGTGGACGCTGTCAGCGTTCACCGTACATCCAGAACCCGGGCCGCTTTCAGACGAAGGTGTTGTCCTCGCGAGCGTGGAAAACCTTCACTCTTCCCCCGGATTCCTCCGTTATCCGGCATGACCTCCAATGAAGACATAGAATCCTGACATTTTGGTGGAATCCAGAGAGTGTGCATTTAACAGAGACCTTCGCAGGCCGAGATCACTGCCCGCCCGAAGGATGCCGTGGGGAAAACATCAGCCTAAAAGAAATAAGGACGCGGAGAATCACTCGTGTGTACTCATGGGTGAGTTATGTACGCCGACGAGGAGCGCGACCGTCTGCTGTTCGATCGGTGGTTCGAGTCGCAGCGCGTGATCGATCGCATCGAGTACTTCACGAGTCGGAAACACGTAGTTTTCGCTCTTCATTCGCTTTTTCACATCTTCAAGGACGTGGTTGTAGGTGATTATGCGTTGTGGCCGTTTCTTCTTCCGGTCCAACAGGTCGCGCCTGAGCGGTTCGAATACGTTTTCGATGAGGGCTTCGGCAAAGCTGCGCAGATCCACAGTGTGCTGCTCGTGTTTGCCTTTCCTGGCGATCTCTGCGAGCACCTGCGATCTCTGAATAACATCAGCCTCCACGTTTGCGTTTTTCCGGTTTCGATATAACCAGCCGACCATCCGTTGAAAGGTATGAAGCGCACGGCGATAGCGATTCGGGAGGAAGGAGCGACGTTTATTCTCAAACATGTCGAACGCTTCCTCTATAATGCCGGCGGCGCTCTCGAATGCTTGCGCACGATCGGTTGGATTGTGGGCTTCACGTATTGCATTCCGCAAGAGTTCGCTGAGTCTCGTTAGATCACGCGAGACAACCTCGGGCGTCTGTTGTGACCAGAAGAAAAACTCAGGTACCCGATTATCGCGAACGACTGTCGCGAATACGAATGCATGCGGAGCATGCAGAACACCGACGTTCGAGGTGTACAGTGCAGCTGTCAGGCTTGCTCGGCTACCGCGAACGCTTTCGTATATGGCAGGCAGGATCAACCAGTGCATTGTCTCCCACTGCCAGTGCTTGCCCGTCCAGTTCTGTCAGCCTTCATACCGAATCTCATGGCGTAGGAGAAAATGCAGAAGTCGTTGCTTTGCTTTTCTCAGATCGCTTTTGACGTCCTCATACAGACGCAGGAAATCTCTTCCGGCTTCGTCTTGCCGACTCGGCATCGATGCCGGTGCGGCTACCATACATCCGGCCCCGGCGGCAGTGACCCGTCGGTGAAGTTCAAAGCCACACGCTCCCGCTTCGTAACAGGCGAGCACCTGATCGTAGCGTCCGGTTCACCTCACCAAAGAATTTCTCGATCGCATTGGCGCGGTTTCGAATAACCCGCTGCATCCGAGGCTGGTCCTCATAGTCCTGCAGCAGCGCCACCGCGATCTTCTCTTTATCGACGTCCATGCCGACATACGCTACGCTTTCCATAATCTGCCTCCTGTCTGTTGTATGCGGTACGAGGGCTGCTCCCTCTAATCCGCGATGTTACAACGGCAGGAGGTTCTTCATATTGTCTGCCGGAGCGTGATGTTAAGCAGAACTCGGTCTTCCTAGTGGTGAGGAAGCGCTTTCACGGTCCTCAAAGAAGACTCTCCACTTGCTTCATAGGATTCGAGTAGCCAAGGTAACTCATAGGAGTGTCGTTTAGTCGATCTGATAATTCGTCCAGCGACCGATCGTGCATCTCAAGGTGCAACTGGGAAGCGTAGATAAGGTCATTCATTGAACCGAGTATGCGTCGATTATTCGTCTTGTGAAACGCAGCTTTGTTCGGCACAAAGGCCAACCCATTCCCAAGAACAGACGCAATCCCCCGATTTTGGCAGTACTCGCCCACCGCCTCGGTGAAGTTCGTCAGAAATGATTGCCTTGAAGCTATCCCTCGCCCACGAATAACGACGCTCAACAACGTCTTCGATTCGGTGATAATCAGAAATTGCGCTCCCCGATGCCGGAATAGATTCGTGTACCATTCTGATTCTTCAGCCTCGATGGCGTTGCTCGGCAACTCGACCTTGATTTTTGTGGCAACCTTTCGGGTGCATCGAATAATCATCGTTATCGCTTGTTCAGTAGTGATACCGACACGAAATGATCCGCAGTTCCTCGTCGGCTACCTCGTATACCAAGCGGTGCTCCTCATTAATTCGCCGCGACCAACAGCCCTGTAGCTGATGCTTCAGCGGTTCCGGCTTCCCGAGACCGTCGAATGGCGAACGCATTGTATCGCGGATAAGCTCATTTATACGGCGCAGCATCCGTTTGTCATTCTTTTGCCAGTACAGATAGTCACTCCACGAGTGCTCGGTGAACACGATCTTCATTCGTCAATGAGTTCCCGTTCGCTTATCGCTCCACTTCGTGCAGCACTGAGTGACTCGCTGAGGTGTTTCGCATTTGCCTCACTCGACAGTAGGTAGGAGGTCTCTACGAGACTGTTATACTCATCAAGTGAGATCATCACCACGTTTTCATTTCCCTTGCGTGTCACGATCAGCGCTTCCCGGTCACCGTAGACACGATCGAGATAGCGCTTGAGATTCTGACGAAGATCCGAATAACTGACCGCGTCCATGGCAGCGCCTCCTTCTCGTACAATATATTGTACAATTACGGAGAGATGCAAGCCTCGCGCCTACTGGACTGACTTTCGCCTCCATTAATCAGGTACGCAGAGTTTTGCTTAACAATAAGCTGATATGATGAACCTCCTGTCAACAACTCTCGCTTATCGTCTCTTCTTAATCGGCCCTGCTTAAGGTAATAGTGAAGAAAGCGGAAAGACGGAGCGGAGCATCTCGACGATTGACCAGACTGATATACGCGGATTGGTTACCGCAGACCAATGGAATCGTCGGGAGCTTGCCTCTCTCTCAGCTCGTGAATCGACCGAATACTGCGATCGCCACCATAGCTTATTGCGAGGATTGTCCGTATCGCTGCGTTATTCCGTCTCCGTCCATCCCCTTCATTCCGTTAGTCTACCGACATAGATTCTGCTCGCTTTACGAAGCTGCTCCCACCATCGCACCCCAGATAAACCCGGCCAGCTCCCGTGCTACTGCCGTTGCCGCGACCTGCGGTGGCCTGCCGGCATGTACCAATCACCAGTACTTCTTCTGCAGGCGCTTTCCCGCCCGTTCAGCGTAGCAGGCGAGCACCTGATCGTAGCGTCCGGTCACTTCACCAAAGAACTTCTCGGACGACATCACGGGCTATATGATGTTATAGAGCGTGCCGAGGACGAGCACGACTCTCGATATGTGTTTGGCAGCAGACTCTCTTCTATAGCTGCCTGAACCGAAGTCAGACAACTTCCGCCCGATGAGAGGTTCATATCAGTTGGGGCAAGACCCCGTCCCGAGCGGTCGCGGTCGCCTACGTCTTGTTGACGGGGGGAGGCGTTATATGTGTTATGCCGAGCGCTATGGCACCGTTATAGCCGTACGTTGTCAGGCACCGGTTTCCGGCCGCTCATCTACATTTCGGACTTCCGGAATGGAAGACAATTCTTGGGCAAGTTTCGGGACATTGGTTCGAGAGATCTGCCAGACCCGCTTTGCAAGTATTTCTCCGTAATCGTGCGAAAGCTTGTTGCGAAGGCCGATGATTTTGCGCCATTCGATCTGCGAAAAGTGCGCTTGGGTCTCCGCTGAAACTCTCCCCGCAGCCTCCCCGAGCACTTGCAGCTGTCGCTCTGTGGCAAGGCGTCGCATCTTGTCGTGCTCGAACTGCTCGTACGTCACCTCATCGATGAATCGTCGAATATCCTCACAGCAAGCAAGCATATCTATCAAGTACGACACATCTCGATCATTAAGCGGCATACAGCGGCAAACTCGTAGAGAGTATCGTTCGTCGGCGTACAGGGTTTCTCAACGCTTCGGGCTCCACAATTTGAACGCTCCGATCGAATACCTCTGAAAGTCGTTCTTCCAACTCCATGATATCGAACAAGGAAAGATCGGCGTCTTGCTCGAACGTCACTAACAGATCAATGTCACTGTCCGGAGTAAAATCATCGCGGAGCGCCGATCCGAAGACAGATATCTCACGGACACGAAAACTATTCGCGATTTTTCTGACATGTTCGAGATCCACAGAGATACCGTTGCTGCGCAGTCGTTCGACCGTGTCCATATCGAAATCCTATCCTCCGATCGTCCTATTGTAAAACGGAAAACTGAACAGCGATTATAGATTAATCGTAATAAGCGCCCCGTGCTTCCGGTAGACTGGAGACTTGCCGGCCGGCGGTCATAACCAAGCGAGCCGATGTGCGGCACCGCATTCGGATACTCACGGGTGTTGAAGCCCGAAGTATTCAGTAAGAAAAGTGGGAAAATGACCGAATTACTGTAGTTGAGACTATGAGGAAAGGAGAAGGGAAACCGGGCTTAGTTAGGTTAGCGCCTGACCCGGCGGCGCGGAAGGGCGGCGGTTGAGATTTCCGACCGAATCCGCAGCCGACACATGGAACGGCATTCAATACGCTACGGGCGCAGCGGAGTCAACGGGCGGTCCCCCTGTTGTGAAGCTATTCGTGCTGTCGGTTTCAAGCGGAATCATCAAGCCAAGCGAAAGGCCAAGGTTTTGGAATAAATCTCCCTCGAATGTTTCACCGGTTTCGAAAATGAAATCGTCAAACGCAGCGTTAAAACTTCGGAAATACAATAGATCAACATGCAATTCACCAACTCCAAGGTTTACTGCAATACCTGTTCCGACAGTAGGTCCAAATATCAGCCGATTATCCGGCTCAACGGATTTCGAGGATGTCTCCGAAACCCCAACAAATCCTTCTTCGACTTCCCGGGCTACGTCGCCAATAATAAAACTCACTTGCGGGCCTATGAGTGCGTGAATGGAAATTCCGGCGGCCAGGGGCAGTCGTGGTTTCAGGTACCCTGGAATGTCGACGAAATTTACGACTTCAGTGCCGTCTGCGGATGAACCGTCATTTCTGGTAACTTCAATTCCCCCTCCACGACGCGAATATTGTACAGCAGTGCCCACGGCAAAGTTCTCGACAAGGCCAACTTCAATTGCGGGACCAACGGAGAAACCGAACCGCACCTGGTTTGAAGCTGAAACACCCTGCTGGCCATCTATATCATCAATCGCATCGTTCCAGTCACTTCCACCGTACCACGCACCGAAACCCGAGACGACTCCGCCAAGTTTTACTTCTTGCGCATTCACTGTTGCGGCAGTGAATGCGCAGAAAGCTACCAGAGAAAGAACGAACAATGGTCTATTCATCCTGTACTCCCCAAAGCTCCGCATTGTACCGATTATCAGCGCCTTTCACTAATGTAAACAGTATCAAATGGGTTATTCTGCTGCAATCAAACGCGCGTACGAGTTGGGACAACGCCCACTTGAAGCGAAAGTTGAGGCGATGAAATTCCCCCCGTGTCGATAGACGGTGAGTTAAGCACCGGGGTACCCGAAGATCACGATGCCGGCGGCGCTCCCCCGGTCGTGTTGGGGTCAACGCACATGCTTGCATTGGAGTTCTGTGCCCGCGACGGCCTAAAACCGAACGCGGTATCGGTTTAGTAAGGCGAGTTTAAAGTGGCCGTATTATCGGACGCACCAGAGCGCCCAGCGCAATAATGGTGGCGAATGCGGCGACAGCCACAAGCACTATATGGAGCCCGTTCCCCCCGAGTATCGCGATTCGGGCTATAATGCTGCCAAGCAGCACAATACTCGCGGAAGCAACAAGTCGCGTATAAACCGGCCGTTGCGTCCTGCCAAAAAGCCAGAAGTTTTCGAAGACAAGCACCAGAAGCAAAGGCCCGACCGTCTCTACCCCAAGAGCCGGGTGTCCACTGATCCACCCGATGATTGAGCCTATGAAAGAAAGCGTGATAATAAATGCCAGTCCGTTCGCGACACGCATACCGCCCATAGCAAACGTCCACGCCAGTCGTACTTGCGTCATAATCTTTATCCTCACACCGGCTGAAGGTACTTCTGCCGGCTAAAACGGACAAGAAATAAAACGAATTAACCACAAGCGTATGTGTTACGGTTCCTGCAAAACCGAAATATCGGACAGCCGCTGCTGTCTCTCGGTGAGGCTATCGTGATACTTCGCCTCCACCAGAAGCCGCATCAACGTTGTCTTGCTCACCCGGCGCAGCCCGGTCACAAGCACCCCACGAGCGGGGCCCACATGATCGCGCAGATATCGTATGTAGCGTTCGCGACGCTACACCCCCGGCAGTGTGAACGGCTCTTCCCACAACCGGTTATACTGATGAAGGAGATCGTCCATACTTAATTGCAACACGATGCAGCTTCAGCCACGCAGGCGGCCCACAGCGAGGCGGCAGGATGCCGGCGAGCGGTGCGGCGCGTGTGTTGCCCGAATAGTAGGGCATTCCCGCTATACCATCAAAACCTGCCCTCTTCGCGTCAGCGATACGGAGGGCACCCGGCCGCGTGCGGCCGGGTG
>CAZMEV010000144.1:0-6755 GCA_964565375.1 uncultured Spirochaetaceae bacterium
ATCGGAACGCCATCTTTACAGAGGCGCGAAGGACTGTTTCCCGGGAAGTCTTCAAGATGAGATCGATGTTGTAGGTCTCGTCGCAAGCGATTCGGACCGCCTCTTCTCCGGTTCTGGCGGTAACTACCGAGTATCCATCCTCCTCTAAGACCATCTTCTCGTTCAACGCGATCAATGCTTCGTCTTCGACGAGAAGAATTGTCTTGCTGGTGCTGGCTTGATCCGTCATGGCGACATCCTTTTCAATGTATATACCCCGAATGGCTTTCAGACCTTAAGCGAGCGCTCAGTGATTTGTTTGGCTACGTGGTCCTATGACCACGCTTAGTTCCTGCTTGATGCGTATGTGACAGCCAGACGGTTTCTAAGCTTCGGCGACGGAGAATACAGTGAATCCGGCTGAATCGGGAGGGATCATCCGCACAAAGAAGGTTACTTCGCCGCACCGGTGGAAAAGAGTCCGGCGATCAGAATGCACATGACCGCGGCCGCCCCGATAATTGCGGCGATCGCAAGAGGAATCGCCGCCGCGCCATAGGTGTCAACTACTGCCCCTATCGCCGGAGGAAGGAATATCCCCCCGACACCTCCCCCGGCGATAACAACAGCGGAAATGCTCGATGCCCGCGCGGGGAAGGTTCGCCGGATCCATGATAGCCCGACAGGAAAGACGGGCCCGATAAAGAAACCGGTAAGCGCGAAACCCAGTGGGGCTATTCCCGGCAGTGCAGCCACCGAGGAGGTGAGCATTCCGAGGAGGGTCGTGGCGATGAGCAGCCGGCCCGGGCGAACCCGCAGCGAAAACGGAATTGCGACAAGCCGGCCGGCGGTAAAGGAAATCCAGAACCCCGTAGTGATGGCTGCTGCCCAGGTCTCACTGAACGTCAATTCCAGATTTGTTGGAATCCAGTGAGCTGCCGATGCCTCGGAACCGACATAGAGTGCGTAAAGCAACCAGAACACGATGGTTCCGGCGAGCGCCCGCCCCCATGAACGTTCACGATCCTCCACAATCGCCGTCCGTCGTTCCATGCCGAGTGCGAACACAACGGGACAGGCCGCAAGGAGCGCTGCGATACCAAACGCAATCCGATGCCCGTCGAGCGCCAGCGAAATACTTGCCAGGATGGGTGCGAGAATTGCCCCGACACTGAAGCCCGAGTTCACGAAACTCAGGGCGGCGGCACCGAACTTCCCGAATGCCTCGTCTATCAGGAAGTTCAAACTCACCAGCCCTCCGAACCCTATGCCGATACACAACACTCCGATTCGCACCATAAGCCAGCTGACGCCTGCCGCAACGATTACAAACCCGATCGTGAACACTGTCCCTGCGATCAGAATCACCGGGCGGAATCCGAATCGGTTCACAAGCTTACTTCCGGCGATCACCGCCGTTGTCGATCCGACGAAGTTGAATGTGGCGAGGGCGCCGACTTCGGCTGCCGAAAGCGCGAACAAGGCACGGAAGTGAGAATAGAACGGGCCATACAGCGCCTGAGAAGCGCCCATCGCGAGCATGGTCAGTGTCGTTCCGATGAGCAGGTAGCGGCTGCGTGGGGAAGCAAGTAGTGAGCGGATCGGCATATGTTTTGCGATAATGCTGGCTCTGTATTGCTACCCCGGTCAAGCACCGGAAAAGCCGTGGGCGCCATTTGTTTTCTTTATCTCTGATAGCCAGGTCCAACCTGGCGTAGCCACGGTCGATTTCTCGTTATTGCACAGACTCCGGCAATAACCGTCTGCGCTCGCAAGTTTCCTGTCCTGTCCAAGGTTCGCTGCCCAGACCACAGACAAGGTCTCCCTTGATACCGCTCACGAGTTCACTACGTGTCGCTGAGTTTCTCCGTCGAGAAATGCAGCGACAGAGCTCGCCGACATAGTTCGCATCCGGTCTTTTCCATAGTCGGTGTCTGAACCTACATGGGGGCTGACAACGATATTCACATCGTCGAGCGGGAGGTCAGGATATTCCCACACTTCATCGAGCCCGTACCCCCACAGCGACCCTGATTTAACCGCTTCGTAGACCGCACGATTATCCACGAGATGCCCTCGAGCGCAATTCACCAGTACGGTTGCCGGTTTCATGCGGCTGAGTTCGGAGCTGGTAATAATAGTTTCCGGAGATGAGGCGTGGAGGGAAATGAAATCCGAGCGTTCGCACAGTGTCGGAAGATCGACGTATTCGACCTGGTGTTCCTCCGCCCATCGGTGATCCGGGTACATGTCGTATCCGAGCGCCCGGAAGTTGAATCCCCGGACGAGCTCAATCAACTGCCGTCCAATGCTTCCAGTGCCCACAACGCCGAGGGTTCTTCCGGAGAGATCAAGTCGTGCCGTTCCGCTTTTCGGCTGTCCGGCGGCCGCACGGCGATGATGCAACAGACTCGTTCCGGCGACTGTGAGGAGCGTTGTCAGCGCCCATTCTGCGGTCGGAACCGTATTCGCCCCCGGGGTATTGGTAACGAGCACCCCGCACGCGCGTGCTGCATCAATGTCGATGCTCGAGTATCCGGTACCGTACCTGGCGATGAGTCGAAGGCAGCCTCCCGCGGCGGCGCCTGCCTGCTGCAGAAGGTGCTCATCGTATCGTTCCAGATCGGCGATTACCGCTACGGCGTCAGCTAATTCCGCCGGCTGCAGCGGGTAAGCCGGGTTTCGATCGCACCGATAGTCGATCTCAAGGTTATGGCGTTCTGCCGCGGCCTCCAGCGTGTTTCGTGCGTTTTGACTTCCGGCCGGTTCACCAACCGGAGGATCGAGAAAACTGGCGGCAGTAACGATAATTTTTCTGCATGAGTTCGACATCTCATCCACTCCTTCCAGGATTGGTATGGGGCGCGCGCCATCCGTTTTCCTGCGTGTTCTACGTCAATCCGTCTTCCCAACGTCGAAGGACCGCGTAAGCCTTATATCCGCGCTCGAGGCGCCGACGAGAATAGTGTACGTGCCCGGGGCGATTCGCCAGGAGTCGGCAGCCTCGTCGAAGAAGCTGAAGTCATCCGGGGTCAGGTACAGGGTGACCGCGCGCGACTCACCGGGCGCGAGAAAGAGCTTTTCGAAACCTTTGAGTTCGAATGGAGGTCGGTCGACGCCGGACGGTGGCGCGACGTAGAGCTGCACGGTTTCGGCGCCCGGAACGGAGGACAGGTTGCGAACGCTGAAGCGGACTTCGACAAAGGCTTCCGGGCGATCCAGGGCCGGTGCCGGTTGCGCGGTCGACGGTTGTCGGTCGCCTGCGCCCGGTGTGTCGCCGGAAGGCGTCGAGGCCATGATATCCAGGTTGGAATACTCGAAGGTGCTGTAGGAAAGCCCGTGGCCGAACCAGTAGCGCACGGCTTGCGGACGCGAGGCGTACCACCGGTAGCCGACGTACACGCCCTCGCGGTAGTGGACGTCATATGGCCACTCCGTCTTCACTTCAGCGGGGCCGGGATTGAGCGGATGCTCACCGTCGGGCTGGCGCATCTCCGGCCGGCCGCCTTCGGGAATGTAGCCGGCGGCCGGTGAATCGGCGAAATCGTGCTCAATGGTGAAGGGAAGCTTCCCGGAAGGGTTGGTGTGGCCGAAGATAATATCGGCGGCCGCGTTTGCCCCGGCCTGACCGCAGAAGCCGACAAAGAGAATGGCATCGACCGAATCATGCCACGGCATGGCAACGCCACCGCCGGTGACAAGTGAAACCACGGTGTACGCGTTCGCCGAAGCGGCATGTTCAATGAGCTCATCCTGGTTGGCCGGAAGTTCGAAGGGTCGGTCTGCGCCTTCCCCCTCGTCCTCGAAACCGGTGAATACGAGCACGAGCGAAGCGGCTTCGAGCTCTTCATCGGTCGGTGTTTCGCGATAGATAACGTTCACGCCTTCGGCGATCGCGTTCACGGCTTCGAAGAACGACGTCTGATTGTAGCCTTTGACGTACGCCGCCCCCTTGCCGCTGATCGGAGTCCGCACTGCCCAGTTTCCGGTTACGAGAATGGTCGCTCCTTCATCGACATCCGCCGGAAGTGCGTTTTTCTCATTCCTTAGAAGCACTATTCCCTCGGCGGCGACCCGGTAGGCGACCGTCTCGTGTTCGCCCATACGCTCGAGAAGCTCGGGCATATCACGCCACGACGGGGCGTAAAATCCCATGCGCACACAGGCTGTGACCACGCGTTCTGCCATGGCGGTCATGCGCGGGTCGCCGAGCAGCGTTTCGCGTCTGGCCTGCAGTGCCTCGCCTTCGGGCATCTCCAGATCCTGCCCGGATGAAGCTACGAGTTCGCCATCGGTCACCGACGTCCAGTCGGTCATGACCATGCCGTCGAATCCGAGCCGCTCCCGCAGCAGCCCGTTTATGACCGTATCGCTTTCCCCGCAGTATTCCCCGTTGAGCTGGTTATAGCTCGTCATGACCGCTCCGGTACCGGCGTGAACGGCCGCCCGGAATGCGGGAAGGTAGATTTCCTCGAGTGCGCGTTTCCCGACAACCGAGTTACTGAGCCTGCGGCACCAGTCGGTATTATTGGCTATGAAGTGCTTCACGGTCGCCATGGTGCCGGTCTGCTGAAGCGCGGTTATGTAGATGCGCGTTACATCCGAGGCGAGAAACGGATCCTCGCCGGCATACTCGAAATTGCGTCCGTTCTGTGCGTTGCGGTAGATATTCACACCGGGGCCGAGCAGGACATGGATTCCCCCGGCACGGCACTCTTCGCCGATCGCATGCGCGTACTGGGCCACGAGCGCCCGATTCCAGGAGGCGGCCAGGTTCACGAATGACGGAAACGACACCGTTCGGTGCAGATGGCCGGACGCAACCGTGTCGCGCAAATGCACCCCCGCGGTTGCATCGAAGAGCTTAATCTCCGGCAGGCCGAGGCGTGCGTTTTCGCGGATTACGAATCCGGCACCCACGACAAGATCGTAGCGCTCGTCGTCGGTCATCTCTCCGACAATGCGGCGGGCTCGCTCGCGCGCCTCGTCTGTCTCAATCGGGGCTTGAAATGGGGTGAGTCCGGCTCGCGTCAGACTGTCGCGAAGTCGTATTGTTTCCGGGGACGGTGTCGCCATGGTTCCTCCTTGGTATGCTTTGCGTATCCCGGCTGAAGTGGTCCAGGCATTAAGTTCGGCATTATGTTCGGGCATTCTGGCACGGTTGCGCGCATCGCGAAAGGAACTGTCGCAGTCGAATAATGGAATACGTTCAGATTGATGTTGCCACGCTTTGTTCTTAGACTGGCGGACGCCTCGCCGCTTATGTATCGCTCATATCAGCCCTGCAGATCCGGCGGGGCAACATCAGCCTAATTAAGCAGTTTTGTGTTTTGCCGTAGTCCAATATGTACCACGGGCGACGGCGCGGTTTGCGGTGTCTATGAGCGAGCCGGGTTCCAGGAGCTCGACCGCGTCAATGCTTCGCAGCACCTTCTGTACGATCAGGTCCGAGACGCGCGTGTATCGAGAAGTAAGATTCTCGTATCGATCGTATTCATCGGGAGTGTAGTGGTCTTTGAGGCCGATGGATGCACACTGATTATACGATCGTTCAAGCCAGCCGATACTCGCCTCGAGCTGGTTCAGGGACTCCCTCAGAAGTTCAACGGACGGGGTTTTTCTCGACAAGGCGTACTCCGTTTTCGATGGCGACGGCGAGCATGGGGTGGTTGCGGTTCGGGGCAACCACGAGGTCTATTTTCTGCTCGCCGATGTGTTCGCAGATTTCGTGACGAATGGCGTGTATCTCTTTGCGATGAATAAGCCCCGAGAGCACTGCGAGGTCAATATCGCCGCCGCGACGCCGGTCATCCACCCGCGAGCCGAAAAGCCGGATGTGAGCGTCGGGGTCGAAGCGGTGGACTGCGGCCGTGATCACCCGCTTCTCGTGCTCGGTCAATCGCATGTTCAAGATTATACCATTCGTGGGCGGGAGGTGCCATGTTGGGCAGGGGTATAGCTTGAAAACGCCACGCAGACCCTTTCAAGCCCGCGCGCCGTTCAGAACATCCCATCCGATTCCCGGCTGTCTCCGTTCGTTCTACGCCCGCGAACCCGAGATTATTGACCCGATCCGGTAGGTTGCCATGCCGGGATCAAACTGCTTCGTCTGAATCTCGATTGTTGCCCCGCACCGCTCGCAAAGAAGCGGCGGATCAACAATGACCGTGTCGAACACACCCATACGCACCTCCGGTACACAGGCTTTCCAGAATGAAACACCCTCAGCGCGTGGCGAGCCCCACACCGGAATCGGTTTTCGCGCATTCGAAGGTGAACGGCTGTCCTGTTCTTCAGGCCCGTATCTTCAGGTCTACTCCTGAGACTTCGCGTGAGTCAACACCACATCTAACGTACATCTGCTCTCGTCTCGCGCGTCGGCGAGCCCCACCCGGTCGGTTCAATTCGTATTTGACGCAGGTACGAATCAAGAGGTTTCGTGCCTGTGATATGGACAATATCGATGTTTCGTACCTGGAAGAGATATACCGACGGTAACCTCCGTCTGATGAATGCGGTCATGGGCACCCTCGCGCATGCGAGTATTCCGCGGCTGAGTGTACGCTCGCTTTGTGCCGATTGGGGCATCGGCTCGGATAAGCTGTTTCTCCGTGCGGGAACGTCATGCCGGATGACAGAGGGATACTTACTTCGAATGATCCCGATGATCTACCGGTTCGGCGAGCTCGGCCTCGGCCATGCCCTGACTGAACCGTGCTTCGCACCGCAGGCGGATAGGGGCGTCTCCTGCCCCCGGCGTTCGCCGGGCGCAGGAC
>CAZMEV010000145.1:0-6657 GCA_964565375.1 uncultured Spirochaetaceae bacterium
CGAGCGTCTCCACACCGTAGCGCTCGAGAACCCCTGCTTTTTTCAGGTCGATGGTTAAATTCAGCGCTGTCTGCCCGCCCATTGTCGCGAGCAGCGCATCCGGCCGCTCGGCGCGAATTATTTCCTCGACATACGGAACCTCCAGCGGATCCATGTAAATGGCGTCCGCGGTTCCCGGCGTGGTCATGACGGTTGCCGGATTCGGATTCAGGAGCACGACGCGGTAGCCCTCTTCCTTAAGCGCCTTTACCGCCTGGTTCCCGGAATAGTCGAACTCGCAGGCCTGTCCGATTACAATAGGCCCGCTTCCGATAATGAGAATCGTTTCAATGTCCTTTCGTTTCGGCACGGATCAAAGCTCCTGTTGGTCGTTTGACGCGGCGGCCCGGTTGCCCGTGCCGGTCGCGGCGACGCCTGGGCCTGCCGTGCCGCCGGCTGAACCAGCGACGCCGGCCGCGCCTGCCGCGCCGCCTTCCCCACCGCCGCCCTCTATGTGCGACAGAAACGCGTCGAATATCCAGCTCGAGTCGGCAGGCCCCGGCGCACTTTCCGGGTGAAACTGCGCAGTGTACACGCGCTTCGTTTCATCCACTATTCCCTCGATTGACCCGTCGTTCGCGTTGCGGAACCACACCCGCGCGCCCGCCGGAAGCGACTCCTCACGAACGGTAAAGCCGTGGTTCTGACTGGTCACGAAGACCCGCCCCGACAGCTCATCGCGCACCGGGTGGTTTACCCCGTGGTGGCCGAACTTCATCTTCCCGGTTTCCGCTCCGAGCGCGTGAGAGAGCAGCTGATGTCCGAGGCAGATGCCGAAAAGCGGCGTCGTTCCAACGAGCGAGCGAAGTAAATCGATCTGCGGTTCGAGCACAGCGGGATCGCCTGGGCCGTTTGAAATAAGCACAGCATCGGCGCCGACAGCCGAAATTTCGCCGGAGGAAACACTGTTCGGAAGAATGGTGACGCGACAGCCGCGCCGGGTAAGCTCGCGCACAATATTGGCCTTGCTCCCGCAGTCAACAAGCGCGACACGCGGCGCCCCGTCAGGATTAATATCGACCTGCTGTCTGACCCCCGAATCGGTGACGAGATTCCGCCCGACCATATCGGGGAATGCGTTCAGGTATTCGCGTGCTGCTTCGAGTTCAGAGTCCGAAAGCTCACGGGCATCCGGCTCGCGAGGAGCAAGCAGCAGCCCCGTACAACTTCCTTCGTTTCGAAGTTTGATGGTAAGCCCACGCGTGTCGATGCCGCTGATACCAGGCACCCCGCCACGCTCGAGAAGCTCGTGCAGCGTAATTCGGCCCTCGGGAACAGGGCCCCGGTATACATCTCGAAGAATAAAGCCCGCTGCGTGCAGCCCGAGGCCGTTCGGCGCCGGCGTGGCAAACCGATCGCCGCGCGAGGCATCGCCGTGCGAGGCTGCCCGTTCACCGGCGGCGTCGGCTCCCGATTCCGACCAGGCATCGAGCGCGCCGTAATTGCCGATGTGCGGATAGGTCATAACCACAAGCTGTCCGGTGTACGAGGGGTCGGTGAGCACCTCGTGGTAACCGCTCATTGCAGTATTAAAGACAACCTCGCCGGCACTTCGCAGGTCGGCGGCGCCTGGAACAAGCTCATCGGCACGCAAGGCACGCGCACCGAACGAATTACCGCGAAACACCGTGCCGTCGTCGAGAACAAGGAACACCGGATTAACTTGTCGCATGGTAAGCTCCCGTGGAAGGGATCTGTGCAAACGCGAAACGAGGAACGTACAACGCTTGCGGGTAAAAAAAGACCGGCACAAGGCGCTTCACGATCTCGCAGTCGCGAAGCACCCCGCCGGTCACCATAGCCCCTAGGGGAATCGAACCCCTCTTTTGAGAATGAGAATCTCACGTCCTAGCCGATAGACGAAGGGGCCATATAAACTTAAGCTTCCCGGGGAGGATTTGAACCCCCACAAACAGAACCAGAATCTGTCGTGCTACCGTTACACCACCGGGAAATGACCGTTTTCGATTCGCGAGATTAGCCACCCACTGAGGAAATGTCAAGAGGCTGATGTCTATTCCGCGTCCCCGGTCGAGCCGCCTGTACCCCGCCGACGGCCGGTCATACAAGGGCATGTTCGGGTTATAGAAGGCGTATGACCGCGTCCGTGTCCAGCGCCATCTCGCCCGGATCAAGCATCGCATTGATAAAGGATATCGACTCAAAGCGCCACAGATCCGCCGCCGGAATCTCACAGGCATGAACCTGGGTCCGCTCCACACGCCCGAACCCGCGGCCTTCGAGAAGCGACCGTCGCATAACGCCCGGGAGAAGCGGTTTCTCAGGCGTATACCATTCACCGCGGTAACGCAGAAGCACATTCGCATACCAGCTGTCGGTCAGCAGCCCGTCCTGCTCGTAAATGGCAAGTGCTCGCGGCCCGAGCCGCAACTGGGCAGCATTCAGTTCCGAGCGGTCGGCATACTTATGAGTGTAGCGAATCTGGGAGGCAGGAACCACCGCCGCACCGAGTACACCACCCACACGATAGCGCTCAAGCGTCGCCCGCCACATATCCGGACCATACAGAAGCCGCAGCTTGAACCGGCCCGGCCCGCGTACCGCGGAAACGGGCGAGCCCGCGTCTCGGGCATCGCGGGAACACGCCGCCTTACTAGACCCTTCTCCCCCGTCGAGCACCGCTTCAATAGCTTCCTCGAGATCGGAAAAAGACCATGGCTCCAGGCCGTGCGCATGCAATGTCGAACACATACGCTCCCAATGAAGACGAAGGCGCCGAGGCCTTCCGTGTTCTATGCGTATCGACTCGAGAAAGGAGAGTCCGGCCTCCGGCTCGCCGCCTGGTGCCGGCTCTCCATCCCGGGCCGGTTTCCCGCCTGCACTACGCTCACTCATTTCGATTGCTCCGCGGAATAGCAACCTTGCGCACAAGCTCCTCGTACTCCCGCTCCCACTCGCTGTAGATCGTGATGCCGCCGCCGCTTTTGAAGCAGTATCCTTCGTCATCCTGCTCGATGAAGCGGATCATGACCGCTGATTCGACCCGATTTCCGTCGAAGCAGCCGAATACGCCCGTATAGAAGCCCCGATCGTAGCCCTCCGCGCGGGCGATAATGTCGCAGGTGCTTCGCTTCGGTGCGCCGGTCACCGAGCCGGCGGGTAACATCGACCTGAAAATAGAGCCGAGATGCGCCCTCCAGTCTGAACCGAGTCTGCCGGCAATGGCACTCGAAGCGGCGAGCAGAAGTCGGTCCGGGAAAGAAAGCGTTTCAATGTAGCGATAGCGCGGCACCCGCACCGTCTGCGCAACCCGGCCGATGTCGTTTCGAAGCAAATCCACCACGGTCGCGTGCTCGGCGGCTTCCTTTTCGTCGGCGTAGAGCGCTTCGGCTGCACGTTCGCGGGCCTGCTCATCCGCATCGAAGGGAAGACTCAGGGTTCCCTTCATTGGATAGGTTGATATTTCCCCGTCGCGGCTTATGCGAACGAATGCCTCCGGGGAGAACACGACAAAGCGGCCGGGAACAAGAAGCCGGTACGGAGCATCCGCGTAGTCGTAGATATCCGAAAGCGTGCCGTCGAGCTCAATGCGCGTCGGAAACGTGAGATTCACGAGATAGCTGTTGCCCGCCCGTTCGGCCTCCTGCACAATCTCGAAGCCGCGGCGGTAGTGCTCGGCGGTTACCGGAACGCGCGATGTGATCTCCGGTGGTCGCATTAGCCCCGTAACCGGTCCCCGGGCGATTTCCATTCCGGGAAGCGTTGCTCGAACCGAAGACACACGGTCCGACGGAGTCAGAACATTTTCCGCCGACGTCCCGACACGCTCGAGCGGCAGAACAAACGGCTCGCGAAGCGCATAGTCGAGAGCGAAGAGAAACGGCTCGCCCGTGGCACCGAGCGCATTCATACGGCTGAAGACCGCTTCGGCCCGTTCGCAGCCCGTGCGTCGCTGAGAGCCCGTGCGCGGATGACAGGCCGGGCACGGATCAGAGTCCGTGCCCGGATCAGAGGCTGTGCCCGCCGGGCGGTTCAGCCGGTTATTCTCCGTGATACTCCACAAGGGTGTGCACCGTGTAGCCGGGAAGACGGGACGCGTAATCGAGGAACGGCAGCCCGATCACGGAAAAGATCTCGAACACCTCACTTCCGGCTTCCTCAATAATTTCCGCAGCAGCCTTCAGCGTTCCACCGGTCGCGATGAGATCATCGACGATAAGCAGCTTGCGCGGTGTCTCGAGATCCTCCGCATGTATTTCCACAGTGTCGGTTCCGTACTCGAGTTCAAATGACCGCTCGTAGGTCCTGCCCGGAAGTTTGCCTTTCTTTCGCACAAGCAGCAGCGGCAGTTCAAGCTCGCGCGCGAGTGGAGCGGCAAAAATGAACCCCCGCGCATCGACCGCTGCAATCCCCTCCACGCCGGAGTTGCGATATCGCTCGATCAGCGTATCGATACAGTAATTGAATGCGACCGGCTGCATGAGGACGCTGGTAATATCGTAAAACAGAATTCCCGGCTTCGGGAAATCCGGTACTTTTCGAATGTAGTCGTCAAGATTGATGTTCGCCATGTTCGGTTCCTGTACGTTGCAACCGTACGGTATCCGCTGCCGCTATCCCGTGTAAAGTAAATATCAGCACGTGCGCATGCCACATGCTTGCAGTCGTATCGAAGAAGCCACTACGATATGCAGCGCAAAAGGAGCGGTTCATGCACACGGTAATCCCCGTCGCGAGTGGGAAAGGCGGGGTCGGGAAAAGTCTGTTTTCGAGCAACCTCGGCGTAGCTCTCGCCAAGGCAGGCAAAACCGTACTGCTTGTCGACCTTGACCTCGGAGGTTCCAACCTGCACACCTGTCTCGGCATACGGAACAGCAATGCCGGTATCGGCCATTACGTGCATAAGAAGGTAGATTCCCTCGAAGAACTCGTGGTGGCTACTGAACAGAAGGGGCTTTTTCTCATTCCCGGGGATTCACTGCTTCCCGGCACGGCAAACATGCCCTATTTCCGGAAGGTGAAACTGCTTCGCGAGATGAAGGACCTTGTCGCCGATTTCATTATTCTCGACCTCGGCGCCGGGACGAGTCACAACACGGTCGACTTCTTTCTCGCCGCCTCCGGTGGAGTTCTCGTATGCACACCGGAGACTACATCGATCCTGAACGCATACAGCTTTCTGAAATCGGTGTGCTATCGCCTGCTCTTTCGTTCGTTTCCGCCCAAAAGCAAAGAACGTAACTATATCCACTCGTTCATGACCGAGCGGATCGAACGTTCCGACAGCTCACTCGAGCAGCTTGTGGCAGGAATGCGCGAACTCAACAATGACAGCGGCGATACGGCGGCCAGGATCCTCTCTGACCTTGTCCCGCGTGTCGTGCTGAATATGGGGCGAACCACGCGCGATATATCCATTGGTGCGAAACTGCGCTCAATAGCGCGAAAAAATCTGAGTGTAGAGGTCGAGTACATCGGTTTTCTTCCCTGGGATGACGCGCTCGGTGCCTCGATTATCGAGCGCAGACCGGTGGCAATCTCGCGGCCCGATATCGCCTACATGCAGAACATGAACACGATCGCCTCGAGGCTTATCGCCCGCCCCGTTCCCACAGACCCGCCGCTGTACGAAGACGACGCGGATCTCAGCGACCTCATCGAAGAAGTACCGGGATAGCCTCGAGGAACAGACCAGCACGGCATGTGCGGGATAGCTGACGGAAGCCGGTTCATACGCCGGCCACGCTTGCATCGCGCCCGCCGGCTGTAGGCGATCACACCCTCAAGCTTTTGCCCCCGGCGCGTTTCACCCCTGCCGTCGGTATCCGGCGACCTTTGCATTGACAGCGACGTCAAGCGAGGCGTACCGCCCGGCTTTCGCATACTCATAGCCGATGCCCGCGATCATGGCTGCGTTGTCCGTGCAAAGCTGCATAGGCGGTATATAAACATCGACCTCACTGAACTGTGAAAGCCGTTTTCTGAGATAACTGTTCGCTGCTACCCCGCCGCCGACAGCCAGCCTTGTAATGCCAGTGTCGCCGATCGCCCGTTCGACGCGACGCAGCACCATGTCTATGGCGACCCGCTGAAAACTCGCGGCTATGTTTTCCGGTGTTTCCTCGACCTCCGGGCGTCGGAAGCGTTCGCGCTGGGCTGTGACTGCGGTTTTAAGTCCGGAGTAACTGACGTCATAGCGATGCGCGCTTTCGGGTAGTCGTGATTCGGGAAAATCGTAGGCATACGGATCGCCGTGTGCTGCCAGACGCTCGACAGCAACTCCTCCGGGGTAGCCGAAGTTCATGAACTTGGCGATTTTGTCGAATGCCTCCCCACAGGCGTCATCGGTAGTCGAGCCGAGCACGTCGACACGGTCCCACTCGTCGACCCGGCAGATAATGGTGTGACCTCCCGAAAGCAGCAGTCCGAGGTATGGCGGTGTGAGCCCGGTACCGATGCGCGGTGCATAAAGGTGCGCAAGAATATGATCGACAGCGATCAGGGGAACGCCGAGCGACAGGGAAAGCCCTTTGGCAAAACTCGCTCCGACAAGCAGCGAACCGCTGAGACCGGGCTCGGTTGTCACCGCAACCGCATCTATCTGCTCGGGCCTGACGCTGTGCTCGGGCCTGACGCTGTGCTCGGGCGTGGCGGTGC
>CAZMEV010000146.1:0-6644 GCA_964565375.1 uncultured Spirochaetaceae bacterium
CTATATGCATAGCTTTCGCGAGTATGCGACCTGTTACACCGGATTTCAAGCCTGCCGCGAAGGTGTTCTCAAACAGTGCATTGGAACGCTATAGTAGCGATCAATGTCCCACAAACAGCATCGCGACACGCCGCCGTCAGTTGATATTGAGACCCGTCGTATCGACGATGAATCAATTGAATTCGGCGTAGACGCCGGGGAGATCTCCCGACTGGATACAGAGGCATCGCACTTTACTGTAATCGGGCAACCGAGAGCGATGCAGGCGCTGAATATGGCGATACGAATCCCCGCGAAAGGATACAACGTGTTCGCCACCGGACCGAACGGGACCGGCAAGCGTACCGCCATTAAGACCGTGCTCAAGCAGCATAGCCGCGGCACAGATCATCTGAGGGACATCGTGGCTCTTTTCGGATTCGACCACCCGGAGTCGCCCACAATCCTTACCCTGCCGGCAGGAGAGGCCCGGGTACTGCGTGACGGCATTGAAAATCTCCTGAAGGAACTCAAACACGTCGTTCGAACATTGCTTGAAAAGCAGCAGTTCAAGCGGGAGAAAGACCGTATCCTGCTCTCTAACGAAGGATGGGAAAACCAGCTTCTCACCGACTTTGAACGGCGCCTCGCAGCCGACGGATTCAGTGTAGTTCACGCTCATGAGGATGAGAACGGTCAGGCGGATATTTACCCGGTTATCGGAGAAGAAACGGTAACATTCGATGATCTCCAGCGCATGCTTACCTCGGGGGAAATCGAAGAACACGAATGGAATCGTATTCGGGAACGCTACTATCACTATCTCGACGAGCTCAAGAGCATTTATCAGAAAATGCACTCCAACCGGGAGGATATGGAGCGATCGCTCGATGAGCTGACCATAGAGGCCGCCCGTCCCGATATAGAGCAGGCGTTCGAGCCGCTTCGCCGGCGCTTTTCCGAGGGACCGGTTCACGACTACCTCAAGCGCATGTGTACGGATGTAGAACAACATCTCGCCTTTTTTCTGCCTGACGGTCCCGAGAAAGACGACGATGGAAGCCCTCCCCTGTCGCGATATCGGGTCAACATTCTCGTAGACCACGCCGAAACCTCGGAAGCTCCGGTGATATTCGAGTCCAATCCCGATTATCCGACCCTGTTCGGTACTCAGGATCCCGTTCCCGAAGAATCAAGCGAACACCGAAGCGGATTCATGATGCTGCGAGCAGGCTCGGTCCTGCGTGCATCCGGCGGCTACCTCGTTCTGCGCGCCGAAGATATCCTGCCGCAGGAAGACTCCTGGATCGCACTGAAACGTGTGCTTCAGTACCACGAAACCGGTATTCGGCAGGCTCCCATGCCCTTCGGGCAACCCGGGACCGGATTGAAAGCCGACGGGATTCCGGTGGATGTAAAAGTTATCATCACCGGCAGCGAGTACGTCTACGAAATGCTCTACTACGGCGATGAAGAGATCCAGAAGCTCTTCAAGATCCCGGCGGAATTCGACACGGTTATGCCGCGCACCGACGAAACCATGCAGCAGTACCTGCACTTCATGCGCTTTATTACCGAGCAGGAGCAAACCGCCCCACTGACTCACGACGCAATGGCAGCCATCAGTGAATACGGCATCCGGCTGAGCGAGTTTCGAGATAAGCTCTCCACCCGATTCTCGATGATCGCCGACCTTATCCGCGAGGCGCATCACTTCCGCGGGGAAACATCAGAGGGGGATGCAATTGACCGAAGCGCGGTTGAACAGGCGATCGAAAACCGCAGGTTTCTCTTCAGTCTTCCGGAAGAAAAAATTGATGAACAGATCGTATCCGGTGAGCTGCTTATGCAGGTCTCAGGCAGCGCCGTCGGCCGGATAAACGGGCTCGCGGTTATCGACCGTGGCTACTATTCGTTCGGCCGGCCAATGCTTATAACTGCACGCTCGGCGCCGGGTGATGAAGGCATTATTAACATCGAACGGGAAAGCGGCCTCTCAGGAGAGATTCACGATAAAGGCATGTACATTCTCGAGGGATTTCTCCGGTCGACCTATGCCCGTGATTTTCCACTTTCGCTTCGGTCAAGTATCGCGTTCGAGCAGAGCTATATAGAGGTCGATGGTGACTCGGCCAGTTCCTCGGAGGCATACGTATTGCTTTCAAGCATCATAGAAATGCCGCTTCGACAGGATCTTGCAGTAACCGGATCCATTAATCAGATGGGTGAGATTCAGTCGGTCGGAGGGATAAGCGACAAAATCGAAGGGTTCTATGAGGTCTGCCGCAAGCTCGGCTTCACCGGAACTCAGGGCGTTATTATTCCCTCAGGCAACCGTGATAATCTTCTGTTGTCCCGTGAGGTCCAGCGCGCGGTGCAAAACCGGAACTTTCACATTTACTCGGTGTCGACCATTGATGAAGGCATGGAAGTGCTCACCGGGATAGTCGCAGGAAAACCGGGGAGTGACGGCAGCTTTCCACGCGGCAGCATAAACGCCCGGGTAGCCGACCGGCTCAGGGATATGGCACGCCGAATGAAGGAGTATTCGGATTGAACACAATCTGTTCCCTTGACCTCGAAGGCTCAAGCTTATATTACCTTATACGGATGTAAAAAGAGCCACAAAAAAAGTGACTGGTGACTCATGACAAAGACGCAAATCCAGCCGGAAAAAGTTCAGCAGGCGGTTCGTAGCTCCATCCCGCTGACGATTAAAAGCTACAAGCTTCCTCACGAAACGGAGACACAGCTCGAAGAAATACTTAGTGTTTTTCTCAAGGAAATAGGGCAGCAAGGCATCAAGGATGCTCTCGCCTACTGCCTGCGGGAACTTGCAGTCAACGCGAAAAAGGCCAATACAAAGCGTGTCTACTTTGACGAAATGGGTCTGGACCTCTACAACGATGCCGACTACGAGCGCGGGATGAAATCGTTCAAGGAGGACACGCTTTCGGACATAGACCGGTATCTTGAGCTTCAGAGGAAGGCCGGCCTCTATGTTAAGGTCATTTTTCACTTCAAGGGCCGCGTCCTGAACCTCTACGTCGTAAACAACGCACCAATAACAAGGCGCGAGCAGATGCGCGTCTATGACCGGATCGCACGCAGCAGAGCCTACGAAAGCCTTGAAGAGGCGCTTACGACTGTGCTCGATGACTCGGAAGGAGCCGGCCTCGGTATTGTCATTCTCGTACTCATGCTCAAGAAAATGGGCCTCGATGAAGAGTCCTTCGACATAGACGTAAAGAATAACGAAACTGTCGCCAAAATGCGCATTCCCATGAGTGAGGTACACGCCGAGGCCCTCGACAGCGTATCGGCGGAGCTCAGTCGGCATATCGACAGTCTCCCCCGGTTCCCGGAGAACATTACCCGGATCCAGCAGATGATTTCGGATCCCGACTCCGATCTTCACGAAATCGGCGAACACATTTCCACCGATCCGTCGCTTACCGCCGACCTTCTGAAGGTGGTTAATTCGGCTCAATTCATGCTACCGAAACGGGTCGACAGTATTTTTGAAGCAGTAAAACTTGTCGGAATGCGCGGTCTTCGGAACCTGTTGTACTCCTACGGAACCCAGAAGGTGCTCGGCAATAACACAGCGGAAACGCGCGAACTCTGGCAGCATTCGTATCAGACAGGATTTTATGCGTATTATATCGCGCGTCATATCCTTAAGGACAGGGATATCCTCGACGACGTGTACGCCGGCGGCATTCTCCACGACATGGGCAAAATTATTTTTGCAAGCGTTCACCCGGATCTGATAGAGCAGATTGAGGAGTTCTGTCGCGCGAAAGGGCTTTCAACCGGTTTGCTCGAAGATCTTGCAAGCGGACTGAATCATGCCGAAATTGGAGCCCTGATTGCGGAAAAGTGGAACTTTCCGGAGCCGCTTATCGAGGCAATCGGCGCCCACCACAACCCGAACACCGCGGACCCGGTGTATCGCGATGTCGTGGGCTGTGTGTATCTTGCTAACGCCTTATGTGATCGCCACAGTCAGAACATAACCATTGAGCACATAGAACCCGGGGTGCGCGAGCGCTTCGGCGTTAAGACCAATGACCAGCTCTATAAGCTCAAGGAATCGCTCGAGCAGGCGTTCAGACGGCAGGTGCGCTGAGCCGGCCGGCTGGACTACCGCCGAAGTTCGGCAAGTGCCGCCGTCCACCAGGAGAGAACCGCCGCGCTTGCCGTTGCTACATTCAGACTTGCCTTGTGTCCATACAGGGGGATAGAGACGATCCCTGCGCTGCCTCGGGCAAGATCACACGCTCGCTCGGAGAGTCCAAGCTCCTCGTTTCCAAGGATGGCGACAGCATGCTCGGGAAACACAAAGCTGGATAACGGTTCTCCACCAAGCTCAACAGCAAAAAGGGACCATCCGCGCTCTGAGAGTTCCTCAAGCGTCATGACTTCCACCGGAATGTAGCGCTCGCTTCCCATTGCCGACCGGCGCGCACGCGGATGATCGGGAGGCGCGCTGTCAGCGGAAAAACCGCAGAATGCAGCGCCGAATGCTTCTGCGCTCCGAATCATCGTTCCGACATTAAAGGGGCTTCTGATAGACTCCCCGTACAGTCCAATCGAAAACCGGCGCGTATGACCGGCGTCCCTGTCACCGTCACCAGGATCCGCATGAAAATCCCAATCTGACTGAGCCCTTCCGGCAAGCAGCAGCAGCTCGTGCCGCAGATGGTTCAGACCGCGGCAAAGGCGCTCGAGATCCTCCGTACCGCCCGGAGCTGCCGGCAGTTGCATTACCCCGGTTATCGCGTTCTTCGCACGATCGACGACCCAGGGTTCCCGGAGAAGCGCCTCGAGCAGGTGCAGCAGACCGGGCGAATGGTCCCGAATGTTCAACGCTTTCTCTGCATCGCGCGCCGCGCAAACAGTCCGCTCGTACTCGTGAATCAGTCGCGGAGCATGCCGCATTTTGGTCGATCTGGATTGGGAAAGAAACTTCCGGAGGGTCATGATCCTCTCTCCTGGTCCATGAGGCGCCCATGGGATGATCCATGGGATGGTGGTCCATGGGGCGCCCCGCCTTGAGATGCCGCCGATCGAAAGCAGGCATCGCGACTTGGCCCGGAAACGTTCAATAGGCCTGCTTGAGAATATCGAACAGTTCCTGGCGACTGATCGGAAGCGGAACAAACCGGATCATGTCGAAATCACCGGCGGAGTCCGAAGCCGCCGAAAGGTGGTCGAGCGTTAAATCAAGATCCCGCAGCCGCGCCGGAAGCCCTGTTCGGGCAAGCAACCGCCGTGCGGCGGCAGACGCGCGATTGCGGCCGCTTAGACTTCCATCCGCACGCGGTTCTTCCCCGAGGGCCGCGGCAATCCGGGCGAGTTTCTCGGGCTTCGTCCCTTCAAAGTAGTCAAGCAGATACGGCAGCACAATAGTAGAAACCCAGGACTTCGGGATCTCGTAGCGGCTGTTCAGCGCATACGATATCGCACCGCCGATTCCCCGCGACGAGACCGAAAGACCGAGCGATGACATGAACATGGCTTCTGTTGCGCGAACCCGCGGTCTCAGATCCGTCGGAGCGGCAAGTACCTGCTCAACACTTTGACGCAACAGGTCGGTCGCCTGTACAAGGAGCGTATCGGACAGGAGATTGGCCTTCGTCGAGAGAATTCCCTCAACTGAGGCGAGAATCGTATCCATGAGAACGGCACAATACGCTTTTTTGCCGATATCTGCTGCAAGCTTGGCATCGAGAATCGAAGTAGAAAGAAGATTGCGCGGGAGCTTGATGGTAACCGGCTGCCGGGTGGCCGCCTCGGTTACGACACACTCATCCGAAAGTGCCGCGTGATTCCTGCCGGTGCTTGGAACCTCGATATACCCGAGCGGCTCCGCATCGGCACCAATGGACACTATCTCGTGGAAATCTCTGGTTTTTCGGGCGAATGCAGCGATGACACGGGCGGCTGCAAGAACGCGCATACCACCGAGACCGACAACCACTTCGCTGTGGCTCGCGCGTGCAAGGCCAAGCGCCCGTTCGATTACCGAGGAATCCGTGCCAACATCAACCTCATCAAAAACAATAACAGTAAGGCCGGCGCGCTCAAGATGCTGTTTTACACGGGAGAGATGCCCGGTTTCGCCAATTGTTCCTTCGCTCACCAGCAGGACCCGAGTGCCCAGGTCGGAAGCGTAGGAACCTACCCTTGCAATTGTGTCGGTACCGACTACAAAATTACCCGGAACATGAAAGACGAAATCCTGCATCTCTTTGGCTTCCTGGAATGCTGGAGTAAACGAGAAGCGTCCGCACTCAGGACGCTTATACCACCGTTATCGGTGCAACAAAGGGGTGACTGGGAGACCTGTCGGTGAACGGGGAACCGACAAGACAATCAGAGGCCAAACACTTCCATGAGACGATCGGCGACATTCGACAGCACGTTGTTGTCGATGTACGAAGGGTCCTCCAGTTTCTGCTTGACTTCGGCTACGCGGTCTGCGCGAACATCCTCGCTACCACGCACCTCCTCGGTCACCTGGTACAGTTCGGCCTTCAACCGCGCTTCGTCAGACAAACTGACGCTGTCCCCCTGGCGGGCCGCTTCGGCGCTCTGAGGTCGCTCAGATCGATTAATCGGCTGATTCGGCTGAATGGGGCCAAGCCCTTCAATAGTCA
>CAZMEV010000147.1:0-6491 GCA_964565375.1 uncultured Spirochaetaceae bacterium
TCTACCAATTCCGCCACTGCCGCAGGTGTTAATCGCTGTTCGATTGTTGGCGGAGCTTAGCCTATTCGCCTCGAATGTGTCAATAACCGTGCATATCGGGAACCAGCCATCCGGTGGGAATTTGGCTGGCCCCACGACGACAGGGTACCGCGGCGAACACTCGGCGATCGTTCTCAGGGACTCTTCACACGAGCCACGAGTATCTGGCAATCGCGTTCGCGCGGCGATGGATGGTCGAAACATCCGTCCGATACATGTGTAATCCGTACTCCGAAAAGCGATAACGCGTCCTGTTAACTTTGCCTCATGTCGAGTGCATGCGAAATCGAAAAAACAGAGATTTTTCGTTGGAAAACGGCGTGACACGGACTATACTGATCATAACACATTAGTTCGAGCTTTGTGGCGAGGAGCGATCGGAATGAAGATGTTTGGGGTTCGTGAGCGGTGGTCGGTAGTGGTGCCATACGATCTGCGGCACAATCTTCTGGAGGCCGGCGTGCTTCAGGTTTTTGAGCGTCGTCCGGTCAGTGACCAGCATCGGGATCTGGTGTGGCTTGCGTCGGCGACTGACCGGCAGGCGCGAATCGACAGGATCGTGATGAATATGCTGCGCCTGAAGCAGTTCAACGACGATCGCGTCAAATCGGGGTTCGCGGGGCCGCGAACAACCGGCTGATCGCTTGGCCCGGCTGGCTGGGCGGCTGGCGTGGCCGGCTCGCTGGTCAGCCGACACCCGACACCCGTCGGCGCCCGGCGTGGCCTGCTGCTCAGCGAACGACCGGCTGATCGCACCGTCTGGTTCGCGGGACTGTGCCGGTCGGCCGATAGGCGTCTGCGCTCCGGGCGGCTGCCTGGACCGGCCGCGCTAACTGGTCGGGGATGCAGGCTCTTCCGGCTCACGGGTGGCGCGGGCTTCGAGCAGAGATTCGAGTTCTTCTCGCAATTGGCGCATCGTTCTGAGATTGCGCGTTCCGGCGCTTTGCAGGTCGTCTCGCAACGGCTCTGGTATTCTTCCTCCAAAATAAACCGGACAGTGTGCCGGGAGATTGCTCTGTATCCGCTTCACTTCCGAGAGAACTTCGGCGCTGTAGGTACTGGTAACCGCGGAAATGATAACGGCCTCTGCCTTCACGGCCACTGCTGCCTGCACGATCTGTTCGGCGGGTACGGAGTCGCCGAGAAAAATGGGGTGCCAGCCGGCAGCCTGGGCATGAACGGCCGCGGCTATACCGCCGAGGTCGGAATGCTGTGCGAGCGGATATGCGATAACAACGTTGGGCATGTCGACGTTTCGGGGAGCCGGCATGAGCAGTGTTGAAAGGAACGTGCGCATACAGCTGGTGAGAAACCGCAGGTGAACGTCTCTGGCACTGCCGTCGCGGTGCATTGTGTTCATGTCCCGCAGTACGGGGAAGATAAACCCGTCGATCATTTCAAGTCGTCCGTAGGCGAGGGCGGCGCGCTCGAGTTCGAACCAGACTCTGGTGTCGTCGAAGGCGAGGGCTGCTCTGCAGGCTTTTTCGTTGGATGGTTCGGGAGTTATTTCTTCCGGCTTGGGACTGCTCAGCTGGTCTACCTGAAGGCGCAGGTCTTCAATGCGATGATCGGCAATATCTCCTATGCGAAAGCCCTGATCTACAAGGATGGACAGCAGAATAAGCTTCTCGAGCAGTGCCTCGGAATAGATGCGGTGTCCGCGACTATCGCGTTCGGGGCGAATTCCTGAGTACCGTCGTTCCCAGGCGCGGAGGGTTTCGCTTCGCAGACCGGTCTTCTGCGTTACGAGTTTCATTGGATAATACAATCTGCGCTTCCTTTGTACAGGGTTTGTACAGGTGCAGGACTGTCCATGATGTGATCATAACATTGACCGGAGACCGAAGCGAGCCTAATTTGACACCCAGATAACAATTCAATTGGAGGGACTAACATGGATGCCGCAGCGTTTTCCATATCAGTTGAGGCTTACGAGCTTGTCAACCACGTTCTCACCGTCGGTTATGCGGCGATGGGAGCGGCACTTCTGTATTTCATTCTGACGAAAAACGACAATGCTCCGCAGTACCGCATGTCGTCGGTTCTGTCGGTTGTCGTTATGATTTCGGCGTTTATCCTGCTCTTCCAGCAGCAGCAGAGCTGGGCAGCAGCATATGCGTTTACCGGGGAAGAGTATGCGCTCCGCGATGGTGCCGACCTTTTTACCAATGGCTACCGGTACCTGAACTGGCTTATCGACGTTCCGCACCTGCTCATTCAGATTCTGTTTGTTGCAGCGATTGTCGGTGCGGCCCGGTACCGCTACGTGGCGAAGTTTGCAACCGCCGGTGGACTTATGGTTATCACCGGATATATCGGCCAGTTCTATGAGCCGGGCCGCCTGAACGAAGACATGGTTGCCTGGCTCGTCTGGGGTACGATTTCCACCCTGTTTTTCATCTGGGTACTTGTCCTGATTACTCAGGTCATTCGACAGGGTAAGGCCAACATGGCCGGTTCCAAGGCACGCGGCCTTTTCGGAGCCATTCTTCCGCTCTTCTTCATCTCCTGGATGCTGTATCCGGGTGCATACCTCATGCCCATCCTCATGGAATGGGGTGTTGCCGATTATGAGTTCACCATCGTCGCACAGCAGCTGACGTACACGGTGGCGGATATTACGTCCAAGATCATCTACGGCGTAATGCTCAATATTTCCTCGACAATTCTCAGCGAGGAACAGGGATACAAGCCCTCCATTTGAGTAAGATACCTGTGTACCGCCGGTGCTCGTTCCTCCTTGTATGAAGGGCGAGTGCCGGCTTTCTTTTGCAAGCTGTTTCAGTGAGGGTGCACCACACGCGCATTGCGGTAGAGTCAGTGCACGGCAGCGCCGGCCCACGGCTGAACTGAAACAGTAACGGTGAGGATGAGAGGTAGGTGTGCGATCGATCGTGATAGTTGGAGCCGGAGCTGCAGGTCTTTCACTTGCGTACTATCTTTCTGTGCTCGAACAATCTGCTGAGTTCACATGCACACTTATTGACCCTGACACAAAGCAGGAAAATGATCGAACCTGGGCGTTCTGGGGTGAGCGCTTCGACTTTGACCACCTGGTGAAGAAGAGGTGGAGTTATGTCGATGTTCTGACCCCGCAACGCCGGGTGCGCCGGGAATCGGCCGACTACCGGTTTATTCCCGCGGACCGCTTCTACCGGGCCTGCCTCGAACAGATCGAACGCGATGCACGCTTCACGCTTCTACGTGCCCGCACCGAACGCATCGAAGACAACCGCGAGGGCGCTACGGTGGCGTATCGACCTTTCGGCCCATACAACCCGGACAGTGGATCGCAGGGACTCAGAACTATTGCCGCCGATTTCGTAGTGGATACGGTATTCGGATCGGGGCTGGAAATCAGCGGCGAGGCCGACGACCGGGATCGTCCGCACCTGCGCCAGTCGTTTGTGGGCTGGGAGGTACAGACGGACCACCCTGTCTGGGATGACAATGGCGCAACGCTCATGGACTTTTCCGAGCGAGCTTCGAACTTCGCGCTCGAGTTCCACTATGTGCTTCCCGACCGCCCGTATCGCGCCCTCGTTGAGTATACGACCGTTGACGAAGCGGTTCCGGACGATGATTATCTGCAAGCACAGCTTGAGCAATATCTTGACCGTGAAGCAGGGGTCGATTCGTGGAAGATCGTCCGGCGTGAGAAGGGAACGATTCCGCTGTTCGAGCGTACCGAGCCGCTTGCCCGCGGTCATATTGTGTACGCCGGGGTTGTAAGCGGGGCGGCGCGTCCGTCCACCGGGTATGCGTTCCGCTCCATTGTGGAACAGTCGAAAGGCCTCGCGCAGTCGGTTGCTTCGGCTCTGAGCGACTCCGGCCGCCGCGCTCCGTCGGTGCCGAGGTTGCACCATACTCGAAGGCGCGCGCGGTTTTATGACCGGGTATTTCTTGAACTGCTTCGCCGAGAGCCGGCGGTAATGCCGGAAGCACTTGCTTCCATGTTCGCCGGAAATCATGGAGGCAGAGTGTTCCGGTTTCTTGCGGGGCGATCGAGTCTCAGAGACGAGGCGCGCGTTGTGTGGGCGCTACCGTGGCCACCGTTTCTCAAAGCGCTTGGAAGACGCGTGAGAGCGGCGGTTGGATTGGCAAGGCATTCCGCCGGTACGACCGAGAGTCACTCCGGGGAAACGCAAACGATCTATGAGAGAGAAGAGGAGACAGCATGACATTCCGGGATACTTCGGTACACGCGACGGTCCTGACAATCACCGCGCTCTTCGTAGCGCTCAGCCTTCTGCAGTTTGAGCAGATGACTTCGGTTCAGTATGCGCTTCTTGCAATCGGTACCATCCTCATAGGCATTCCGCACGGCGCAACCGACAACTATCTTTACGCGCGTCTTGTCAGTGGCCGGGAGACAGTACGGTTCTACGCGATATACCTGCTGGTTGCAATTGCCTACGGCCTGTTCTGGCTCGTTGCCCCGGTTACCTCACTTGTAGTGTTTCTCCTTATTTCGGTGTATCACTTCGGACAATCCAATCTCTTTTATACGGATGTTCCGGAGAATACCGGGGTAAAGAAACTGATATACCTGCCCTGGGGTGCGTTCAACCTCGCCGCACCGCTTCTGTTTCGCTATCAGGAAGCCGCTCCGGTTATTGAATTCCTGATCGGATTTCACCCGTTCACGGTGGAAGCCGCTCACGGCGCGGCACCGATTGTTACCGGTGGCCTGCTGGCGATTAACGTGGTGATTCTTGCAGTACTCTACCGCGGGGGGCGAATCAGCAGGAGGAGTTTCGCCAAAGAGCTTCTGGCCTTTGTGCTTCTCACCGCACTGTATGCGAGTGCGCCCCTGTACGTGTCGTTTATTGTCTACTGGGCGTTCTGGCATTCGCTGAACTCTGCCATTGAAATCGCTTCGACCTGGCGGAATCTGCGACCGGCAGCACAGCTGCGCCGGTTCTTCCGGGCCGCTCTTCCCCTTTCACTGGTGACATTCGCGGGAATGGCCCTCATTTTTCTGGTAGCCGGCGTGTACGGGTCGCTCGAAGCGCTGATCGGAACGTTCTTTGTAATTATCGCAGCGATTACCCTGCCGCACACAGTCGTCATGGAATTGCTGTACCGCGATCATGCGCAGTCGCGTGCATAGCACGGAGAGCTTATTTCTGCTGCGCCACGCGGGGATGTGGCTAATCTTAGCCGCACCGGCAGCGCGACGAAACATCAACCTCAAAGAACAATCCGAAATACATAAAAAAAGGCCCGCCTGGAGACGGCGGGCCGGAATAGATGTGTGCTCTGACTTTGACACGAGTAAGGGGGCGTATCAGAAGCCTCCACGCTCCTGCATGAGCTGCTGGGCGATCTCGTTCAGTTCCTGCGCGAGTTCTGGATTCTGCGGGATTCCCTGCGCGAGGGTATTAAAGCGTTCAACACTCATATCCTGATCGGCGACCGCCTGTTCCATTTCTTCGGCGGCACTCATTTCAATGTCCTCAATGACTTCGAGGGCCTGGTCATACGCTACCTGCTCCTCGTCGGAGACATCGGCGTCCATTTCCTGGCCACCCATCTGCTGGCCCATCATCTCGCTCTGATAGATTTCCTGGAAGCGTTCAATGCTCAGATCGGAATCCTCGATTACGCCCTGGACCTCCATCTGTGCATCCTGCTGGATGAACTGAACGTCGACGAGTGCTTCGGCGAACTGTTCGAGTTCACCATCCTCAAGGTCTATTTCGGGGGCCTGCTGCATTTCAGGCACTCCCTGGTCACCCGGGCCCATTTGACCCATGGCGAGACCGGCTGCAACTATGCTTAACGCGCTCGCAAGCGCAATAATACGGGTCATTTTCAACGTTTACTCCTTGTCCCGATATCTCGGGTACATACCTCAACGCTAACAGACTAACCGGCGGATATCAAATGCTCTATGAGACCGTGTAAAGATTGTGTCAAGAATTACTGCCGTCAGCGGGCTGCCCAGAGCCCATTCATGAGACAGACCGGCTGCTTCACGCCCATGACACTATGGGATGTGCGTTGCTGGTGTTCGTCGTCTTCGCGCCCGGTACGGATCGCAATTTCGTCGCCCGCCACGCATTCCCGAAGAAAGTTCACCGACAGCCGACGCGGCCAGTAGGTATCCATCCAGTCATCGGGAAGGCCGTTCAGCATCCACTCAACGTAGCGTGCGTTGTTCACGTGACGCTGAGCATCGATGTCGCTGTAGCGCACGCGAAGCTCATAGCGATCGGTCGTGTTTTCGTCCGGCGGAGCAATTTTCCCGGGAGCCTCGTCGTAATTACCGGGATTAAGCGGAATGTTCCGCCCTTCAACGACAGGGCCCGGCTTTCGCGGTTTGCGGCTTTCGCCGTCGAGAACGAGCCAGGCGCTGTTCGCACGCAGGAGCTCGCGCTCATCATCATCGTACAGGCAGTACTCGCGCAGGGCGAACAGCCTGTGGGTTCCCGTCGGCCACGTCTCGA
>CAZMEV010000148.1:0-6362 GCA_964565375.1 uncultured Spirochaetaceae bacterium
GGTGTGCGGTGATTGCAGAATTTCGGGCCATTTCCACCAATTTGGTGGACAGTAAGTAAGGTCGGAAGCTTTTACCTGTTGTCCCACACACTCACCCTTTGCTACCTTGCAAACTCCGATGAACGAGGAGATGATCCGGGCGCGCGCGCATCTGCTTCGAAGAACCCGGGAGTTTTTTCATAACGAGGGCTACCTCGAAGTCGATACGCCTCACCTCACGCCCACGGTAATCCCCGAGGAACACATCGACCTGTTCAGAACAGAATACGAACATCCGTACGATGAGGGAGAAACGACACCGCTGTATCTTCTTCCCTCGCCCGAACGCTATTTGAAACCGGTGGTCGGCTCACTCGGAGGACGGGTATTTCAGCTCGCGCACTGCTTCCGTAATCGTGAGAATCTCTCACACTATCATAATCCGGAGTTCATGATGCTCGAATACTACGAAACGGGTGTCGACGAGATGGATCTCCTGCGCAGGACAGGAAGCTATCTTCGGTACCTGCTGCGCGATCGGGCTCTACGAGGATGGGCTGGGAACAGCAACGCTCTGACTATGTTGAACGCCGAACCGGTACAGCTGACCGTGGAAGAGGCGTTCGAGAAATACGCCGGGCTTTCACTCTACGGGTCCAGTGGATCGGAGGAAGACGGCGGCCTGGTGGAACGTTGCCGCAAGCGCGGGATGCCGCTTGCAGACGACGCCTCCTGGAACGATGCGTTCGACTACACCATGGCGCATCTTATAGAGCCATCGCTTCCAACCAATGCTCCGGTGTTTCTAACCGATTATCCTGCAACCTCCGATGTACTCGCACGCACGGATGACACCGGGGTTACGAAACACCGCTGGGAACTGTATCTGTCGGGAATTGAAGTCGCCAACTGTTTCGCCGAAGAGACTGATCCGGACGCAATTCGCAAGTTCTTCGAACGCCAGAACACGGCACGCCGTAACCGCGGGGCACCCGAGGTGCCTGAGGCGGACGATATGGCCGACTCCCTCGCTGAAACCAGGTTCGTCGCTGGGGCAGCACTGGGGATTGATCGGCTTCTTATGTGCATAACGGGAGCCGAGAGCATTGAGGGGGTGATCTTATCGCCGCTTCATGATACGCTGAGCGAATAACAGACGGCCTTCAGACATTTTTGTAGCAGGAAAATGAGGAAATAATCACATGATTCGAGCTGGAGCGATCAGCAAGGGTGTTTGCTTGCTTATCAAGGGCGAGCCGTATCTCGTCACCGAGCGGGAATTTGTTAACCCCGGAAAGGGACAGGCCTTTGTGCGCGTGAAACTCAAGAGCCTGAAAAGCGGGCAGACACTGAAAGAGACGATCAAGTCACACGAGCAGATCGAGGAAGCGGAAGTCGAAGAACGCGGCGCACAATTTCTTTACGCCGACGGGGAAAACTTTCACTTCATGGACACGGAGACCTACGAGCAGTTCGCAGTGCCGCTCAGCGGTCTCGAGGAAAAGCTTAATTATCTCAAAGAGGGTGAAACCTATGAACTTGTGGTGTGGGAAGGGGAAGCGATCGACATAAAGCTTCCGCTGAAAATGACCCTTGAAGTTACCGATGCGCCTGAGGCACTCAGAGGTGACACAGTCAGTGGCGCCACAAAGCAGGTGACGCTGGAAACAGGCTTGAAAGTCAAAGCGCCGCTTTTTATTAAGGACGGTGACAAACTGCTTGTTAACACCGAGACCGGAGAGTACGTGGAGCGGGTTACCGGTTAACCTTCCCAGGTTAATCAGAGTTTACCCTGATCAACCCAGGTTAATCAGGGTAAGCTCCCAGCTTAATCAGGGTTCACACAGATCAAGCCAGGTTAACCTTCCCGCTGCAGGTAGGCGTCAATACGCGCCTTTTCGTCCGCTGAAATGTATCCGTCGCGGACGCCCGCCTCCATTACTTCATTAACGTGAAGAAACGCGTGCAGGCGGACCCCGAGCCTGTCGAGGTCCGCTTCTCCTTTGCTGCCGCGTTGTACCAGGACAATCAGATCACGCACATCAAGGCCTTCGGCACGGAGCACTTCAACAGCTTCAAGCTTGCTCTTTCCGTATGAAATAAGGTCATCGACAAGGAGCGCCCGCTCGCCCGACACGAAATCTCCTTCCACTCGGTTGCCCGAACCGTGCGCTTTCAGTGGAACACGCGGATAAATGAGCGGCAACGACATATGCAGACTGAGCGCCGTCGCGAGCGGGAGCGCCTCAACCGGTAAGCCGGCGAATCGGTCAAACACGATTTCGCGCGCAAGCCGTGCATACGCTTCGGCCGCGAGTTCGAGAAGAGGGGGCTCTCCCGCCATTCTGCTCAAATCTATATAGTAGGGGCTTGGTCCACCCGCTCGCAGACGGAAATGCCCCGTTTGAAAGCACCCTTTTTCGAATATTGCGGATAGAAGACGCTGCTTCAGCGTATCGCCTGACGCACTCGATGCCGATTCCTTTCCGGTTTGAGCGACTTCAGCCTGGGCAGAGGCACGCGAGTACTGGGACGGAGGCAGCGTTCCCCGCTTCTTCACCGACTTTCGAGCCCGGGAGATCTCCTCACGCAAAGCCCGAGCGGCGGTTTCCGGCTCATCGCGGTCGCGTATCGCATCGACCGCCACCGGCAGGATACGGCCGCCATCGGCGTCAGCGCCGTTTCGCACTGCGTCGCCCGCAGATGCCAGGGCGCCACCAACCTGCGGCGCGAGGAACCACCGGCCGGGGAATCGGGATCTCAGGGCACGAAGGGATGCTCCGTCCCCGGCATCGACTATGAGACCAACTCTCGGCGACAGACCGAGCATCGTGTCGGCAACATGGAGAAAAAAGGGTTCCCCTGTTTCTGCGAGATCAAGCTCCTGAAACTCCCCCCGCTCCTCGGCGGCGGTACGACACAGCACAAAAACGCACACATTCCGATAATCGAGGATCGGCTTGACCGCGGCTGATCCGAGGTAGGGATTTGCAGTAAGTGCCCGTGCTCCAAACCCCTCTACCGCCAATCGCGCATCGGCGAAGCCGGCGGCACCGCTGTCGCCACGTTTTACGTCGAGAATGACCGGTATATCGTCGGGGATGGCTGCGATCGTATCCGTGAGTGCCTCGAGGCCCGAGGCCCCGTGGGCTTCATAGAACGAGAGCGTCGGCTTGAACGCAACCGCATGGTTGGCGGTTGCTTCGATAATACGCCGGTTCTCCGCTACGATCTCTTCTTTTACGTTAGGTGTAGAGTCAACCTGCGGCTCAAGGCCGACACATAGCAGCGTATCATGCTCGTTACTGCGTCGATGAATTGCTTCAAAGATGCCCGAGTCGGTGTTTCGTGTACCCACGTAAATCTAACTCCCAGTACCATAAGTATGGCGCAGCATCAGTGTACTCGCGCATACCCGTATGGTGCAATGTGACTCCATGACGACGTCTCACACAACCTCGTTCGAAAGATCAAGCCACATGAGCTCATACGGTTCCAGATCCAGCGAAAGGACATGGTTGCCCGATTGGGGTACAAACACACTGTCACCGGAAATGTGTTCCCGCATAACAGTCGGGACTCGGCCACCAAGTGCTCTCTGATCAATATTGACTTCAATTACTTCGCTGGTGGGATTGGCAAGGGCCAGTAAAAGCTCCGAATCAGGCTCTGCCGGATCCCCGCGCAACACTGCGACACCGCTGCCACCGGTATCGAGTATATGTTCCGGCATGTCGTCTTCCCGCAAGGAGGAAATGCATTCGCGGATATACAGGAGCTCCATCGTGTCGCTCCAAATGCCGAACAGCTCCGAGTCTGGAGCCCCGAGTTCGGCAGCCAGTTGCTCGAAAATCTCTGCGGTACCGCGGGCCGCAGAGGCGCCCTCCTGCTCCCCACCACCAGACTGCCCGAGCTCGTCGTTACCGAACTGCGCGAGGGAGACTACCGGACTACCGGCGGCAGCAAAAAGGATTCCATACATGCAGCGAATCATTTCCCTGCGCTGCTGACCCGGCAGTGGTTCAGGAGCAACCGAAAAATGCAGAGCGTCATAAAAACTCGCGTCGCGGTTGGGAAATACGGCGTCCGGATGAGATGCATAGGTGAATCCACACCGCCCTCGAACAGCCGCAGTATCCGAAAGCGCCCGTATCGCGTACTCGGACACTTCATGGGAAAAGGAGTCAGCCAGCGCACGGCCGAGCGAAGTCGCAGAGCTGCTGAGTTCATCCGACACCGTGAGAAGACTGTCTTCCTGCGGCAGCTCGGGTACCTCCACGACCGACTCACGCCAGGAATCCACATGGGCCGGAAATACGAGCAGACGGGAAAACACTCCCCCTCCCTCTTCGATGAGGAATCTGGCCAGAGCCTCGCCCCCGCTCCCGACCGGACCGGACCGTGGTACATGCAGCAGAAGCGTTGCCGACATTTATTCCCCCGCAGGCGTTACGATTATCTTCTTAAAAACGGCCAGAAAGAGGTCAGTCGCTATTTTGGCGTCGCGCATTGGAATGCGGGCATCCTTACGCAGGGACTCCTGGAAGAACTTCTGCAAGCCCTGCAGCAGGTCTTCCGACGGATAGAACATGTAGGCGAAGTTCGACCCCGACGGTTTGAGCACCGTGAATGAGGAATAACTGATCACCGGCTCCTTACCAATCATAATGCGATCATCACGACTGGACTTATGCACGTCCACTTCCTTGAAGCGGTACGGGATCGCGTAATTGTTATCGCGGTACGCCGGCTCGATATGCTTCTTTGAGTAGTTGCGAGGCTCGACAAGTATGAACACCTTGGCGCCTTCGGCCTGAAATGTCAGGCTGTCCTCAGCGGGAAACATATCCTTTACATTCGAATACGAAATCGCCTCATAGCGTGTATACGTGCTCTCTTCGTCGAAAAACGAGCTGACAATAAACCCTCCCTCAGCGGGGAGTTGTCCCTTCTGGTACGCAACGAATAAGTCCTGGAATTTTGCCATTATGTTTTCTCCTGTCCCGAAACATAACCTTCTTTTCGTTCAAGCGCAAACACTCACGCCACCTAACTACCGTCGATTCCCGCATAGGATCGTTGAATGACCGAAGGCTAGCGTCTATACTGGGTACCCAAAATGCAGCTTGAAACAGCGCTTCGGGTGTTCGGTCTGCATCCGAATCCGACGCCCGACGAATTAAACCGCGCCTTTCGACGCCTCGCCAAACGCTACCATCCTGACTCCAACAGCGACCGTCTGGAATGGGCAACCAGTCACATGACCTCCATTAATCTCGCCTACGAAACAATTCGCAAAAGTCTCGAAAACGGGCAAGAAAGCACCAATGGGACGAAGGAAGACGCAGGCAAGACCCATGACGATACGCAAAGACCCCGGGCAGAACGCCAAGCTGGAGCCGGACCTTCCACAGGCAGGCATTCAACCGCCCGCGACTCTCGCAGGGAGTCCCGCAGCGGCGCGCGCCGGGGAACACGACCCGGGCGAAGCGCAGCGAGTGCCGGACGCCCGAACTCCGCGCCGAGCACACAGGGCCTTCGTGAGTTCAGCGAGGTGCGGCAGCAGATTGTTGAGGGCATCTATATTTACTTTCAATTCGGCCTTGAAAATTTCCGACTTCGCTATGACGGCCCACACAGACTGAAATATCGTAAGGCAACCCGACTTGTTATGAAGGGCCTCGACCGGTTCGCAGAGCTATGGACCCGCCACGGCCCACTGGTCGAAGAACATCCGGTCAGCAGGTTTTATGCGTTTGCCACCCGGTTTTACCAGGTCATGTTTCTCGAGCACGACACTAATCCGTACGCTACCAAGTACAACCGCAATGCCTACCAGCACTACCGCTACGGATCAGCGCTGCTTGATGACACGATTCGCGATACCCTCTTTCCTGAACTCGGTGGGCGCAACGGATATGACCCGTTCGGCAACCTTCAGGTTGCGTGGCGTGAGTTTTCGGCAGTAATCAGCCGATATCCTGACAGCGACTTTATGGAAGAAAGCAGACTCAGGCAGGCACTCGTCGAGGACTTCATGGACTTTCTCGCCTCATAGGGCACGTCGCCTGCAGTTCGCCGCATGAGGCTTCAGCTGAATCGGTGCGCTGAAGGCAAGCATCGCAAGTTTTCGCAAAACAGAACTCGTCAGCCTGGGCTCAGCTTTTTATGAGCACCAGCCCGCGATGCCCCGCTTCACCGTTCACATGCAAAACTCGTCAGCCTGGGCTCAGCTTTTCCGCGTGAGGAGCAAGCCCCCGACGCCGGGCGCGAAGATGCAACGCCCCGCCTTTCGTGGCCGCAGCGAAAACTCAACGCCCGGCCTCCTCTGGCCGGCGCGAAAATGCAACGCCCGGCCTCTTCTGCCGGGCGCGAAAATGCAA
>CAZMEV010000149.1:0-6354 GCA_964565375.1 uncultured Spirochaetaceae bacterium
TTTATCATGGCAGCCTCTGTTTCTACCTCCATTGGGGTGCAAGCCCGCGTACTCGCGAGTCGGCACCGGCTCGCCGCGCCCGAAGGTTCGGTAATTCTTGGAAGCTCCCTCTTTCACGACGGCTTGGCCATTATTCTGCTATCGGCGGCAGTGGGGCTTTCCGGAACGGGAATGGGGTTTTCGATACCATCCGTCTCAGCCGAAGGGTCCGCGTGGGTACCCATGCTGTCGGAGGGATTTGCGCAGACGCGGAGGCTTACCGCCCCCCTTATCAGTTCCTTTGCCTTCTGGATTGTCGCCTATGCGATCCTCCTGTACGCAGCCCGCGGCACGACGCGGGTGGCAATGCGGATATTCTCTCCGAACACCCTGGCTATTCTGTCGCTGGCAGCGGCACTCCTTGTGTCCGGACTGTTTGAGGCTATGGGTATCGCCGCGGTGGCCGGCGCCTACGGCGTTGGATTGGCTTTGAGCAGGACCGAGCTTTCGACCTCCTTCGAACAGCGCATTAAGCCGCTCGCCGGTTTTTTCATTCCGATTCTTTACGCGGTGCTCGGTATGTTTGTTGATGTTCGGATCGCACTGACCCCGTCGGTCCTTTTTCCGGCGATAACCTTCGCGTTGCTCTCCGGTGCGGCAAAAACAATCGGCGCCATGATTCCGGCTCGCCTCGGCGGATTCACCTGGTTCGGCAGTTTGCTTACAGGACTCGGTACCGTACCGCGCGGTGAGGTCGGCATCGTAATCGCGGGAATCGGGGTGGCTACAGGAATACTCCCGCTTACCGCTTTAAAAGTACTTACTCTTATGATCATAATTTCCACCCTGGTAGCAACTCCGCTATTTGGAACGCTTCTCACTTCGAGCCGCCCGCGCACCACCGCGCGAGAAGGGCTGCATCAATCGACGTTACGGTCGGTGTCCTTCCCGAACGACGAAATCGCTGAGCTTGTCACCGCGGCAATTCTTCGCGCGATGGAACGCGACGGATTTCTCATTCACCGCATGGATATAGACGGCGCAATCTACAGTCTTCGTGACCGATCGCATGCGTTCACTCTCAGGCGCAAACACGGCGAAATACAGCTTTCCGGCAACTCAGCCGATTCAGAGTTTCTTAACACGATTCTCAACGAGGCGATCATCCACGTAAACGAACGCATTCGAACGCTTACCACGATCGAGGTTCCTCCTGAATTGCGGCGTGAGGCGGCAGGCTCGGATCATTCTCCAACACCATCAAGGAAAATCGGGCGCAGAAAGCGAACTCCAAAGTCAGTTGATCCTGACGGTTCCCGAGCCGGTGCGAAGCGCGTTTCGATGAATCTTGGTGAGTTTTTGAGTGTGTGCTCGATCGCGCTTCCTGTCACCGCGCAAACTTCCGAACAGGCGATTGAGGAGCTGGTGAAGCGACTTTCAGAGTGTGGAGCGCTCACCGACGCCGGAACGGTGCTCGACGATGTGCTTTCCCGCGAACGTTCGCTCGGCACGGGACTGGAGCACGAAGTTGCCCTGCCCCATGCACGAAGCACCGGCGCTCACCGGACTGCAGTGGCCGTCGGCGTGGCTCCGGAGGGCATCGATTTCCAGGCGGTGGACGGCTCCCCCTCACGAATTATAGTGCTCGTCGTATCCCCGCGTGAGCACACGGGGCCGCATTTGCAGCTGATCGCTGCGCTCACTTCCCGCCTGCGAAACCAGGCGGTGCGGGAGGCTGTTCTCGGAGCCGATTCGGCCGAGGCGCTTATCACTGCGTTACGCTGAACGACTCCGGTCGGTTGCCCGGCCGCCTGAGCGCCCCCAAGGCGGCTCGTGGGCACATTGTATCCGGTGCCCACAACATAAAACGCTAATCTAGAATGCGAAATGCGCGGATAAACCGGCTGTCATTCCCGTTTGCTCGAGCGCCGGCGTGTTCGATCTCTTAATCGTGGCGCCGAGTTCGCTTCGAAGTTCCAGGTACTCGGCAGGCCATACCGATACAGTAAAATCGGGCCGTACCTGTGTGGAGATCTGAGCGTTATCACCGAGTTGTCCGCCGGCAATGTAATTGTGATCGTACCGCCGTATCCGCACGGGCACATCCAGACCGACCCGGCTGACCGATGTGGGACGAAATGCTGTCCTCGGTCCCACTGCAAACTGCGAATATGTCCAGATAGGAAGGTCCTGACCGTCGAACTCCTGCTCGTCCTGAGAGACAAACCGGCCGGCTCCGGCGGACAGCCCGACAGTGGAAGCTCCGGTGTTGTACCAGTTTAGTTCCGCCTCGCCTGAGATTCGCATCTGATACCGCTCGTCATTGGTTCTGTCACCGAGCTCAGCACTTACATCAGCTATCAGATCGTCACCAAGCATAGTCGAAACCCCGGTGCGAACACGCCGGTCGACATCTGTAATCCCTGCAAAATACCATTCCGCGCCGGGCTCAAAGAAAACCGAGTAGTCGGGAGTTCCCCAGGAGAGATTCAGTGCAAGGTCGGTCTCAATATAGTCGCCTGTCCCGTCGCCTGTAATCTGTGCAACGGTATCGTTTGCGAGACGAGCAGTGAATGGAGCGGCACGGTAGGTAATGCCGGTTCGCGCCTCGCCGAGACCGCGAGTATCCCGCGTTTCTACATCAATACCACCTCGCAGGCGGCTTCGGTTATCGATAGTAACCGTCGGCGAAAGCCTGGCATCTACATCTGCAAGAATACCGGCGAACGCTTCGGCGGCTCGTTCGCCGTGTGCATCGAGGTCCAGCTCGATTCCCGAGCTTGCCGTAAGATCGAGGGCGAATCCGTGGATTCCTGAAAATGCCAGGGCAATTGCAGCCAGCATAAATGGCACTGTCCGTTTCATTTTTAGCTCTCCTTATACGGGAAACTGAAAACAGGATTCCCGGAGGCGCAGGCATCCGGGAATCCGCTTAGCGAGATATTAGCGATACGTAAGCGAGAATTGCCGTTGCGACTACCGCCCACGTCGCGCTGGACTATCGCCATCGGCACCAGGAACCCGGGAGCGCACCTGTTCCGTGCGATCGGTCGCGCGTTCGCGCACCTCTCGCGAGCGTTCGCGCTGTTGCTCGCCGGCGGTAACATGTTCAGGTACTCGACCGCGAGTTCTCTCACGTGCCTCAACCGCCGCTCGGTGTGCCGGCTCGCCCCTTCGAATACGCTCGTCGGTGCGATCGACAAACTCGACAACAGACCGCGCGAACTCGCCGCCATCGGCATCTTCGTCGAGCTCGAATGCGCGCAGGGCAATCTCAAGCCCCTGTACATCCACGAGCCGCTGTGAAAGTTCGCCCACGACTTCCTCGTTAAAGGCATCGCGCTCGTTTTCATCGTCGATTGTCGCATCGGCATACTCCCCGACAATCTCTTCGATACGTTCGCGCTCGGCTTCGGTATTTTCGGCTTCACCGGCAGCAAAGGCGGCAGGAGCCACAAACAGTATTGCGGCGGCCACTAACCAGAGCGCGGCGAAACGAATCCGGGACAAACTGCCCGTTCGTTCGTTTAGTATATACATCATAGCGTTTCTCCTCTCCTTGGCGTTCTGTAATCCGTAATGCGATGCCGGAGCGGCATCGGCACACGAATGAACCGGATTCTGTTCCGGTAATCTGTGTTTCACCCACCTCTACCGTCTATCCCGGCTCCCGGTTGCACGGATGGGCCGGAAAAATTCGATTCGCTCGATGCAACCGCATCGGTATCCCGTGAGTAGGAGTAGCAAAAGGAAACAACAAATGCCTATGACCCAAAAAGACACTGAACATCAACGGATACTATCCCCGGTAATCGAGGGACTCACCTGGTTCTGGACCAATGCGATAGTTCGAAGATATCTCATCGCGAGCGACCTATCGCGCGAGCGTATGCGAGCCATAGACTGGTTTGTCAGCGGCGGAGAGGAGAATCTGCCCCACCCCCTGGACACGGAATCGGCGGCCGAACTTGCCCGCACCTGCACAGAGCTTGCGACCTGCGTCCGGCGTGAGGTAAAGCCCATGCTCGAGCTCGAGCGACGTCGGGCAGGCCCGGATATGGACAGCGCGCGTCGCGCGCAGCTCGATCTCGTGCTTTCGAACCTGGAAGCCAATGCCGACGCATTGCTCGACAACGCTGCGAAACTGCGCACTACAGCGTCTAACGCCGGAACCGCCTGATTGAGGACATCGTTGAATTGCCGGGCGAAAGGGGATAGCTTCAGCGCCAGTGAAACACGAACCGGATGCTTCAGCTGAAGTAGAGGCTGTGCGCCGAACCTTGAACGGGGACACTTCAGCGTTCGAACAGCTCGTGAAATCTCACATCAGCGACGTGCGATCGGTGTGTCTCAAATACGCACATAACAGCACCGAAGCCGACGATATTGCCCAGGAGGTGTTCCTGCGGGCGTATCGCTCGCTTTCAACATTTCGAACCAGTAGATCATTCGGGGCGTGGATCCGCGGTATCGCGCTGAACCAGGTAAAGACGCACTACGCGATGGTAGCGCGGCGCCGCGACCGGGAAGCCCCCTATGAGTACGAAAGCGCCGATGCCTCTCTTCGTGGTCCAGCGGACGAGCTCGCCGAACGATCCGACCGCGAAGCGATACTCGCAGCGGTCGGAACACTTAAGTCGTCTGTGAAGGAAGTTGTACAACGGTATTACTTTGAAGAGCAGTCGGTCGATGAGATTGCGGAGGCTCTCGAATTGAGCCGGGAAAACGTTAAATCACGGCTTCACCGAGGACGGAAAACGCTTCGACAAATTCTTGTCGACACTGCAACCGGAACGTAACTACCATGGTAATAGGATAGTGAGGGAGACAGCGGAAATGGACGCGGCAAGAATCCAGCAGGTTTTGGAGCATTGGGAAGAAACCGGAGAAATCACGCACTCGGAGTTTCAAGCCCTTCAGTCCGCTATTGAGCAGAATCATGAGGACGTCGGGAAACTGAAGCCCCTCCTTCCGCTTCTCAAGCGAGATGCCGAGGCAACGTCGGAAATCCAGAATACATCTCGCATTATGCAATCGGTGTTGGCAGAAAAGACAGCCGGAACATCGAAAACCACCGAACAACCCATTGCGGCGGCACAAACCGTACTGAATTCAACTGACGATGCACCCGGAACGGCAGCATATCCGCAGCGCCGTTTCGGTGCAGGGATGCGGGCACTTACACTCGCAGCCTCCCTGGTACTCGTCGTCGGCGCAGCCTCAATCGTAGGCTACTCACTCGGCTACCACCGCGGCAGCGGAAATGCCGAGACCACGATTGTTGAAACAAGCGAACATAGCGATACTGTCACGGTGCAGTTCCGCGTAGCCATGCCCGAAGCCGCCGATGTCTCCCTCGTCGGTGATTTCAACGATTGGGATCCGCAGGCGACTCCACTGACCCTCGCTGAAGATGGAGTAACATGGAACGCCACGCTCGACCTGCGCGACAATCGTGCATACTCTTATAATTTCGTTATAGACGGTGAGCTCGTCATTCCCGATCCCACTGCGGATCGCACTATTCCCGACTCCTTCGGCGGGGAAAAATCGGTGATAAGCCTGTGATACGCTTGGACTTCCGTTTCAGCTTCGGTATCTCTCTTGTGTTTATGCTGTGTATCGCGGTGGGAATACTACCGGCGCAGAGTTTCACAATTGACCAGTGGCTTGAAACCGTACCCGGGGCCGACCAGTACGAAGACGTGGCCGATGACCTTCGTTCGATCTACGATCGGGCGGCCGACAGCGCAGGCGCCGACGAGCTTGTACAGCGTTTCCTGCGTGAGGCTGCCGTGAAACGCGTGCCTCCCGACAACATCGTCGCCGTATTCGATGGCTACGTCGACCGGCTTATCACCGCGCAGCGGGCAGTCGAACAGGCCGGGGACGCACCATCGGTTCGGGAGGATGCAGCAACTCTCGAATCGGCGATCGTATTTCTGCAGACGAACGCCGGCGGCGAGACCCTCAGCAGACTTCTCGGATACGCTCAGTCAGCCCGACACGCCCGCGAGGTTTTTCTCACCCTGACCCAGATTTCCGGGATCGACGCACTTTCCGACGAAACGCTTCTGGACCTTGGCCGGGCCATGCTCGAGAGCGCCCTCTCGGCGGACTCATACAGCGCGCTCGCTTCTCTGTATTCCGAAGGCAGGGCGCGCCAACGGCCGGAGAGCCAGGTGGTCTCAGCTATCGTTGACGCGCTCGATGACGGCGGAGGACTTATCCAGATCCGGCAGGCGCTGAGGCGCTGAGGCGCTGAAGCGCCTCAGCGCCTGCCGCCTGACACCGAGCACATGGCCATTGGTCACGACAAGTTCCGCGGCTTCCTCAGCGTATAAGCTTCTTGTACTTGATCCGGTGCGGCTGGGC
>CAZMEV010000150.1:0-2827 GCA_964565375.1 uncultured Spirochaetaceae bacterium
GATAATCGCGCATGTCGATCACGGAAAGACCACCTTAGTCGACGCAATGTTCCGCAGAAGCGGGCTGTTCCGGGAGGGGCAGAACGTGGAAGAGCGGCTTATGGACCGCATGGATCTCGAGCGCGAGCGGGGAATCACGATCGCCGCGAAAAACTGTGCGATCGAGTGGCAGGGCACGAAAATTAATATTATCGATACGCCGGGGCACGCGGATTTCGGCGGTGAGGTCGAGCGGGCACTGAGCATGGCCGACGGGGCGCTGCTGCTTGTCGACGCGGCGGAAGGTCCGCTTCCGCAGACGCGGTTCGTATTGAACAAAACGCTTGAAGCGGGGCTTCCGGTAATCGTGGTTATTAACAAGATCGACCGCAAGGATGCCCGCCCGGCCCAGGTCGTGGAGGAAGTCAGCGAGCTGTTCATAGACCTCGATGCCAACGACGAGCAGCTCGACTTTCCCCTGCTCTACGCGATTGCCACTGACGCGATCGCGTACCGGGATCTCGACGCACCAAGCGAAAACCTGGATGTGCTCCTCGACATGATTCAGGAGGTGATCCCGCCGCCGGTCGTGCATACGGAGAAGCCGTTCCAGATGCTTGTGAGCGATCTCGGGTATTCGGACTTTCTCGGGCGCCTGGCGATAGGAAAAACCTGGAATCAGATAGTCCGGGCTAACGATTCGCTTGTCCGCATTGACGCGGCGGGTGAATCGAAACCGCTTAAGGTTAACAAGCTTCAGGTGTACGACGGACTGTCGATTATCGAGGCGGCATCGGCCGAACCCGGGGATGTGGTCGTGCTTTCAGGTCTCGATGAAGTGCACATCGGCGATACCATCTGTACGAAGGATTCGCCCCGGGCCATGCGCCGCATTACCGTCGATGAGCCGACGGTTTCCATGCTCTTTCTTCGCAATACCGGGCCATACGCCGGGCGTGAGGGCGAACATGTACAGGCAACGAAACTCGGCGAGCGGTTGAAGCGTGAAACGCTTCGTAATGTGTCGCTTCGGGTCGAGGAGAGCGCGGACAAGGAAGGCTTCCTCGTAAGCGGGCGCGGTGAGTTTCAGATGGCGATCCTCATTGAAACCATGCGCCGGGAAGGCTTCGAGATGTGCGTCGGTCGCCCGGAGGTTATCTACGGCAAGGCGGACGACGGCTCGCTGACCGAACCGATTGAACGGGTTTTTATCGACTGCGGCGAGGAGTTTACCGGGGTGGTTACCGAGAAGCTTTCGGTGCGCCGGGGGCGAATGGAGAGCCTTACGAACCACGGGAACGGGCGCGCGAGACTGGAGTTCAGTGTACCGTCGCGGGCGCTGATCGGGTTTCGAGACGAGCTCCTGACCGATACCCGGGGAACCGGCATTATGAACGGGTATCTGGAGGGGTATGAGCGGTATCGCGGAGATTTCCCGAGCCGCTTCACCGGATCGCTCGTCAGTGACCGGCAGGGTACGGCAGTACCCTACGCGCTGTTCAATCTGGAGCCGCGGGGGGCAATGTTCATCGCGCCCGGAGAGCTGGTCTACGAAGGGATGGTTGTCGGCGAACACAATCGCGATAACGACCTCGAAGTGAATCCGACGAAGACCAAAAAGCTTACCAATATGCGTGCGGCGGGGCGAGACGACAACGTTATTCTTACCCCACCCCATGTAATGACCCTCGAGGCGGCGATTAACTTTGTAAAGGACGATGAGCTTGTTGAGATCACGCCGAAGTCCATTCGTATTCGAAAGCGCGTACTTCAGGCAACCGAGCGGAAACGGCTTCGGTAGCCGAAGGCGGAGGTAATACCCCCGCTCGAAGGTCGGAAATCGAACCCCGGGCGGTCATCGCGACGGGCGGTCATGGCGACGTCGCTCGATAACGATTTGACACATTGTCGTCAGCTCCTTTCCTTAGTGTCCCGCGAGCCGTATCTTTAAAATAGAGCCGCTTCGGAGAACGTTCTTCTGACACCGACTCCAGTTAATTCGCAGCTCGGATTAACGTTATCCCTCTATCAGTCCGGCGCATCGAGGTGCTCCGGACTCGTAGAACCTGATCCGGAGGATCATATGAAACTGAGCGACAAACAGAAATTGAACGTTAATAGGGCTATAAGTGCCGTCATTGGCGGTTTGCTGGTCTTTGCCGTAATGAGTGTCTCGGTGGTGAGCAGCGCGAACGAGCGAATCGACGAACTCTCCGAACAACTCGACACATCGCGCCATGAGGCAGGAAGATTGCTCTCAGACGCCCGGGCGCAGTTCGAAAACGAGGACTACGAGAGCGCGAGAGTAACCCTCGAGACACTTTTCGAGAATCAGCCCGGCTCACCTGAAGCTGAAGAAGGCAGCGCTTTAATGGTTTCCGTGAATGAAGCCGAGGCGGCCGCGGATGCACAGTGGGAATCGGCTGAGGCCGGCATCCGACAACGGTGGACCAACAACCTCGTCGAACGATTGCGAGCTGAACTCGAAGCAAATCGAGTCGAGATGGAAGAGAACCTCGAGCGAACCGTCAGCGATGCATGGGACGATGCCAAAGAGGATATCCGGGAGGAATGGGAAGCGGATCTGTAGTGTAGTCCGGCTTGAGAAATTCCGGTAGTGGATTTTCGGACACCTATCCGCGCCCTCCAGGTGGCGCATTAGGCCCCCAGGTGGCGCATTACCCCCAGGTGGCGCCAGGCCCCCCAGGTGGCGCCAGGCCCCCCAGGTGGCGCCAGGCCCCCCAGGTGGCGCCAGGCGCCCCCCGAGCGGCCCCCATTGTAAACGAAACTCGAAAAAAGGCCCGCTCGCCGGCGGGCCCTCTTTGCGGTAGCGGGTTTCAGGGTGGCG
>CAZMEV010000150.1:2927-6336 GCA_964565375.1 uncultured Spirochaetaceae bacterium
GGCCCGCTCGCCGGCGGGCCCTCTTTGCGGTAGCGGGTTTCAGGGTGGCGGGTCTCACGTTACGGTGGCGCCTTCTTCGGCCGGTTCGGCCGGAATGCTCTCACGGTTGCGTCTTGAGAGAAGCTTACTCGTAGCGCAGATCGTTTAACTGCCAGTACGCGTCGGTTCCCTCTAAAGTATCGTTGCCTTCAATGTAGTCCCGGGCGGTCATACCATCGTCGCAGACACGCTGTCCGTCGGCGCCTGCCTCAATCAGTGCTTCGACCACGGCTGAGTTGGAGCTTGCCCTCGCCGCCCACATGAGCGCGCTGCGTCCCTGATCGTCGACCGCATCGACTTCCGCTCCGGCGTCCAGGAGCAGCTCAAGCACGGCGTTGCTTTCGTTATTCATCGCAGCCAGGATAAGCGCACTATGCCCGCGAGCATTCCGCTCGTTAACTTCGGCGCCGGCCTCGATAATCAGTTCCACGATCCGGGGATTCGTGTTCCATCCGGCCGCCCTCATGAGAACGGTCGACCCGTGACCGTCGTCGGTCGCGTGCACATCGGCTCCGGCGTCAAGGAGCGTTCGCACAACCTCCGCGCTCTCGTTGCGCTCGGCTGCGTGCATAAGCGCGCTGAGTCCATTCCCGTCCCGCGCGTTCACGCCGGCCCCCGCCTCAATCAGGTAGGAAGCGACATCGGGGTCGGCGTTGTGCCGTGCCGCGAACATAAGGGCGCTGAGTCCGTTATCGGTACGCGAGCCGACTCGCTGTTCGCTGAGGATATCATCGAGCGCCGAAACGCTCATCGCCTCCCAGACCTCCCCGGTAAGCTCCGGCCAGCCGTGCTCTTCTATTGCGGCAGTCACCCGTTCGGTGAGCGCCGGTTCTCCGTCGCCGGCGCACGCTGCGACGAGGAACAGCGTGCACAGGATAGCTGTGGCTGTTCGGACGGGGTGCATTGAGCTGCGAGGTTTGGTGCCGCTGTGCGCTCGGGTCGACGGTAAATGGCGCTCTTTGTCATGGCCGGCCGGTTGCCCTGACGGGAAGCGCCGGAAATCGCGTTTATGGTTATGCAGAGGGTCTGATTTCATGCTTTTTCGGTCCACGATCGGTAGTTTTTCCTCGGTCCAGCCCGGGCTGCGCCGGTTCGCGTGCAATCATGCCATGGGTTTGCCCGATGCGCTATCGCGTTAGGGGGTGTTGGTGGGAAATCGGTAGCTGATTGAGAGGGCGCTAAGGAAAAGATGGGGGGGCTGGAAAACATTGGGGGCTGGCGACACTGATTTCCAAACCCCCTCTGCTTCACAGCAGGCACGTTCAGAAGCATTAATGACGGAAAGAGAGGTGTAGCGTGCCGGCAAAGAGTAAGTCAATGCCGGCGCTCCGATTCTCTACTTAGAGTTTCGGTTACAGAGGAATGGCCGCACCGATGAAGGCGCCGATGCCGTTGTAAACCGGGCTCCTGAATTCCTCATCGTCGTTAAACGCCGAGGTAAACGCACGGTTGTAACGGAGTTCTGCGAGAATTGAGAAATCGTCCAGGTCGAACGCCGCTCCAGCTCCGATATTCGCCGCAAAAATGAGAGAATTGTCGGTTTCAAGTGAACTCGAATAAGAGACCGCGTTGTCGGTTTTCTTTTGTACATCGCCGAGAACGATACTCAGTTCAGGACCGAGCAGACCGTAAACACGTCCGAACCCGGTAGCCAAGCCGGCGTTCACAAGTAACGGGAAGTCAATCGAGTGCTGGACCAGCCTGAGCGTTGTTTCCTCATCGGAATCGTCCGCTTCATACCTGATTCCTCCGGTTCGGCGGCTATAGAGCAGCTCCGGCTGAAATGCGATAGTCGGAGTAATATCGATAATAGCGAACGCGCCGACGGAGAAGCCCGCGGCAATAAGGTTGTTTGCACTAATACCGGGACTTTCTTCGTTCTCACTAATGACGTCATCCCAGCCGGAACTACTAAGAAATGTTGCCGCTATGCCGAGTTTACCGCCCACGACTATATCCTGGGCGAAAACGCTTACCCCGGTCAGAATCAACAGAACACCGAATAGAAGAGTGATCAGTATTCGCATGAGGAGCCTCCCACGGCATAAACACATCGCGCATCTGCTCTCATATCCACGAACACGTCTGTGAACAGATATACCGATGCTATAGCGTCAGCTACAGGCTTACATTTCACACCGCATAAAATAGAAGATACTGCTGTCATTGAGATGAGGCGTCACCGATTTTGAAAACTGACACCGGTGAGCCGGCCGGCGGGTAGCCGGCCGGCGTGTCGGTCAGTCGGTAGCCGGCCAGCAACAAGCCGGTGGGTTGCTGGCCGGCAGTCGGCAGGTCTTTCGGTGGCCGGCCGCCGTTGACCCCGCAATCCTGGTCGGGTTACAAGAAATACGTGCGAGGTGCTATATGATGCACGGCTTTCCATTTGTATGGATGCTGGTTCCCTTTGTGTTTGCAATAACGGTGTATTTCATTTTTGTTCGCCCCGGAATGAAGTCCGATCGGAAACTTGGACTGAAAGACGATAATAGTCTTCCGTCACAGTCTGAAATAGAACGGAAGGTGTACCTTCTCGCCCGCAAGAACGGCGGCGAGATTACTGTCTCGGATGTGGTCGCCGATATAGGCTTGTCGGGTGCGGAAGCCGAACGACAGTTGCAATCCATGAGCGACGGAACGCGCGTAAGCATGGAGGTATCCGACGACGGTGTTGTGACCTACCGCTTTCGTGAGTTCAGTCGACACGATTAAGCCGACACACGAAACATGGAATGGTCGGGAAGGCACGCAGATAAGGGCGATCGTCAGTAGCATCGCGCGCGATAGCGCGGTTTTTTCGGAGAGGCATGCGAAGGTGCCGGCGATCGGGTACGTGATCCTGCCGGGCGCACCAGCAAAAAAAAAGGGACGAGCAAGTCGTCCCTTTTTCGTCTCTGCGTTTACCATTTCCGCGGCTGAACCGCGTGGAATGGAATGAACCGCGTGAAGTGGAACCTTAGAGTTCCTCTTCCATCATCGGATCGTCCATGTCCAGATCTTCATCGATCTCAACCGGTTCACACGCCACCGCAACGATACCAATAGTAAACACAATAGCGATAATCTGAATAATCCTTTTCATAATCTCTCTCCTTCGCAGCGGGCTCTGTTACTCATGTTCCTGCCCGACTACAGGTAACAGATTAACCTACCTGTATAGAGAGGGTGCGTGAGCTGCGTTAAAGGTTTGTGGGGATTTGCCGGGGTTCTGTCGTTTATTTCGCGGCCTTGCCCGGGCCTTGTTCCGGTGTCAATTTCACGTCACGCAGGCACGTCGGAGGCTCCGAAAACCGCGTAGATGCTTGAATTCTCTGAAAATATCGTAACAAGCCGCCTGCCGGATTCGAACCGGCGACCCCGAGATTACAAG